>CAZZND010000108.1:5853-9132 GCA_964655465.1 uncultured Actinomycetes bacterium
GTGAACGCGGTGATGCGGAGCGACGAGTGGGAGCACACCGCGATCTTCATCACCTGGGACGAGTGGGGTGGCTTCTACGACCCCATCGTGCCGCCCGAGATCGACGAGGTCGGCCTCGGCGTGCGGGTGCCGCTGCTCACCATCTCGCCGTACACGCAGCGTGGTCTGATCGACACCGAGCTCGGCGAGTTCTCCTCGCCGCTCCGGTTCATCGCCGACAACTGGGGGCTCCCCTACCTCACGCCTCGGATCGAGGCGACCCACGGGTTCGAGCACGTCTTCGACTTCCGGAAGAAGCCGCGGGCGCCCGTCCTGGGCGATCGGCGCGCGCCCGCGTTCGGCGACGACCCCTTCGGATGGGTGGGCGAGACCTACCCGTGGGAGCCGGGGACCGAGCCCGTGTCGGACCCGGTCTGAGGTTCAGCCCCCGGGAGAGAGCGACCCGCGCGCCAGGACCGCGGGGATCTCGGCCGCCGGCACCGCCTTCGAGAACAGGAACCCCTGGCCGAGCGAACACCCATGCTCGACCAGGAACTCGAGCTCGCCCTGGGTCTCGATACCCTCGGCGAGCGGGGTCATCCCGAGCCCATCCGCGAGCTGGATCATCGCTCGCACCATGCTGGCCAGGCTCGCGTCACTGTGCACGTCGCGCACGAACGACCGGTCGATCTTGAGCACGTCGACCGGCATGTGCTTCAGACGCGCGAGCGACGAATAGCCTGTCCCGAAGTCGTCGAGCGCGAGCTTGAAGCCCCAGGAGTGCAGCTCGGCGAGCACCCTCTGGGTCCGGTCCGGGTCGGCCATCGCCGTGGACTCCGTGATCTCGACGGTGACGTCGCCCGGCTCGACGCCGGCCGCCCTGACCTTCTGCATGATCGTCTCGGACAGGTGCGCGGACCAGAGCTGCCTCGGCGACAGGTTGAACCCGACCCTCAGATCCAGCCCTTCGGCGGCCCAGGCGGCATGCTGACGCCCGAGCTCGCCGATCACCCAGTCCCCGATCGCCTCGATCAGTCCGAGCTCCTCGGCCAGCGGGATGAACTCACCCGGCGCCACCAGACCGCCGTTCGCGTCGGGCCACCGGATGAGCCCTTCGACCGAGACGACGTGGCCCGTCGCGAGCTCGACGATCGGCTGCCAGTGCAGCACCCAGGGCTCCTGGGCGACGGCCTCGCGCAGGCGGGTCGTGAGCGAGAGCCGCTGCATCGCGTCGTCGCCCCGGGTGGAGAAGATCGTGTAGCCGCCCGGCTCGTGCCGCTTGGACTGGTACATCGCGTGATCGGCGTTCTTGAGCAGCGAGTCCGCATCGGTGGCGTCCTGCGGGAACAGGCTGATGCCGGTGGAGCCCGTCGCGAAGAAGTGCGTCCCGGCGAGGTCGAACGGCTCCGCCATCGCCTCGCGCACCCGCGTCGCGATGGACTCCGCGACGACCATCGCGGGATCGAGCTCGCCGACGGCACCGGTGCCGCGCTCGAGGTCGGAGAGCAGGATCATGAACTCGTCGCCGCCCTGACGCGCGACCAGGTCGGTGTCGCGGATGCAGCCGCGCAGGCGGTCGGCGAGCTGCGCCAGCAGCAGATCGCCCGCGTGGTGCCCCAACGAGTCGTTCACGAGCTTGAAGTTGTCGAGGTCGAGGAACAGCACGCCGATGCCGGTGTCGCTGCGGCGGGCACGCGCGATGGCCTTGTCGAGCATCTCCTCGAACAGATGCCGGTTGGGCAGGCCGGTCAGCTTGTCGTGGTAGGCGAGGAACGAGACCTGCTCCTCGGCGGCCTTGCGTGAGGTGATGTCGAAGATCACGCCCTGGATCAACCACGGGTTCCCGTCCTCGTCGTCGATCGGGAACGCCTGCTCCAGCACCCACTTGATCGTCCCGTCCTCATGGACCATCCGGTACTCGTGGTTGAGGGGCAGGTGCGCTCCGTAGGCCTCTTGATATTCGGCGAAGGCGCGGTCGACGTCCTCCGGGTGGACGTGGGCTCGCCAGGCGTAGTGGTCGGTGAGCCATGCCTCCGGCTCGATACCGATCAGGTCGCGCACCTGCGGGCTCACGTAGATCGAGAGAGAGTCCTCGTCGACAGGGTCGAGGTAGACGACGGCCGGGATGTGCTCGACCAGGCTCCGGTACTTGGCCTCAGCCTCGAACAACGACTCGCGCCCCTGCTGAAGCTCGGTCGAGTCCCGGAGCGTGACCACGAGCAGACGCTCCGGCCCTTCGATCACGCCGACGTGCACATCGACGGTAAGCGTGGCCCCGGCGGCCGTGCGGCAGACGGCGTCGATCCGGGCGCCGTCGCTCGCAGTCAGCACGTTGGCCCCGACGAGCATCTCGATGTGCTTGCCGACCAGCTCGTGACGGGTGAACCCGGTGAGCGCCTCGGCGTTGCGGTTGGCGTAGACGATCTGCCCGTCCCGGGCGGCGACGACCAGGCACTCCGGGGTCGCCTCGAGGAGCGAACCTGGCTCGATCGACCGCGCGAGGAAGGCAGCGTCGAGCGACCCCTCGGTGCGGCCGGCTCCGATGCTCATCCGGACAACTCCTCTGGTGACGTGGCGGCGTACCTGGGAGGCATCGTCTGACGGGACGGCCGACCTGAGCCCGGGCTATCGGGGCGAGCGCTCCTCCATACCCCAGGGCGAACCGTAGTCGTTCAGCAGGTCGAGGAACGCGTTGGGCTCGAACGCTTCTGGGCCGAGGACCCCGGCGCCCGACCACGAGCCGTTCGCGAGCAGCTCGAGCGCCACCACGGGGTTGATCGCGGTCTGCCAGACGACGGCCTGTGCCTGGTCGCGGCCCCAGGTCTCCTCGTTGTCGACCACGTGGTACAGGTAGACCTCGCGCGGGTTCCCGTCCTTGCCGGTGCCGGTGACCCAGGTGCCGGCGCACGTCTTGCCGCTCATCTGCGGACCGAGCGTCGCGGGGTCGGGAAGGCACGCGGCCACCACGTCGCGCGGGCTCACCTGCTGGCCACGCACGGTGACGGGGTCGGTTCGGTCGAGCCCGAGCTTCTGCAGGGTCTTCAGGACCTCGATGAACTCGTCGCCCAGGCCATACTTGAAGGTTGCGCGTCGGCAGTCGACCCACCGCGGGATCAGCAGCACCTCCTCGTGCTCGACGTGCACGCACTCGACCGGACCGATCCCCTCCGGGAACGTGAAGGTCTCCGGCTCGGAGAACGGCGGGAGCGTGAACCAGCCGCGGTCCTTCTCCCACACGACCGGTGGGTTCAGGCACTCTTCTATCGTCGTCCAGATCGAGAAGCCGGGCGCGAAGTCGTA
>CAZZND010000109.1:0-9115 GCA_964655465.1 uncultured Actinomycetes bacterium
AGGGCTCCGCGGGCCCTGGCTCTGTCAGTGTTCACCTGCCGGCGGCTCAGAGAGCGGTCTGCATGACTGGACCGCTCCGGTGCCATTAGGCTCGCGGCGTGACCTCGTACGACCCGCGGACCGCGCTGATCGTCGTCGACGTGCAGAACGACTTCGCCGACCACGCGGGGAGCCTGTACGTGCCCGGAGGCGAGCGGGTGATCGACGAGGTGAACGCGGAGATCGCCCGGGCGCGGGCCGCCGGGGCGCCGGTGCTGTACACGCAGGACTGGCACCCCTCCTCGACGGCCCACTTCGCCAAGGACGGCGGCATCTGGCCGGCGCACTGCGTCGAGGACACCTGGGGGGCGGCGTTCCACCCCGGTCTCGTGATCGACGGCGAGGTCGTCCGCAAGGGGCGCGAAGGGGGTGATGGCTACTCGGGGTTCAGCGTGCGCGACCCGCTCAGCGGCGACGTGACGGCGACCGTCCTCGACGAGCTCCTGCGCTCCGGAGGCGTCGAGCGCGTCGTCGTCGTCGGTCTCGCGACCGACTACTGCGTCGTCGAGACGGCGTGCGATGCGCGCATGCTGGGGTACGGGGTCGAGGTCGCCGCTTCGGCCATCGCCGCGGTGGACCTTTCACCGGGCGACGGCGACCGCGCGATCGTGCGCATGCGCGACGCCGGCGTCGAATTGGTCTGAGCTATGTCCCCTCGGGCCCGGGCATCAACCCGAGCTCCGTCATCGCGCCGGGGATGTCCGCGATGCCGTAGTGCTCGGCGTGGTGCTCGGCGTTCTGACCGTTCTCGTCGAAGGTCATGACGTCGATCGTCTCGAGCGAGAACGTCTTGCCGGTGGCCGGCATCCCGGGCATGAAGCCGCTCGTGTCGGTCCCGGTGATCTTCGCACGCACGGCCACCCTGTCCCCGCTCGCGATCACGTCGAGGATCTCGGTGCGCGAGTCGGAGAACCGCTGGGACATCATCCGGAACGTCTCGATCGCGGAGGCCTTGTCATCCCCCACCCCCGGGGCGGCGAGTGGTCCGCGAACCCCTCGGCCAGCGTCTTCTCGGTGAACGAGATGTCGCCCTCGTTGAAGACCCGCTGCACGAACTCGCGGCAGGTCGCGGCGTTCTCTTCGGGGTTCGCCATCTCACATCCCTCCCGGTGCCGGCATCGCGCCCAGCTTCACCATCATCTTCGGAGAGTCCATCTGCGCCCAGGTCTCGACGATCCTGCCGTCGTCGACATGACGCGAGATCTGGATCCAGTCGGTGTCGATCGCCTTGCCGGTCGGCTCCGACAGGCCGGCCCAGGCGACGGCGCCCCCGGTGTTGGTCCCGGTCATGCGCATGTGCGCGACGACGCGGTCGCCCTCAGCGAAGGCGTCGGTGATCTCGACGCGCTTGTCGGGGAAGAAGCCGAAGCCACCTTCGTAGGCCTGTTCCGGCCTGCTCCCGTTCGGTCGACCCGACGCTATGCCTGCCAACGTGAGTCGCGCAAGATGCTCAACTCTGGCACTGCGGGCAGTAGAACGATGAGCGCTGCGAGATCTTCACCGATGCGATCGGCGTGCGGCAGCGGCGGCACGGTAGTCCGGCGCGGCCGTAGACCTTCAGCTCGGGCCCGTACCCGCCGGGCTCACCGAACAGGTCGAGGTACGCATCGTCTTCGAGGGTCGTCCCCCGCGCCTTGATGGCTTCCTGCAAGATCTCCTGGATCGCGCGGTACAGGCGCCGGACCTCCTGCGAGCTGAGCGCGTCGCTCATGCGGTCGAAGCGGAGCCCGGCGTGGAAGAGGACCTCGTCCGAGTAGATGTTGCCGAGCCCGCTGATGAACTTCTGATCCATCAGCACCGGCTTCATCTTCGCAGCCTTCTCTGCCAGCAGGTACTGGAACGTCGGCCACGTGAAGACCTGGTCCAGCGGATCGATCGCGAGGTGCTGCAGCTCCTTGACCTTGCCGAGCTCGTCGGCCGACGTGACGAACATCTCGCCGAAGGTCCGAGGGTCGATGAACCGCATGTCGCCACCCTGCTGGAACGTGAACACGATGTGCGTGTGCGGGGCCAGGGGCTGGCGGCCCGTGGCGCGCTGCAGCCGACCGCTCATACCGAAATGCACGACCAAGCCGTCGCCTCCGTCGAGGTGGAGCAGGATGTACTTGCCGCGCCGCTCGGTCTTCGTGACCTTGTGGCCTACGAGACGAGAGGTGAACTCCTTGCGTGTCTTGTGACGGCGGATCGCCCGCATCGCGTTCTTCGTGGTCTTGACCTCCACCGCCTTGATCCGGCGACCCACGACGTCGCGCTCGAGATCGCGACGCATCACCTCGACTTCGGGTAGCTCCACGTCGTCCTCCCTCAGGCTTCGACGCCTGCGGCCCGGGCCGAGAGCGTCGCGTACGCTTCACGGGCCGCTTGCTGCTCGGCTTCCTTCTTGGAGCGCCCGACGCCACCGCCGAGCACCTCACCGGCTACCACCGCGGTCGCGGTGAACACCTTCTCGTGGTCGGGGCCACGCTCTTGGATCTTGTACTCCGGGATCGCCCGGAAGAGCTGTGATGCCAGCTCCTGGAGCGTGGTCTTGAAGTCGCGGTCCCCTTCGCCGCGCACCCACGCCTCCATCCGGGGACGGAAGAGCCGTTCGATCAGCGACCGCGCCACGTCGAGCCCCCGGTCCAGGTACACGGCCCCGAACACCGCTTCGAGCGCGTCGGCGAGGATGCTCGCCTTGTCGCGGCCGCCCGACTGCTCCTCCCCCTTGCCGAGCAGCACGACATCGCCGAGGCGCAGGCTCCGGGCCACGTCGGCGAGCGCCTGCATGTTCACGATGGCTGCGCGGAGCTTCGCGAGCTGCCCTTCGGGCATCTCGGGGTACGCGGCGTAGGCCATATCGGTCGCCACGAGCCCGAGCACGGAGTCTCCGAGGAACTCCAGACGCTCGTTCGTGACCTCCAGCCCCTGTTCGAACGCGTAGGAGCGGTGCGTGAGCCCGGCGCGTCGCAGGTCCGGGTCGCGGAAGCTCACACCGAGCGCGTCGTCGAGCGCCTCGAGAGCGGGGGGGGTCGGCGATCCGGCCTGGGCCTGGCTCACCGGGTCACTCGACCTCGACAGCCTGACGGCCTGCGTAGGTGCCGCAGTTCGGGCACACGCGGTGCGGTAGCTTCGGCTGCTTGCACTGGGGGCACGAGCTGTACCCGGTGGGCTCGGCCTTCCACGTGGCCTTGCGCGTCGCGGTGCGGGCCTTGGACTGCTTCTTCTTGGGGACGGCCATGGGTTCCTTCCTTCTGCTCGTCGGGTGGGTCGTCAGGACTCGTCGGCGTCGGGCCACGCGAGGTCGGAAAGGACCGCGAATCGCGCGTCGAGGGTCTCGTGGCCGGGACACTCGCCGAGGTTGCGGTTGCCGCCACAGGTCTCGCACAGGCCGAGGCAACCGGGGCGGCACAGCGGCGAGAAGGGGATCTCGACCCCGATCGCGTCTCGGGCCAGCTGGTCCGTCTCGATCCCGACCGCGGGGTCGAACGCGTACTCGTCGGCCTCGGGATCGGGCTCGGTCACGAACAGCTCGTGCACCGTGACCAGGAACTCGCCATCGAACTCACTCAGGCAGCGGGCGCACCGCAGCGACCAGCGCCCCGTGACCTCGCCCGAGACGAGGATCCCCTCGACCACGGATTCCAGCAACAGCCGGGCCTGCACCGGGGCATCGTCGGGCAACCGCGCGAGCTCCGACGTGAGCCCTTCGAGCGTGCCCGTGATGGTCCGTTCCCTGGATGCCCCCGGGTGGCCGACCAGCTCGTGGACGTCGATGGTGGCGAGGCTCATCCGGCCCCCTCGTCGTACAGGGGCGTCTCGACGTCTGGCTCGGGCGGCGCGAGGTGTTGCTCGGCCTCGGTGGCCGGCGCCCGCAAGCGCTCACGGCCGACCTCGACCTGGTCCAGCGTACGTGCCACCCCGCGCGCCGTGTCCTGCGCGTCCTCGAGGATCCGTCGGAGCGAGATCTCGAACTGGGCGAGCTTGCCGTCGACGTAGTCCTCCGCTTCTCGACGCATCGCCGAGGTCTTGTCCTCGGCCTCGGCGAGGATCCGATCGGCTTCCTCTTCGGCGCGGCGGGCGACCTCTTCCTTCATGGCCATGCGCCGCTGCTCCTCGCGGGCCTGTTCGATCAGCCGCTCACCCTCGGCGCGAGCCTTGGCCAAGAGCTCCTCGCGATCGCGCACGATCCAGCGCGCCTGCTTGATCTCTTCGGGCAGGCCCTCCTGCATCTCGGCGATCATCTGCAAGACCTCTTCGCGGTTGACCAGGACCGACGACGACAGGGGCATCGACTTCGCTTCCCGCACCAGCTCATCGAGCTGGGCGAGACGTCCGGCGAGATCCATCAGGCACCCCCGATCCGGTCGACGAGCGCCGTACGCACGTGGTCGGGCACCAGCCCGTCGACGGCGCCACCGAGACGCGCGACTTCCCGGACCAGCGACGACGACAGGAACGACCACGAGGGGTTGGTCGACATGAAGAGGGTCTCGACGTCGCCGATGCGTTGGTTCATCTGTGCCATCTGGATCTCGTACTCGTAGTCGCTCACGGCCCGTAGGCCCTTCACGATCGCAACCGCGCCCTGCTCGCGTGCGTGATCGACCAGCAGCCCCCGGAACGAGCCCACCTGCACGTTGGGCAGGTCGGCCACCGCCTGACGCAGGAACCCGACCCGTTCCTCGGGGGTGAACATCGGTGTCTTCGACGGGTTCTCCAAGACACCGACCACGACCGTCTCGAAGAGCGCGGCGGCGCGGCCGATGATGTCCAGGTGCCCGTTCGTCACCGGGTCGAACGTGCCCGGACAGAGAGCGGTCAGGCCCATCCAACCTCCCGGTACTGGGTCAAGAGGCTGTCCCCGTACCGGAGCTGCCTCGCGACGACCCAGTGTAGCGGAACAGCAGGCAGCGGGCCCTTCTGACCCCGGGTCACCGTCACGGTCCACCCGTCTGCGGCCAACCAGCCGTCCGCGAGCGCCTCGATGCAGTCGTCCAGGTACGGGGCGCCGGTCTCGTACGGCGGATCGACGAAGACGAGGTCGAAGCCCTTTCTCCGGTCTCGGTGAGAACGTAAGTAGCGCAACACGTCTGAGGTCACGATGGTCCCGGTGAGGCCGGTCTTGGCCAGGTTGTCTCGCACGGTCGCGGTCGATCGCCGCTCGGCGTCGACGAACACGCAGGAGGCCGCCCCTCTCGAAAGCGCCTCGATGCCGACGGCCCCCGTGCCCGCGAACAGGTCCAGGCTCCGGGCCTCGTGGACGCGATCGCCCAGGCTCGCGAACAGTCCCTCCCGGGCCATGTCCGAGACCGGTCGGGTGCCGGGGGGCACGGGACCCAGACGGGTCCCTTTCGCGACTCCGGCGATGATCCTCACGGGGCCGAGCCTAGGCGTCCACCGAGCCTAGGAGGCGAACAGCCAGTCGATCGAGCGCTCGAACCGGCGACGGAGCTCGGCGAGCAACTCGGGGTGGCCGGCGAGCCCGGGGTCGTCTTCAAGCATCGCGAAGGCGCGGGCGCGGGCGCGCGTCACCAGCTCGAGGTCCTCGGCGAGCCGCGCGAGCTTGAGGTCGGGCATCCCCGACTGCTTCGTGTCGAAGAGGGTCCCTTCGCCCCTCAGACGCAGATCCTCATCCGCCAGCTCGAACCCGTCGGTCGTGCGCACCATCGCGTCCAGACGAACCGTCGCCTCGAGGTTGCCCTCGCCCGACCCGTCGAACAGCACGCAGAAGGAACGGTGCGCACCCCGCCCGATCCTGCCGCGCAGCTGATGGAGCTGCGCGAGGCCGAACCGCTCCGCGTTCTCAACGAGCATCACCGTGGCGTTCGGAACGTCGACGCCGACCTCGATGACGGTCGTCGAGATGAGCAGATCGAACGTGCCTGCGTGGAAGGCGTCCATGATCCGCTCCTTGTCCTTGGGCCGCATCCGGCCGTGGAGCAGCTCGACGCGGAGCTCCGGGAACACCGTGGTCCGCAGGCGCTCCGCTTCGACCTCGGCGGCCTTGACCTGGGTACGGTTGCCCTCGTCGATCGCGGCGCAGACCACGAACGCCTGCCGACCCGCGGCGACCTCGGCCCGGACGAGATCCTCGGCCCGCGCGCGTGCAGCGTCGTCACGGACGACCATGGTCTGCACCGGCTGCCGTCCCGCCGGAAGCTCGTCCAGCACCACCACGTCGAGGTCACCGTAGTACGTGAGCGCGAGCGTCCGGGGGATCGGCGTCGCCGTCATGATCAGGACGTCGATATCGCCGCCGCCCTTGCCCTTCAGCGCCATCCGTTGGTGCAGGCCGAACCGGTGCTGTTCATCGACCACCGCGAGCGACAGGTCGTGGAAGACCACCGACTCCTGGACGAGGGCGTGCGTGCCGATCACGAGATGGATCGAGCCGTCGGCGACACCGTCGACGATCCGTTGACGGTCCTTCCCGGTGACGGCCCCGGTCAGGAGCGCGAACGTCAGTGCGGGCGCCTCGGCCGGCGCCTGCTCGAAGAACGAGCTCTGCTCGGTGGGGGTGCCGTGTCCCGGGGTCCCGAGGAACGCGACGCCCCCGATCGGGTCGAGGAGCGCCGCGATCGAGCGAGCATGCTGTGCCGCCAAGACCTCGGTCGGCGCCATGATCGCGGCCTGGTGCCCTGACTGTACGGCCACGAGACAGGCGTGCAGGGCGACGAGCGTCTTGCCCGAGCCGACGTCACCCTGCAGCAACAGGTTCATCGGCGTGGGGGCGGCCATCGCCTCGCCGACCTTCGCCAACGCGCGTCGCTGCGCGTCGGTGGGCTCGAACGGCAGCGCGTCCGCGAGCTCTCGGGTGAGCGGCCCATCGGGACCGTGCGCGACGCCGGTGCGCTCGGCCGAGAGCCGCTGTCGTCGGAACGCCACACCCAACCCGAGCGTGAACAGCTCGTCGAACTTCAGGCGCTCCCTCGCCGACGCGAGCTCGGCGTCGTCGGCCGGGAAATGGATGCGGCGGATCGCCTCGTCCCAGCTCGCGAGCCGTTCGGGCCCGATGACGTCGAGGGGCATGGGGTCGGGCTGCGGCGGCAACACGTCGAGCGCCTTCCAGATCAGCTCGCGGAGGGTGCGGGCGGTGATGCCCTCGCTCGCGGGATGCACCGGGGTGATCCGCCCCGTGTGCACGAGGTCCTGGTCGCTCCCGCGCAAGATCTCCACCTCCTGGCCCGCGAGCTGCAGACGCCCTCGGTATAGCTGCACGAGCCCCGAGACCGCGACCTCCGTGCCCTCGCGGTACATCGAGGCGGCCCACGGCTGGTTGAAGAACGTCAGGTCGAGGAAGCCCGTTCCGTCCGTCAAGGTCACCGTGACCATGGTCTGCCGCCGGCGGGTCTGGCGTTTCACGGCCTTCCTCACGGTGGCGACGACCGTGGCGGGCGCGTCCATCTTCAGTGCACCGATCGTCTGCACCCGCGAGCGGTCGATGTAGCGGCGCGGGTAGTGGTGCAGCAGCTCGCCGACGGACTCGATCCCGAACGCGGACCCGAGCACCTCCCACGCCTCGGGTCCTTTCGTTCGGAACCCGGCGCGGCGCGTCGCGAGCACGCGATCGATCTGCACGATGGGTGACGACGGGCTCAGCGGCGGCATCGGGGGCTCCTCACGCGTCACGGTTCTACCACGGTCCTGCAACGGCTCCACGCTTACCATGGCCCGATGTATCGTCGCGTCGTCGTCGTGATGACCGCCACGCTCGTCCTCGCGGCGTGCGCAGGGACGACGCCGACATCGACGGGTCCGCCCGCATCGAACGCGGCCTCCGCGCCTGGGCTGCCGGTATCGGTCGACGAGCTGCCGGACGCGGATGCGGCGGCGTTCGACCGGTTGCTCACCGGACTCGAAGGGACGCCGGTCGTGGTCAATTTCTGGGCCTCGTGGTGCGACCCCTGCGAGCGCGAGGCGCCGCTCCTCACGGCGGCGCACGAGCGCTACGGGGACCGCGTGCAGTTCCTCGGCATCGACATGATGGACTCTCGGGAGGGCGCGCGGCGGTTCATCGAGACCTACGACATCGGCTACCCGAGCCTGTTCGACCCGGCGAACGCGATCGGCATCCGCGAGGATCTGTTCGCGCCGCCGATGACGCTCGTCTACGACGCCGACGGATCGCGGGTGGCGACGATCCCCGGGGAGCTCGCCGACTCGGCGCTGGACCAGGCGTTGGCGAAGGTCACGGGCTGAGCGGGCAGCGCGCGCGGCGGCTGGTATCGTCGTTCGTCATGGCAGCGGTCTGCGACGTCTGTGGCAAGAAGCCCTGGTTCGGCAAGTCGGTCACGTTCTCGCACAAGCGGAACAACCGCCGGTGGGACCCGAACATCCAGCGCGTGCGCGCGGTGGTCAACGGCGCCCCCAAGCGGATCAACGCGTGCACCAGCTGCATCAAGGCCGGCAAGATCGTCCGGCCCCCCGTGCGGACCTGATCGGCCCGCGTCTCACACGCGAACCGGATCGACGACCAGGCGACCGAACGGCGTTCGATAGACTCTCCGCGATCCATCCACCTCGAACGATGCCGCGTCCCGCGGCGACCCCGTCTCAAGGAGGCCCGACGTGGCGCAGGTGTTCACCAACCCCACCCCGGATGAGATCCGCGGGTGGACAGAAGAGATGCCCGAGGCGCGCATCTCCGAGTACGGAAACGTCAACGTGCAGACGAAGGTCCTGTCCCGCTCCGCCGCGAGCACCTTCGTCGTGGACCGGGAGTCCAGCGGCAAGACGATGACGCGCGAGGAGTACGACCGTATCGCGGCCCTGCAGGATGCCTACATCGCCGAGCACGACGTCATCGTCATCGACGGCTACATCGGCAACGACACCGAGATGCGGACGGCGGCGCGTCTGGTCATGGAGAAGCGCTACGCGAACATCGCGGGCATGCAGCAGAAGCTGTACTTCGAGCGGACCGACGGCGCCGAGCCGACCGTGCAGGTCATCTACACGCCGGGGCTCGTGGCCGAGGGCTATCCCGACGACCGCATCATCGCGGTCGATCTCGACAACTACGTCACGCGCATCCTCAACTCGGACTACTTCGGCGAGTCCAAGAAGGGCGGCCTGCGGATGTGGAACGACATCGTCT
>CAZZND010000110.1:0-9097 GCA_964655465.1 uncultured Actinomycetes bacterium
CCGACGGCCGCACTCACGCACGCGATCGTCAACAGGTTCACGATGAACACCTAGGTCGCAATCGTGAACAGGTTGACGATCGACCTGGGCGAAGGTCCCGCGCGTGTCGACGGGGTGACGAACGTCGCCGCAGGGGGCCGAGGATCTCACGACCCCTGAGCCCATCGCGCGGCTGTTCCACATGATGGGACGGCGGCCCATCATGTGGAACGACCTCCCGTCACGCGGAGCGGCTCGGTCACGTCGCCTCCTCGGGAGCGGTGCATCCGCGTGTCATAGCCCAGGCATGCGGGCCTTGAGCGCCAAGTGCCAACGTGACGGCCATCACGGCGCCGGCCGTCTTCATCTCCCAACATGGTCGGGAGGAGATCCTGCACACGAGATGGTCAGCAAAGGCCTATCATGACCATCATGGTCAACAGCGGCATGGAGGAGGTCGGCGTGGCGCAGGCGAAGGCACGGCTCTCGGAGCTGCTCGCCCGGGTGGGCCGCGGGGAACGGTTCCTCGTGGCGCGTCGGGGGAGGCCCGTCGCCGCGCTCGTACCGATCGACGAGGTGCAGCCCACTCAGCCCCGCTACCTCGGCCTCGCAGCGTTCGCGGGCGGGCTCGAGGAGTGGGATGACCTGCCCGAGTTCGTCGAGGAGGTCTATCGAGCGCGCGACGCCTCCGTCGATCGTGAGGTACCCGACCTGACATGATCCGGTACTGCTTCGATACCGACGTCTTGTCTTCGGTGGTCCGGCGAACGCCCGCGCTGCACGTGGTCCGGCGCATGGCGTCGACACCGCCACACGAGCAGGCGACGACGTCGATCACCGCTGGCGAGCTCGTGTACGGAGCGGCGAAGCGCGACAGCCCGTCGCTCATCGCCCGCATCGAGGAGTTGCTGACCGGGCATCTGCGTATCCTCCCGTTCGATGCCGACGCTGCAACCGTGTACGGCCGCCGACGCGCCGATCTCGAAGCGGCGGGGACCCCGTTGGACGAAGCGGATCTGCGTATCGCTGCCATCTGCCTCTCGCGCGACCTCACGCTCGTGACCCACAACGAACGGCACTTCGCCCGCGTGGCGGGACTCCGCATCGAGAACTGGCTCGCTCCTACCGGCGGAGCCTGAAAGAGCCGTTCCCTGAGCCCGGTGCCTGTCCCACATAGTGGGACGGCGTTCCACTATGTGGGACGACCTCCGATGACCCCTGAGCACCCCTCCCCGAGACGTCGGCAGCGATCGCCGGCGCGGCGTCGCAGTGAAGGGTCGTAAGCTCCGCCGGGGAGCGATGCCCGTGGACTACCTGGTGCCGGCCGATGTCGCCGCCGCGCTCGAGATGCGGGGTGCGGGCTGCGCGGTGCTGGCCGGGGGCACCGATCTGTACCCGCAGCATGTCGGGCGCCCGCTGCCGCAGCCGGTGATCGACATCGGCGGACTCTCCGAGCTGCGGGGCATCGAGGAGACCGCGGATGCGTATCGGATCGGCGCGCTCACGCGGTGGGCCGACGTGGCCACCGCCGCGCTGCCGGGGTGTTTCGAGGGGCTCCGAGCCGCGGCGATCGAGGTGGGGTCGGTTCAGGTGCAGAGCTCGGGCACGGTGGGGGGCAACCTGGTCAACGCGTCGCCGGCCGCCGACGGCATCCCTCCGTTGCTGAGCCTCGATGCGTCCGTCGAGCTCACCTCGAGCGCCGGGACCCGGGTGCTCCCGCTCGAGGCGTTCCTCACCGGGTACCGACAGACGGCGCTTCGTCCCGAAGAGCTGCTGACCGCGGTGCTCGTCTCGCGCGGCGCCGACGATGCTCGGTCGGCGTTCCTGAAGCTCGGGCTGCGGCGCTACCTCGTGATCTCGGTCGTGATGGTGGCGGTCGTGGTCGCCGTGGATCCAGATGGCCGGGTCGCTCGGGCCCGGGTGGCGGTCGGGGCATGCTCGCCGGTGGCGCAGCGGCTGCGGTCGCTCGAGTCGCAGCTGATGGGCCGCGCACCCGACGAGATCGACGCGGCGGAGATCGCCGAACACCTCTTCACGCTCAGCCCGATCGACGACGTCCGCGCGACGGCCGAGTACCGGCGCGGGGCGGCCGCGGTGCTGGTGCGCCGCGCGCTCGCGAGCTGTGGGGGTGACCGGTGAGCGCGGTCACGTTCGACGTGAACGGATCGTCGGTGCAGGTGGACCGATCGGCGCGGCGCTTGAGCGACGTGCTGCGCGACGACTTCGGGCTCACGGCCACCAAGGTGGGATGTGACGCGGGCGACTGCGGCGCGTGCACGGTGTTGCTGGACGGCGACCCGGTGAGCGCCTGCATGACGCCGGTCGGGCGACTGGCAGGCCGGCGGGTGGACACGCTCGAGGGACTCGATGCGAGCGGCGAGGTGAGCCGACTGCAGGGCGCGTTCCTCACCCACGGCGCCGCGCAGTGCGGCATCTGCACTCCGGGCATGCTGGTGGCTGCGGCGGCGCTCCTTCGGGCCACGTCCACGCCCACCGAGAAGCAGGTCATGGACGCGCTCGGGGGCGTGCTCTGCCGCTGCACGGGCTACCGCAAGATCATCTCGGCCGTGATGGGCGCCCAGGCGGACGAGGTCGCCCCGCCGCCGCCTCCGGTCGGCAAGGCGGTGGGTCACCGCGTGCAGCGGGTCGACGGCGAACGCAAGGTGAACGGCACGGACGTCTTCGGCGCCGACGAAGCGCCCGACGGAACGCTCGTCATCCGGGTCGTGCGTTCGCCCCACCACCGGGCGAGCTTCCGGCTCGGTGACCTCGCCGGCTACGTCGCCGCCATGCCGGGAGTGGTCGCGGTGATGACCGCGTCCGATATCGACGGCCGCAACCGCTTCGGCGCGATCCCCGCCACGGCCGATCAGCCCGTGTTCGCCGAAGAGGAAGTGCGGTTCCGTGGCGAGGCGATCGCGATGGTCATCGGCGAGCCCGGACCGATGGCGGCGTTGGACCTGTCGGTGTTCCCGGTGACCTGGGACGAGCTGCCGCCCGTGCTGTCGGTGGACGACGCGCTGGCCCCCGGCGCGCCTCAGATCCACGACACGCGCGAGGGGAACGTCCTCGTCCGCGGCAACGTGCGCCGCGGCGACCTGGACGACGCGTTCGCGGCGGCGGAGGTCGAGGTCGAGGGCGTCTTCGAGACCGGCTTCATCGAGCATGCCTACATCGAGCCCGAGGCCGGGTACGCCGAGCGCATCGGCGACCGGGTCGAGGTGCAGGTGACGACCCAGTCCCCGCACATGGACCGCGTCGAGCTCGAGGCGATCCTGGGGCTTCCCGAAGGAGCGGTTCGGATCAAGCCGACCGCGGTCGGCGGCGGGTTCGGGAGCAAGCTCGATCTATCGGTGCAGCCCTACCTCGCGCTCGCCGCGTGGAAGCTGGGCCGGCCGGTGCGCATCACCTACACCCGACCCGAGTCGATGATGTCGACGACCAAGCGGCATCCCTCACGCCTCCGCGCGCGGATCGGCGCCACGCGCGACGGTCGCCTGAGGGCGATGGACTTCACCGGGGAGTTCGATACCGGGGCCTATGCGTCGTGGGGGCCGACGGTGGCGAACCGCGTCCCGGTCCACGCCGGCGGGCCCTACGTCTACGACGCGTACCGCGCGCGCACCGTGGCCGTGCACACGAACGGGCCGCCGGCGGGCGCGTTCCGCGGGTTCGGCGTGCCGCAGTCGACGA
The DNA here is from genome assembly GCA_964655465.1 of uncultured Actinomycetes bacterium. Classification (GTDB taxonomy): domain Bacteria; phylum Actinomycetota; class UBA4738; order UBA4738; family HRBIN12; genus AC-51. Next base: position 3,673 of record CAZZND010000110.1, read on the forward strand.
TCGCGCAGGAGTGTCTGTTCGATGAGCTCGCCGACGCCGTGGGGATGGACCGGCTCGAGCTCCGGTACCTGAACGCGCTCACGGCGGGTGTCCCGACGGTCACCGGTCAGGTGTTCAGCTCGGGCGTCGGGTACCGCGAGTGTCTCGAGGCGCTGCGGCCTCACTGGGAACGAGCGCGGGCCGAGACGGCCGGCGCCCGAGGGGGCTCGACCCGGCGCGGCGTCGGCCTGGCCGGCATGTGGTACGGCTGCGGCAACACGGCGCTGCCCAACCCGTCGACGATCAAGGTCGGGCTCCGGCGTGACGGCCGCATCGCGCTCTACCAGGGAGCGGTCGACATGGGACAGGGCGCGAACACCGTGATGACGCAGATCTGCGCCGACGCCGTCGGCGTCGACATTTCGCGCATCGTGACGCTTGGCGCCGATACCGACACCACGCCGGACGCGGGCAAGAGCTCGGCGTCGCGGCAGACGTTCATCTCCGGCAACGCCACCTATCTCGCGGCGATGGCGCTCCGCGCGCAGCTGCTCCTGCTTTCCGGCGCGTCGGACGAGGCCCACCTCGAGCTCGACGGCGATCGTCTCGTGGTGCACGATCGCGACGAGACGACGACGGTGGACCTGGGCTCGCTCGATGCCGACGGGGATGGCCTGGTGGCGGTCACCAACGCGACCTACGACCCGCCGACGACGACCCTGGACGAGGACGGCCAGGGGGACCCGTACGCGCAGTTCGGGTTCGGGGCGCACATGGCGGAGCTGGAGGTGGACCTCGAGCTCGGTACGGTGCACCTTCGGCGGATCACGGCCGCGCACGACGTGGGGCGCGCGGTGAACCCGACGCTGATCGAGGGCCAGATCGAGGGCGGGGTGGCCCAGGGGATCGGGATGGCGCTGATGGAGGAGTACCTCCCCGGGCGGAACGAGAACCTGCACGACTACCTGATCCCGACGATCGGCGACGTGCCCGAGGTCGTGAGCATCCTCGTGGAGTCGGGCGATCCCGCCGGTCCCTACGGCGCGAAGGGGATCGGCGAGCACTCGCTGATCCCCACCGCCCCGGCGATCTTGAACGCGATCCGCGACGCGGTGGGCGCGGGTGTGCGCCGGTTGCCGGCGACGCCGGACCGCGTGCTCGCGGCGATCGCGGCGGGCGCCGGCGGATGACCGAGCCCGCGACCGACACCGTCACCTGCGACGCCTGCCCGATCCGGTGCGTGATCAAGCCGGGACGCACCGGCTCGTGCGACCGCTACGGCAACGTGGACGGCGTGCTCGCGCGCCTGGATCCGCTCCTGGTGCTGCAGCGGACGCAGGAGCACGGCGGCGCGCTGGTGCCGTTCGCGTCGCGCCAGGGCGACTGGGAGGGTGAGCTCGTCCCGACGGGCGACCTCGTCGTGACCGGGGCCGGATCGGGCACGACGTATCCCGACTACAAGCCGGCGCCGTTCATCGTCTCGTCGAAGATCGCCGGTGTCGACATGGTGACGGTGGTGACCGAGGCGATCTTCAGCTACTGCGGCGTGGACGTGAAGATCGACACGGATCGCCATGTGGGCCCCGAACGACAGATCGTGCGCGCCCGTGGCGAGGCCGTGGGACACGTCACCACCGGTCAGTACGGATCGCAGATGCTCTCGCTGGGCGGCGTGAACCACCTGACCGGCGGCTCGAAACATGAGGGCGTGGTCACGATGGAGACGCTGCTGGCGCTCTGCAGCGGTGAGCCGGCCGAGCTGTCGGTGGACGAGGGATCGGAGCTGGTCCTGCAGGCCGGCAGACCGCCGGTCATCAACGGCGTCGTCGAGGAACGGATGCGGGTGGGATGCGGGTCCGCCACGATCGGCATGTTCGCGCAGCAGTGGTACGAGCACGTCGACGAGGTGGTGGTGGTCGACGATCACATCACCGGCGTGCTCTCGGAGCACCAGGCGGGCCGGTACCTGGACATCGCCCCGACCGGGATCAAGGTCAAGGGGCGTCGATCGACACCCGGCCGGTACTTCAACGTCGCCAACCCCGGGACCGGTTGGGGAGGAACCGATATCGAAGACCCGCTCACGATCTTGGACGGGTTCGACCCCGCGGTGTCGCGGCCGGGGCTCACGCTGCTGATGATCGGCACGACCGGTGAGCATCACGCGTACTTCGTGCTGGATGACGATCTCCGCCCTGTGCCGGCCCCGCTCCCCGGCGATCTGCGCCTGTCGGTCGAGCGGATCCGCGAGAACTGCGAGCCGGCCATGACCTCGGTCTTGTTCATGGCGGGCGCGGGCGGGTCGCTCCGCGCGGGGGCGACGGTGAACCCGGTGGCGCTGACCCGTTCGGTGAATCAGACCCTCACTCGGGTCACCTGCGGCGGCGCGCCCGTCTACGTCTGGCCCGGGGGAGGGATCACCTTCATGGTGGATGTCACGCTCGTCCCACCGGGCGCGTTCGGGTACGTGCCGACGCCCGCCTTGGTCGCGCCGCTCGAGTTCACGATGCGCGAGGACGACTACGCCGCGCTCGGCGGCCACATGGATGCGATCGTCCCGATGGACGAGGTGCTCGCACGTCCCGACGTGCGTTACTCATGAGCGGTCCGGTGGCGGCGATGACGGCGGACGGTTCGCGTCTGCATCTTCAGCACGGTCCGATCGATCTGATCATCGAGGCATGGGGTGACCCGGGGGAGGTGGCCGGGGCATACCGGCGGGCGTGGGAGCGGTTCCAGCCCGTCTTGGATGAGCTGGTCTCGGAGCTGCCGTCGCTCCGGCGACCGCTCGACCCCGCGTTGGGTGTCCCGTCGCGCCGGGTCGCTCGGCGGATGGCGGCGGCCGTCGGGCCGTTCGCCGATCGGTTCATCACGCCGATGGCCGCGGTGGCCGGCGCCGTCGCCGACGAGATCTGCGCGGAGATGGTGGTGGGCGGCGACCTGCGCCGCGCCTACGTGAACGACGGGGGAGACATCGCGCTGTACCTGACATCGGGCGAGACGTTCGACGTCGGGTTGGTGCCGGTGCCACACCGGCCGGCCCTGCTCGGGAAGGCCACCGTGCGGGCGGAAGATCCGGTCCGAGGGGTCGCGACGAGCGGACGCCACGGGCGGAGCTTCTCGCTCGGGATCGCGGACGCGGTGACGGTGCTGGCGGACTCGGCGGCCCGAGCCGACGCCGCCGCGACCCTGATCGCGAACGCGGTCGACCTGCCGGGACATCCGGCCATCCGGCGTCTGCCCGCGTCCGAGCTCGAGCCCGACACCGACCTCGGGACGCGGTTGGTCACGACCGAGGTCGGGGCGCTCACCCCCGGGGAGGTCGCGCAGGCGCTCGCGCCGGGCGTGACCGAAGCCGAACGGATGCGATCTGACGGCCTGATCGCCGCCGCGGTGCTGTGCCTGCATGATCGGGTCGCGACGGTCGCGACCCCCGTGCTAGCGTCCGCCGACGGGGGGTGATGTCGCACGGATATCCGGAAGATCGTCACGATCGTCGAGGACGTGCGGATCGAGGCAGGGCAGCCGGTCGACCCGCCCCTCCGGCGCGTCGTCACCGCCGCGGTGCTCGCGAACCCGTTCGCCGGCCGCTACGTCGAGGACCTGAGCGAGATGATCGCCGAGAGCGTGGAGCTCTCGGGGACGCTGTCGGCGATCGCGGTCGCGCAGCTCGACGGGAAGCCGGTCCACAGCTACGGCAAGGGCGGCATCGTCGGGACGAGGGGTGAGCTCGAGCACGTGGCCGCACTGCTCCACCCGGAGTTCGGCGCGCCGCTGCGGGACGCGTGCGGCGGGGGCAAGGCCATCATCCCGTCGGCGAAGAAACGTGGCGGCCCCGGCGTCACGCTCGATGTCCCGCTCCACTACAAGGATGCGGCGTTCGTCCGCAGCCACTTCGACGCCGTCGAGCTCCGGATCGTGGATGCGCCCGGTGACGACGAGCTGGTGATCGCGGTCGCGGTGACCGACGGCGGCCGGCCGCTGCCGCGTGTCGGGGGTCTGCAGGTGTCTCAGATCGTGGGGGAAGACGGGCTCCGGTGAGCGACCTGGTGATCCGCAACATCGGCACGATCGTGACCGGGGACGTGGACGTCCCGATCGCCGACGGGGACACGATCGTCGTGAGGGACGGCGTGATCGCGTTCGTCGGGGATGCGGCGGGCGCCGACGGATCGGGCATCTCAGCCGTGATCGACGCCGCCGGTGCGACCGTGACGCCGGGCTTCTGCGACAACCACACGCACCCGGTGCTGGGCGACTTCACACCGCGCCAGAACCAGGTCGGTTTCATCGATTCGTACCTGCACGGAGGCACGACCACGATGATCTCCGCGGGGGAGCCGCACACGCCCGGCCGCCCGACCGATCCCGCAGGGGTGAAGGCGCTCGCGATCTTGGCGCACAAATCGTTCGCGAACGTGCGTCCGTCGGGCGTCAAGGTGCACGCGGGCGCCGTGCTGCTGGAGCCCGGTCTGACCGAGGCCGACTTCCGGGAGATGGCCGCGGCGGGTGTCGAGTTGGTCGGCGAGATCGGGATCTCGGGCGTGAAGGATGCCGCCCTGGCCGCGGAGATGACGCGCTGGGCGCAGGCGTGCGGGATGCGCGTGATGGTGCACACGGGCGGAGCCTCGATCCCCGGGAGCGGGATCGTCGGCGCGGACTTCGTGGTGCAGGTGCAGCCCGATGTGGCCGGGCATGTGAACGGAGGTCCGACGGCGCTCCCACTCGATCACGTGGAGCGGATCCTCGACGAGACGTCGGCGCGGGTCGAGATCGTGCACAACGGGAACGTGAAGGCGGCGGGCGAGGTCGCGGCGCTCGTGGCGCGCCGGGGAGAGCTCCGCCGTCTGGTGGTGGGCACCGACAGCCCCGCGGGATCGGGCGTGCAGCCGCTCGGCATGCTGCGGGCGGTGTCGTGGGTGGCCGCGCTCGGCGGGGTCGCCGCGCCGCTGGCGGTCGCCGCCGCCACCGGGAACGTCGCGGCGCTGCACGGCCTGAACGTCGGGATCGTCGCGGTGGGGCGGGAGGCCGACCTGCTCGTGGTGGACGCGCCGCTCGGCTCGCAGGCCAACGATGCGCTCGGCGCGCTCGCGATCGGGGACACGCCCGCCGTGGCATCGGCGATCATCGACGGGACGCCGCGCTTCACGAAGAGCCGCAACACACCGCCGGCGATGCGACCGGTGTCGTTCTCGAGCTAGCTGCCGAAGGGGGAGCGATGGACATCGCGCGAGCGATCGACGGCAGGTTCGACCGGGGAGACGAGGGCCGGTTCACCGGCGAGGTATGGCTGCGATCGGCGCTCGGTGACGGAGCCGGGACGACGGTCGGGGTCGTGCACTTCTCACCCGACGCGCGCACGCGGTGGCACCGTCACCCGACGGGGCAGTTCCTGTATGCGATCAGCGGCCGTGGTCGCGTGCGCACGCGCGGCCAGGCCGGCCAC
>CAZZND010000111.1:0-4293 GCA_964655465.1 uncultured Actinomycetes bacterium
ATGTACTCGCTGGAGGACTACACGCAGATCAAGCACGTGATGTGGTCGCTCGACTGACGCGACCATATCCGAGCAGGCAGTGGCGAGAGGGGGCGTCCCGCCGGACGCCCCCTCCCCACGAGAGGTGGTGACCGACCCATGACCGAACTCCGTCCGTACCTCGTGAACGGGCAGTGGCGCACAGGCGAGGGCTCGTTCGAGGTCAAGAATCCCTTCGACGGCTCGGTGGTCGCCGAGATCGCCGTCCCGACCGACGCCGACGTCGAGGAGGCGATCGCGACCGCCGCCGCCGCATTCGACGGAACGAAGAAGCTGTCGGTGGCCGCGCGCTCGACCGCGCTCGACCACATCTCTCGCCGCCTCGGCGAGACGATCGAGGAGAACGCCCGGCTGATCGCTGCCGAGGGAGGCAAGCCCCTGAAGTGGGCGCGCGTCGAGGCCACGCGCGCCGTGTCGACGTTCCGTTGGGCCTCCGAGGTCCTGCGTCACGGCGACGACGAGCTCATGCGCCTCGACACCGAGGCCGCGTTCGGCTCGCGGATCGGGCTCCTCCGGCGCTTCCCGTTCGGCCCGGTGCTCGGGATCACGCCGTTCAACTTCCCGCTGAACCTGGTGGCGCACAAGGTCGCGCCCTCGCTCGCGGTCGGTGCGCCGATCGTCGTGAAGCCGGCGAGCGCGACCCCGATCGGGTCGCTGCGCCTCGCCGAGCTCTTCGACGAGACCGATCTACCCAAGGGCGCGTACCAGGTGCTGCCCGTGAGGTCGAAGGTCGCCGACGGCATGGCGCGCGATGATCGCTTCCGCAAGATCAGCTTCACGGGCTCGGCCCCGATCGGCTGGTACCTGAAGGGTCTCGACCCGAAGAAGCGCGTGACGCTCGAGCTCGGCGGCAACGCCGGCGTGATCGTGCACAGCGACGCCGACCTGGATCTTGCCGCGGCTCGGATCGCGTTCGGCGGGTATTACCAGGCCGGTCAGAGCTGCATCAGCGTCCAGCGCGTGCTCGTGGCGAGCGACGTCTACGATCGGTTCGCCGAGCTGCTGACGAAGCAGGTCCAGCAGCTGAAGGTCGGCGACCCGATGGACGAGACCGTCGACGTCGGCCCGGTCCTCGACCGCGGCGAGGTCGATCGGATCGGCGAGTGGATCGAGGAGGCTGTCTCGCAGGGCGCCGAGGTGCTCACCGGTGGCACGGTCGACGGGCCGTTCGTGACGCCGACCCTGCTCTCCCAGACCACGGCGGCGATGAAGGTGCGTTGCGAGGAGGTCTTCGGGCCGGTGTGCACGATCACGCCGTACCAGACCTTCGACGAGGCCCTCGCCGAGGTGAACGACTCGAAGTACGGCCTGCAGGCCGGGGTGTTCACCAACGACATCAACCGCGCGTTCGAGGCGCACCGCACGCTCGACGTCGGCGGCGTGATCGTGAACGACGTCTCCGCGTTCCGTGCAGACCAGATGCCCTACGGCGGGTCGAAGGACTCGGGCTTCGGCCGCGAGGGGCTGCGGTTCGCGATGGAGGAGATGACCGAGCCGCGGATCATGGTCCTTTCGCACGTGCCGCTGTAGGCGGCTCTGACGCGGATCGCGGGCGACCTGCTTTGCCCCCTTTTGGGGGGCCAACATCGCTCTGGTAGGGGGAATGCCCGGAGCCCGTCGAACCTCGAAGCGGTGAGCCGCGATCGGGGATGCTGAAGGAGGGGTTATTCGCCTCTCATGGACCGGTCGAGTACCTGAGGAGAAGACAGAAATAGAGCTCGAACGCCGGACTAGCCGTGACATCGGTTATCAGACCGCCGCAGGTCGGTCTGGCGCTTGAGGGGGATAGGCCATAGGGCGTTCAGGAGCCGGAGACTCACGTCCAACTTGGAGACGCTTTTCAGACGTCTTGAATCGTCCAGTCCCGGTCGGCGCATGCTGTCGAGTTGGTCATCTCCGAGACCAGGCGCCCGCCGATCGTCTCCGCCACCCACACGATCTCCGCGGCGTTAGAGGTGCAATTCAGCGAGGAGGTGGCGGACTCACCCGGACGTATCCGCGATCCTGGCACGCGTGTGCCGCCGACCCCCACATGGAAGATCGCGATCACCTCGGACGTCTGGTTGTGGACGGTGAGGTACTCCTTCGCTGGATCGCCGAAGCTGCTGGCGAGCGTCACCTTGAAGATGAGCACCGCCAGGACGGCGATGACCACGAGCGACAGGCTCCCGAGGACCGACCAACGAACGGTCCGCCGAGACCACGGCGGTGAGCCTGGATCGTTGCTTTCCATAATCTGATCGCCCTCGGGCGATTCATCACACCCTCAGAGTATGGCTCACATCTCGACGGCGCGTAACCCAGTCATGTCTTGCTGATTGTCGAAACGCGATGTTACTCTCGCCACCCCGGTGTCTGGTTGATCATCCTACGGAGGAGCAGCTAAGTGAAACGAGCTGCAGGTGTTCTCGCATTCGCCCTCGCTCTCACGGCCATTCACGTCGTTGGCCCGACTGACTAGTTGCCTACCGCCCTCGCCATCGGACCAGCGTCCACCACTCGTGTCTCCCTCGGGGCCTCAGCGACTCAGGGGAACGCCGCGAGCCTCGGTGGATCGATATCCGACGATGGTCGGTACGTCGCATTCGCCTCGAGCGCGACCAACCTCGTGAGCGGCGACACGAACGGGTTCATGGATGTGTTCGTAAGAGACAGGACGGCCGGGACGACGGTCCGTGCGTCCGTTGCGACATCCAACCAGCCCAACAACCTCAGCGCTGCGCCGGTGATCTCCGGCGATGGTCGATACGTGGCGTTCCAATCCGCAGCGACGAACCTCGTCGCCAATGACAAGAACAAGAAGATCGACGTCTTCGTTCGGGACCTGGTGGCCAACACCACCAAGCGCGTCTCCGTCTCCACCTCGGGCACGGCAGCGAATGGCGACAGCACTGCCGCCGCCATCTCGGCCGACGGGCGCTACGCGGCCTTCGCCTCGGTAGCGACGAACCTCGTGGCGGGCGACACCAACGCGGTGCGTGACATCTTCCTGAGGGACACGGTGGCGAACACGACCGCCCGCGTGTCCGTCTCGACCTCGGGGGCACAGGCGAGCCAAGCCGCAGAGACACCGTTCGGCATGTCCGGTGACGGTCGGTACGTCACCTGGAGCTCGGGCGCCACGAACCTCGTCTCGGGCGACACGAACGGCTTGACCGATGTCTTCCTCCGTGATCGGAACGCGTCGATCACGACGCGGGTCTCCGTCAGCTCGTTCCTCGTCGAGTCCAATGGGACCAGCCGCCAGGCGGCGATCTCGGCGGATGGATCGTTCGTCGCGTTCCAGTCCTACGCTACGAACCTGGTCCCGAACGACTTCAATCGAAAGGCAGACATCTTCACCTACGAGGTCGGTCCAGGGCGGGTCGAGCGCGCGTCCGTCAGCAGCTCGGGGCTCGAGGGCAACGCCATATCCGAGAACCCCGCTCTGCCCAACGACGGCCGGTACGTCACCTTCAACGGCACCGCCACGACGCTCATCGCGAGCGATGTCAACGTTGGACCGTTCGGGAGTGGGGTCGGTGACGATGTGTTCATCCGCGATCGCGTCGCCGGAACGACGACGTTCGCATCGCTCGTGACCGGGGGTTACCAGAACTACGGCAACCATGTCTTCCCCAGGATCACGCCGGACGGGCGATTCGTGGCATTCACGTCCAACGCCTCGGGATGGTCAGCGGAGACACCAACGGGGTCACAGACGTCTTCCTCCGAGACACCGGCGCCCCCGATCCCGCACCCTCGGTGACTGTCACCGTGCCCGAGGCGGGGTCATCCGTCTTCGGGACACAGAGCATCGCCGCGACGGTGTCAGCTGGCTTCGTTGCCACACGAGTCGACTTCGCGGTCGATGGGTCGATCGTGGGGTCGGACATGTCCGACCCCTATTCGGTCACGTGGGCGACCGGCGCGGTCGCGGATGGCCAGCACACGGTTACCGCCACCGCCGTCGCTTCCGGAGGACAGACCAGCCTGAGCGAAGGTGTCAAGGTCGAGGTGATCAACGACGCCGCCTGCGACGACAAGATCGAGGCAGACTTCACTGCTGGGACCCTCGACGTCGACCCCTATGTCCTGGATGGGATGCACTGCATCTTCGAGCAACGCGAGCTCGACCAGCGCTACGCGGGGACAACCGAGATACGTGGCGGAGAGGATTCGCTGAGCGCGTACATGCAGGCGGCTTCGAGCCTTTCCCCGCAGGGCTTGGACGACGTGCAAGACTTCCTCCAACGCCTGAGCGAAGGCTACTAC
>CAZZND010000111.1:4303-9094 GCA_964655465.1 uncultured Actinomycetes bacterium
CGCTCAGGCGCAGCAGACCTTCGAGGGCTGCGTCACGTCCCCCGGTTTCTTGGGCGCGACGACCGTGACGTGCTCGGCCCTGTCGGACGACGGCAGATTCCGGGTTTCGTTCCACCCGCCTGGGTACGTGGGCGGCATCGCCGACCTCGTCGACGTTGACGGGAACGACGTCCCCGACCTCGTCGACGAGGTCTTCGCCGGACTCGATGAAGCGAGCCAGGCGTACGTGGGGACGCCGCAGCCTTCACCGTCTCAGGAGTGCGACCCGGCGTTCGCGTTCAACATGGTCCCCCCGGATGAGGTCCCGATCCGTGTCAATCTGTGGAAATTCGACGTCCCCTTCCGTGACGATCCTTCCGGGTTCGCCCCGATGGATAGCCTGAGCGACGCGGCAGACATCTGGATGGATCCATCCGCGTCGGATCTACGCTACCTCGCTGCACACGAACTCTTCCACGTGCATCAATGGATGTACGCCTCGACCCTGGACTACACGGAGCGCCAAGGCGTGTCGATGTGGCTGGAAGCCACGGCTGAATGGGCAGCTCATCAGGCCACGGGTGACGTGGATTACTCGTCGAACCTCTCGGAGTTCCTGGGCGAGCCGGAGATGGCTCTCGAGCACGGGAGCGCCTACGACTCGGACCCTCGCGAATATGGCGCCTTCCTCTTCGCGGAGTATCTCGAACAACACTACGGCTGCGACGTGATCCGCCAGACGTGGGCCGCGCTCGGAGCACCGACGGGGATCGGCGCGATCGAAGCCATCGATCAGGTGCTCGGCCAGTGGGAATCCGGTGGCGTCGAGGACGTCATGGCCGACTTCTGGGCAGATAGCTACCGGATGACCGCGACCTACACGGATCCGCACGCCTCCCCGATACCGTTCGAGCACTCCTGGCTGGATCGACTTCTGACTAATACCCGGACTGACTCGGTCGACAGTCCGACCGATCCGAACGACCCACTCGAGTTCGCCGACTCGACCCCGAGGCCGTATCACCAATCCCATGTCCTCAGAGGCGGCGGCGGGATCATGGGAGCGACCGAGGTCAGCCCGGGGGGAGCGGCCTTCGTCGACCTCGTCCACGACACCGGGCGATCGGGGACGATGTTGGTTCAGCTCGGCAACTACCAGCCGATGCCCCCCTACTCCGGCGTCCCCGATGTCCTGACGAGCGACGATGTCCATGTACGGATCCTGTCGTACGACAGCTACCCCGATCTTTGCCAGGCACCCATCGATGTGCCGCTCGTGAACGGCTTCGCGCTCCAGCAAGTGCCGCTCTCGCCGGACTGTCGATTCTCCACGCTGGTGATCACGAACTACAGGCCGATCGATGGCAGCCTCAAGAGACAGGGGTTCGTGGTTTCCTACGACAGTGCGATCAAGCCCGGCGACGTCTTCGTCGGGGCTCCCGGCGGCCGCGTCATGGTCTTCGACCCGTCGGGAGTGCCAGTCACGAACCTCTACGCGGGGACGGGGAGCGAGATCGGAGGGCTGGCATTCGATGCCTCGCGCAACCTGTACGCAACGCACTTCGACACCGCCGCTGTCTCGAAGTTCACCGAATCGGGTCTGCTGACCGGTACCTGGGGCACCGGGTACCAGGGTGGGCCGGAGGGCATCATCTTCATGCCCAACGGGAACGCGCTGGTCGGCCACGCGGAGGGGACGGACGATGTCCAGAAGCGCTCTCCGAGCGGCGCCCTGCTCGCCTCCTTCGACGTGACGATCGAGGATCGGGGCTCGGATTGGCTCGCCCTCAAGCCTGACGACTGCACGCTCCTGTACACGTCCGAGGGTGCGCGCATCCTCCGGTACGACATCTGCACCGGCACGCAGCTCAGTGACTTCGCGACCTCGGCGTCGACGCCGGCCTTCGGGATCCAACTGCTCCCGAACGGAGATGTCCTCGTCGCAGCCACCTCGGCGATCCGACGCTACAACTCAGCCGGGTCCCTGCTGAGTGTCACGAGCGTGCCCGGAGCTCTAAGGCTGTTCGGTCTCGCCCTCTCACCCGACGGCTCCTCGTACTGGGTAACCGATATCGGGACCGCGCACGTGTATCAGATCGACCTCGCGACCGGGGCCGTGCTCAAAGACATCAACACCTTCTCCGTCGCTGCCGTCGGAGATGACCCTTCGAACGGTATCGCGATCATGCCTGTCGGCGGAGGCGCCGGCGCAAACTCGGCTGGGGGCGTTCCCGACCCGATATTCTGGCCGCCACCTTTGGAGGACGTGTCCACAGACACATCCGCGGGTCCAAGTGGCCAGACAATTTGACCGGAGGTCGCCTTTAGGCAACCAGCCGCTCCCCGATGTCGAAGCGTCAATCGGTGGGAGTCCCGATGCCGTCAGGAGGCGGCGCCTGGCGCGGTTCGATGTCGGCGATCTTCGACTCGTCGACCCCGACGAGCCTTGGGCGAATCGAGTCCGGTTGGTCGACGCCAGGCACGATGGCGTGTGGGAGCTCCCGGTCCTTGGCGAGATCGCTGCCCCCCCGGCCGTGTTGATCCGACCCGACGGACATGTCGCCTGGGCAGGAGACCTCACGGACCCCGAGCTGCCTCAAGCACTTGCGACCTGGTTCGGAGCGGCCACTCCGGCTTAGAGCCCGACAGCCGAGCGCCATCACGCCCATCACCTATGTGAACCGCGCCGGGAATCTTGGAGGCGCTGATGTGTGAGGCTTGTCCTTGATGCAAGGAAGGTCCAGCGAGGATCCCGTTCCAGGTCCCGCGACATCGCGATCAGGCAGCGTCAGGTCGCCGGGGTGAGGGCGCGGTCGGCGAAGCCGCCGACCGCGCCCGCCGCCTCGCGCTCGCGCCGCCAGAAGTAGTGGTCGGTTCCCGGCACCACGATGACCGTCGAGTCGGGGAACCTGGCGCCGAACGCCACCAGGTCGTCGGGCGGGCAGTACTCGTCGTGCTCCCCGGCGAGCAGCAGGGCCGGGCGTTTGATGGCCCGGAGGTCGGTCGAGTCGGGGAGCGGCGGCAGCGACAGGTCCTTGGGCCGAAGCGGCATCCCGATCAACGCGAGCGCGGTGACCCGCCGGTCGTCGAGCGCCGCGCGGAGCGCGACCGACGCGCCGAAGGACCAGCCCACCAGCAGCACGGGCAAGGTCTGGCCGATCCGCTCGCGGAGCGTCGTCACGGCCGCTCGTGCGTCGCGCAGCTCGTCGCGCCCCCCGCCGTAGCTGCCGGTCGAGCCCATGACGCCGCGGAAGTTGAAGCCGAGGACGGTCAGTCCGCTCGCGGCGGCGAGCTCGTTACGGATGGCCCACAGCAGCGGGTGATCCTTCGAGCCGCCGTGCCGCGGATGGGGGTGGCAGAGCACCGCGCCGCCGCGCGGTCCGTCGTCGGGCTCGCGGACCTCGCCCTCGAGGCGAACCCCGTCGTCGGTCGTGAACGTCACCGGCTCCATCGTTCTGGCACCATCGCAGCGTGACGGTCGAACGCCAACCGTGGGGTCTCCGGCCGCGGGGTCTCGGGCCGTGGCCGCGGGGCCTCGGGTTCGCGCTGCGCGATCCCTACCCCTGGGACGAGCTCGCTGGGCTCGCGCGGGCCGGCGAAGAGCTGGGGTACGCGGCCATGTTCATGCCCGAGATCGCCTCGCGCGACACGCTCGCGGCGCTCACGGGGCTGTCGGGGGACACCGAGCGGCTGTGGCTCGGCACCGGGGTGGTGCCGCTGCCGTCGCGATCGCCGGGGCTCTTGGCGATGGCGGCGGCGACGGCAGCGGAGCGCTCGGGCGGGCGGCTGGTGCTAGGGCTCGGCACGGGCCCGGCCGTGCCCGGCGCGCTCACGCGCCTGCGGGCCACGGTGGTCGCGCTGCGTGCGGCGTTCGAAGGGGACACGGGCGATGTCGACGGTGAGCGGTTCACCTTGCAGCTGCGCCCGCCCGCCGTTCCGATCTGGATCGCGGCGCTGGGCCCGAAGGCGGTTCGGCTCGCGGGTGAGGTCGCCGACGGCGTCCTGCTCAATTGGTGCACGCCCGAGCGGGTCGCGAGTGCCGGCACCGAGATCGCGGCCGCGGCCTGGACCGCGGGCCGGGACCCCGGTGACGTCGCGATCGGCGTCTACGTACGCGCCGCGGTCGAGGACCCCTCGGCGGCCGCGGCCCTTCGGGCCGCGGCCGCCGAGTACGCCTCGTACCCGGCGTACGCCCGGCAGTTCGAGGCGATGGGGGTCGACCCGGTGAACCCGGATGCCGTGGTCGCCGCCGTATGCCTGCCCGACGGGGAGGCGGGACGGGAGCGTCTGGCGGCCTACCGGTCGGCCGGCGCGGACCTGCCCCTCGTCTACCCGGTCGTCGTGCCGGGGGTGGAAGCCGCCGCCCAGGCCCTCCGCGTGCTCCAGGCGTTCGCCCCCTAGGGACTTGCGGGACCCGACGGACGCGGTACTATTTACCCGCTCATCACCGTGAGAATCGGGACAATCCAACCTGAGAGGTAGGAGATGACGTACACGATCGCCGAGCCGTGTATCGACGTGAAGGACTTCGCGTGCGTCGACGAGTGTCCTGTGGATTGCATCTACGAGGGCGGCCGCATGCTCTACATCCAGCCCGACGAGTGCGTCGACTGCGGTGCCTGCGAGCCGGCGTGCCCGGTCACCGCGATCTTCTACGAGGACGACGTGCCGGCGGAGTGGAAGCAGTTCACGCCGATCAACGCCGAGTTCTTCAACGACTCGGTCTCGGGGCTCGGCTCGCCCGGCGGTGCCGCGCAGGTCGGGCCGTCGACGGCCGACCACCCCACGGTCGCGGCCTGGGCGACGATCTAG
>CAZZND010000112.1:0-873 GCA_964655465.1 uncultured Actinomycetes bacterium
GACGCACTCGGCCTTCATCCGGTGCAGCCCCGGCACCAGCGAGATCTCGTTGCCGTCGTTGATCTCGCGCCGGACGTCCTCCGGCAGGACGATCGTGGGCACGTGCGCGACCAAGGCCGCGCCGACCACCTCACCCATCTGCTCCGCTCCTTTCCCATGGGGCGGTCGTGACGTTCTTCACGTCCGCGTAGAAATCGAAGGACCACACGCCGCCCTCGCGGCCGATACCGGAGTTGCGCGAGCCCCCGAATGGCGCGTCGAGGTCGCGCACGAAGAAGCAGTTCACCCAGACGGTCCCCGCGACCAGGCGGGCCGAGACCCGCCGCGCGCGATCGGCATCGCCCGTGTAGACGATCGCCACGAGACCGTAGTCGATCGCGTTCGCGAGCTCGACCGCGTGCTCCTCGTCGTCGAAAGGCTGGACCGTGAGGACCGGGCCGAAGACCTCCCGGGTGAGGAGCTCTGAGCCCTCGGCCGCGTCCACGAACAAGGTCGGCCGGTAGTACAGACCCCCGAGCTCGTCGTTCTGCCCTCCGCCGGCGAGCGCCTTCGCGCCATCGGCGATGCCGCGCTGCACGAACCCGTCGACCCGCTCGAAGTGCTCGCGGGTGATGAGCGGCCCGATGTCGGTCGCGTCCTCGCGCGGGTCGCCCTGGCGGATCGAGCCCGTCGCCTCGACCAGCCGCCCGAGGAACGAGTCGTAGACGGAGCGCTCGATGAGCAGTCGCGTCCCGGCCAGACACACCTGCCCCGCGTTGTCGAACTGGTTGACCGCCTGTCGTAGGGCCGCATCGAGGTCGGCGTCGGCGAAGATCACGAAGGGCGACTTCCCCCCGAGCTCGAGCGAGACCGGCGTGAGGTTCGCGCCCGCCG
>CAZZND010000112.1:883-9032 GCA_964655465.1 uncultured Actinomycetes bacterium
CGCCGCGACCAGCCGGCCGGTCGCCGCCGACCCGGTGAAGGCCACGCGCGAGAGCCTGGGGTCGGCCACGAGCGCCGCGCCGGCCTCCTCTCCGATGCCCTGGAGCACGTTGAACGCCCCGTCGGGGAGCCCGGCCTCGTGAGCGACGTCGGCGAGCATCGATGCGGTGAGCGGCGCCCACTCGGGCGGCTTGAGGATCACGGTGTTGCCGGCCGCCAGCGCCGGCGCCACCCGCCAGGTGGCAAGCATCAGGGGCGCGTTCCACGGCGTGATGACGGCGGTCGGTCCCGCGGGGTCCCACGTGATGGCCTCGTCGTGCCCGTTGATCTCGGTGTCCGCGGATCCCTCCAGGGCCAGCAGCTTCTCCGCGAACGCGCGGAAGTTGCGGGCAACCCGTGGCATCACCGAGCTCCGCATCGAGCGGAGCAGCGAGCCGTTGTCACGGGTCTCGACCTCGGCGAGCTCGGGGACCCGTGCCTCGACCCCGTCGGCGATCCGGTGCAGCGTCGCCGCCCGCCCGGCAGGAGGCGTGCGTCCCCAGACCTCGAAGGCGTCGCGCGCGGCGGCGATCGCCGCGGCGGCTTCCCTGGCACCGCCGCGCGCGACCTCGGCGATGGGTGTCTCGTCGATCGGCGAGACGTCGATGAACCGGCCGGCCGAGCCGACCCGCTCACCACCGATCCAGTGATCCGTCGAGACCTCGACGCTGCCGATCACGGCGTGCTCGCCCGTGGCGTCCCCCCTGCCGTCCTCGGAGCCGGTCGTTCGGGTCCGAACGGTATGGGGGCCCTCGGAACCTGTCAAGCCGGGGACGTGCCTGGGCTACCGTCGCGTGGTTCGATACAGGCGTGAGCCTCATGTCTCCCGGCGACGACCCGCTCGACGTCACCCGATTCGACGTCGAGGAGGCCGCCGAGTTGATCGCGCCGTACATCCGGCGGACCCCGATCCTGGATCTCGAGCGGGGCGCCTTCGAGGTCGCGGGTATGCTCACCCTGAAGCTCGAACTGCTGCAGTACACCGGTTCCTTCAAGCCCCGGGGCGCGTTCAACCGGATGCTGACCGCCGAGATCGACGCCAGCGGCGTGCTCGCGGCGAGCGGTGGCAACTTCGGGCTCGCGGTGGCCTACGCCGCGCAGCGCCTGGGCCACGCGGCCGAGATCTTCGTGCCGGCGACGTCGCCCGTGATGAAGATCGACCGGATCCGTGGTTACGGCGCCACCGTCCACGTCGTCGAGGGCTACTACGCCGAGGCGTACGAAGCCTGCGTCGAGAGGGCGTTCCAGACCGGCGCGGCGTTCATGCATCCCTACGACCAACCGGCGGTCGTCGCCGGCCAGGGCACGCTCGCGCTCGAGCTGTCGGCCCAGGCACCCGTGCTCGACACCGTGATCGTGGCCGTGGGAGGCGGCGGCCTGATCGGCGGCATCGCCGCGTGGTACGCGAGCGACGTCCGAGTCATCGGCGTCGAGCCGGCGGCCTGTCCCACGCTTTCGAGCGCTCTCGCCGCCGGTGAGCCCGTCGACGTCGAGGTCGGCGGCGTCGCCGCCGACGCCCTGGGCGCCGGGCGCGCCGGCGTCATCGCGGTGCAGATCGCGTCGCGTCACGTGGACCGCGTCATCGTGGTCCCCGACGACGAGATCGTGCGGGCGCGGCGCGCGCTGTGGCGCGAGGTCAAGCTCGCGGCCGAGCCCGGCGCCGCGACCCCGCTCGCGGCCCTGCTCTCAGGTGCCTACGTGCCGGAGCCGGACGAGCGTGTCGGCATCATCGTGTGCGGTGCGAACGCCGATCCGGCGACCCTCAACGACGAGCCACCGACCCCAGGTTAGCCCGAGAACCGCGCGGCGAGGTCGCCCTCGGCCCGGGTCCGGAGCGCCGCGTAGACGCGCTGCCGCTCCAGGAACTGACGCAACATGAGCCGGTTCTGCGGGATGTCGTGGGTCTCGAAGAACGCCTGCGCGTTGGCGACGGTCTCGGGGTCGGTCACGTGGCGGAGCCCCGCCGCGAGCACGATGGCATTCGAGTCGGCGATGCGCGCCGTGATCTCGTCCCATCGCTCGGCGATGAAGCGCCAGGCCTGGGGACCGAGGTCGCGGTTCCCCGTCGCACGAGCCAGCACGAAGGGGGCGTCCTGCGGGCGGACGTCGTCGCTCAAGGTCGAGTCCAGCGTGCGCTGCATCAGCCCCGGGTCGCGGAACCGCGCGAGGGAGTCCAGGTACCGATCCTCCTCCTGCGGGGTCGCGGCCTCCTTCCACCGGGCGCGGAACGCCTCGTAGTCGTCGGCGTTGCCGCGGGCCGAGACCACGTCGATGGAGGCGGCCGCGACGGCCGGGGCCACCTCGCCGCCACCGCGTGACTCGACCTCGGCCTCGCGTGCCTGCGCCTGGGTCTCGGGGTCGTCGCCCAACACGCCGAGGGCGAGGATGAGCTCGCCCCGGAGCTCGTGGTCCAGGTCGGAGTCCTCGGGTCGGGGCTCCCAGCCAAGCCGGTGAAGCGCCGGGCGGACCAGGTCGCGGACGAGATCTCGGAACCGATCGCGCGCGGGGCCGTCGAGGAACCGATCACACCAACCGAGCCCGGTGATGATCGCGCCCCACACCCCTGGGTCGTCCTCGTCGGCGAACCCGCCCGCCAGGTCGATGAATGACGACGCCGAAGCGTCCCCGGCCACGACGGCGGCCCAGGCGTCGTCGACCAGGCACTGGCGCTCGACCGGCGAGAGCACATCGCGGACCCGCGGCGCCAGCCGGTCACGCAGATCGTCGTCGTAGAACACCCGGACGAAGCTCGCACCTCCGGCGTTCGCGACCACCACCGCATCGTCGGCGACGAGCGGCATCGTCAGCCCCTCGGCCTCGATCAGCAGCCGGTCGATCTGCTCACCACCATGGTGCACCTGCCGCACGATCAAGGGGACGGGCCAGGTCGTCGCGTCGCCCAGATCCGACGGGATGAACCGCCGCTGAGAGAAGTGGAGGTGATCGCCGTCGAGCCGCACCGAGATCGCGGGGTAGCCGGCCTGGAAGATCCAGGCGTCCATCACCCGGCGGACGGGCTCGCCGGTCTCCTCCTCGATGGCGTCCCACAGATCGTGGGTCTCGGTGTTGCCGTAGGCGTGGGTGCGTAGGTAGCGGCGGATGCCGTCGCGGAACCGCTCCTCACCGAGCCATTGCTCGAGCATCCGGAGCACCGCGCCGCCCTTGGTGTAGGTGAGCGTGTCGAACATGCCGCTCGCGTCGTCGGGCGAATACACCGGATACTCGATCGTGCGCGTGCTCTCGAGCGCGTCGACCTCGAACGCGTTCGCTCGAGCGCGCGCGAACGAGTCCCACACGCGCCAGTCGGGGCGCATCTCGTCGACGCAGCGATAGGACATGAAGGTCGCGAAGGCCTCGTTGAGCCAGATGCCGTTCCACCAGCGCATCGTCACGAGGTCGCCGAACCACATGTGCGCGAGCTCGTGCGCGACGGTCTCGGCCACGTCGAGGCGCTCGGCCGGTGTGGCCTTGTCGGGGTCGACCAGCAGCAGGGTCTCGCGGTAGGTGACGAGCCCCAGGTTCTCCATGGCCCCCTGGGCGAAGTCCGGGATGGCGACCTGATCGAGCTTCGCGTCGGGGTACGCCATCGCGTAGTAGTCGCCGAACCAGTTGAGCGAGAAGACCGCGGCGTCCAACGCGTACGCCGCGAGGTGCTCTTTGCTGGGGATGCAGGCGACCCGCACGGGCACGCCGCGCGCGTGGACGGCCTCTGTCACCGCGAGGGGCCCGACGACCATGCAGACCAAGTAGGTCGACATGACCATCGAGTCGGCGAAGCGGACGCGAACGCGGCCGTCGCCCAGGGCCTCGCGCTCGACCTCGGGCCCGTTGGCGAGCGCGGTCAGGCCCTCGCGCACGATCAGCGTGACGCCGAACGTGGCCTTCAGGTCGGGCTCGTCCCAGCACGGGAAGGCCCGGCGCGCGTCGGTCGCCTCGAAGTGGCTCGTGGCGATCGTGCGTTCGGCTCCCTCGTCGTCGGTGTAGACCGACCGGTAGAACCCGACGAGCTTGTCGTTCAGCTCGCCTGCGAACCCGAGGTGCAGGGTCCACGCACCCGGCTCCGCGGTCTCGGCGAGCGAGAGCGTCACCCGCTCGGCCTCATCATCGGGAACGACCTTGTCGATATCGATCGCGCGGCCGTCCGGGGCACGGAGAGAACCACCGTGCACGATCAGCTCGTTCGCATTCAGCACGATCTCGGTCACGGCCTCGTTGACCGTGACGTCGACCTCTTCGCGGCCGTCGAAGCGGGCGTCGTCGAGATCGGGCTCGAACGTCAGCCGGTAGGCGGAGGGGGTGACGGTCCGCGGGAGCCGGTACCTCGCCTCGGACTCGGTCACCTGGTTCCCTCCCCGTTCAGTCGTTGACGTAGGTCAGCCAGCCGGCGTAGCGCGGGTCCTCGCCCCGCGTGGCCGAGAAGAAGGCATCTTGCAGCTCCTTGGTGACAGGGCCTCGATGACCCGCGCCGACGGTTCGGTCATCGACCTCGCGGATCGGCGTCAGCTCGGCGGCCGTGCCGGTGAAGAACACCTCGTCCGCGAGGTAGAGGTCGGTGCGGACCATGTTGCGCTCGATGACCTCCATGCCGAGGTCACGGGCGATCTGGATCACCGCGCCGCGCGTGATGCCCGAGAGGGCCCCGACGCCGGTGGGGGGCGTGGTGATCGCACCGTCCTTCACGACGAACACGTTCTCGCCCGAGCCTTCCGCGATGTAGCCCTCGTGGTTCAACATGATCGCCTCGTCGTAACCGGCTTTGAGGCTCTCGACCTTCGCGAGGATCGATCCGAGATAGCCGCCGGTCGCCTTCGCCGCGCTGGGCAGCGAGTTCTGATCGTGGCGCTTCCACGAAGAGATCTTGACCCGCACGCCCTGCTCGATCGCGCCCTCGCCAAGGTACGCGCCCCACGGCCACACGGCGATCACGACGTTCACGGGGGCGTTCAGCGGGTTCACGCCCATCTCGCCGTAGCCGCGGAACGCGATGGGCCGGATGTAACAGGCGTTCAGCCCGTTCGCGCGGATCACGTCTATCGTCGCCTGAACCAGCTCGGCCTTCGAATACGGCAGGTCCATGTGGTAGATCGAACCCGAGGCGAACATCCGGTCCAGGTGCCCGTCGAGGTGCCAGACGGCTGGGCCACGCGCGGTGGCGTAGGCGCGGATGCCCTCGAATACCCCGGACCCGTAGTGGAGGGCATGGGAGAGCACGTGGACCTTGGCCTCGGCCCAGTCCACGAGCTCGCCGTCCATCCAGATCTTCTCGACCTCCTCGATGGGCACCGGGGTTCCTCCTCGCGACGGGACACCCCCGCTCTGGGGTGCGCAACAGGATACTGGGCGGCCCGCGATCAGGGCAGGTCGTCAGCGCGTCGGTAGACACGCCAGCGGGTCGCCACCGATGGCTGGGGTGCGTCGAGCTCGTAGCGGCCGACGGCCCACCCTCGGACCTCATCGGTGGCAGACGCGAGCGCGTCGTCGGGCACCTTCCAGGTCCACGAGAACCGCTTCAGCGGGATCTCGTCGAAGAACCGCGCGAGCGGCACGTCGTTCTCGTACGCCACCTCCTCCACATGAGCGAGACGCCACCCGAGTGCATCCATCCCGGTGTCGAGCTGGACGTCGCGGTCGACCGGGTGCAGGCCCGGCGGCAGCGCCACGTCGCCGAGGATGTCGAGGTACCGCAGGAACACGTCGCGGAACACGCCGCTCTCACCGCCGGGCTCGATCGCGATCGCCCCGCCGGTGCGGACGACGCGGTCGAGCTCGCCGAGCGCCGCCTCCCAGTCGGGGATCAGATGCAGGACCCAGCGCGCGTACGCGCCAACGAAGGCGCCATCGTGGAAGGGCATCCGGGTCGCGTCGCTCTGCACCAGCTCGACAGGCGACCCGCCGCCCGCCTTCTCGACGAGCTTGGCCATCATCGCGGCCGACAGGTCAAGTCCGGTCACGTTGCTCCCGCGCGCCGCGAGCGGCAGCGCGATCTGCCCGGTCCCCACGCCGATCTCGAGGATCTCTCCCTCATCGCCGATGACATGAGACCGCAGCAACGACAGGATGCGGTCGAGCGTCGCCTCGTCGGTGACCCGCGTCTCGTCGTAGTACGCAGCGGCACGGTCGAACGAGAGCGAACCGCTCATCAGTTGAACGAGGGATCGGCGGGCATCGTGCGCATCAAGGCGTAGTCCGGGCCCATCCGCGCGACGACGTCGCCCCACAGGCGCTCGGGCTCGTCGTGGAACACGTCCTCCGGCACGGCGTCGATGACGAGCCACGCGACCTCGTCGAGCTCGTCCTCGAGCTGGCCGGCGCCCCACCCGGCGTAGCCGGCGAACACCCTGGCGCGGCGGATACCGCCGAGGTCGTCGGGATCGGCCTCCTCGGGGAGGAACCCGATCGAACCGAGCGCGACGAGCCCGGCTTTGGAAGGGTCATCGAACTCCGCGACGACGACCGCGGCGTCGGGCTGCACCGGCCCTCCCTCGAACAGCCGGTCTCCGGGCGGGACGAGCTCTGCGAGCGCGGGGACGGCCTCGTCGACGCTCACCCCGAGCGGACGGTTGAGGATCACGCCCACGGCGCCGTCGTCGTCGTGGTGCCCGATCAGGACCACCGTGCGACGGAAGTTCGGGTCGAACAAGGTCGCGTTCGAGACGAGCAGCTTGCCGGCGAGCGCGTTCACGCCGCCTAGGCTAGCGCGACCGGCACCCTAACTCTTGGGCACGTCCTTGTTCGGGTCCCAGAACGGCAGCGGCACGACCTCAGCGGGCACCGGACCGCTCGGCGACGAGACCTGGAGCCGGGTCCCATGGGCCGCAAGCTGGACCGGCACCCACGCGTAGCCCATGTTGAACTCGAGCCGCGGCGAATACGAGGCGCTCGTCAGCTTCCCGACATCGGCACCGTCCGATGACACCGGCCAGAAGTCCTCGAGCCACATCCCGAGGGGCTCGCCGGCGATCCGGACCCCGACGAGCTTGCGGCCCACGCCTTCGGCGTCGATCCGCTGGAGCGCGTCCCGGGAAACGACCTGGTTGTCGTTTTCGAGCTCGACCAAACGTTCGAGCCCGGTCACCTCGTACGGGTTGTTCGTCACGTCCATGTCGTTGCCGTAGTTGAAGATGCCGGCCTCCATGCGGCGCTGGTCGCTCGGCGCGATCGCCCGGATCTCGTGGGGCTCACCGGCGGCCATCACCTTGTCCCACAGCTCGATCCCGCGCGAGGCGTCGCGCAGGTACAGCTCGTAGCCGATCTCGCCCGTCCATCCGGTGCGCGAGACGACGAGCGGGATGCCGTCGAGCTCGGTCTGCGCGTGCCAGTAGTACTTGAGGTCCGCGACCTCGCCGCCGAACAGATCGCGGATCACGTCCTTCGATCCCGGCCCCTGCAGCTGCAGCGGCGAGACGTCGGGCTCGCGGATCGTGACGTCGAGCCCCGCGAAGGCCTGCACGCCGAGGGCGTACAGCAGCGTGTCGGAGTCGGCGAGTGAGAGCCAGAAGTGATCTTCGGCGAGCTTCAGCAGGATCGGGTCGTTGATGATGCCGCCGTCGGGTGCGCAGATCAGCACGTACTTGCACTGACCGACCTGCGTCGTCGAGAGGTCGCGCGGGGTGAGCAGCTGGGTGAACCGGGCGGCGTCGGGACCGGTGATCTCGACCTGACGCTCGACCGCGACGTCCCAGAGCGTGACGTGGTTCAGCAGGTGCCAGTACTCCTTGACGTCGTCGTCGTAGAGCGTCGGGATCAGCATGTGGTTGTACAGATCCCAGCTCGTGCAGCCGGCCTCAACCGTGCACTGGAAGTACGGCGACTTCTTGTACCAGCTGGCGAAGTAGAACTTGAACCAACTGTTCTCCTTGGTCGTTCCCTGACTCACGACGACCTCCTCATCCTTCGGCGCCTGCGGTCCTTCACGATCTCGCGGACGCAGTTGTAGGCGGGGATGCCCGTGACGCCCCCACCGGCGTGGGTGGCGCTCGAGCACTGGTAGAGGCCGCGGATCGGGGTGCGGTAGTCCGCGTACCCCGGCGCCGGGCGCATGTGGAACAGCTGGTCCGCCGAGAGCTCCCCGTGGAAGATGTTGCCGCCGATCAGGCCCCACCCCTCCTGCA
>CAZZND010000113.1:0-7183 GCA_964655465.1 uncultured Actinomycetes bacterium
AGCGGCTCGCCTTCATCTCGTCGATGTACCAGCGCGAGGACGGCGAGGCGCTCGCTGAAGTGCTCGCCGACGTTGAGGAAGACCTCAGCGGGAGGACGCGGGGACGGGTGATCGGGGGGCTGAGGGCGGCGCTATCCGGTCAGAGAGAAGGTCTTCCAGGCACCTCCCATCGAATGGATCCGGAACCGTGTCGGGAAGCTCCAGGAACTCCTGGAGAAGGACACGACAGGCTCGGCGATGGTGCTACGCCAGATCCTCGGCCCCATCACCCTGGAGCCGATCCAAGTGGATATCGGGACATCCTTCTACCGGGCCAAGACGGCGATCAACACACTCGCGCTTCACGCAGATCCCCGTGCCAGGAGACGACGAGGGCGGTGGTTCGAATTCATCGCGTTGGTGGAGGTGAGGGGAATCGAACCCCTGTGTTCGGGCGACCGACTGGGGCTTCTCCGGGCGGAGCCGGCGATCAGATCTCGCTCCGAGGCGTCCACCGGCGAAGGACCTCGGAGCCAGCCCGGATGCGATGTCCCCCCCCGGCCTCCGGACGGAACCGGCGGGGTAAGCCTGCTCAGGTGATACCCGGCCCCCGACCGCAGGCCCACGGGGCGGGCAGCTACCTAACCGAGGTTAAGCAGCGAGCGCGAACTCGTCGTTGGCGCTTGTGTTGGTCCGGCGTTTAACGTGACATCCGGGATCACGGCCCGCTTCTCCCAGACGGTGAAACGTCCGAATCGAAGCCAGTACACCCCCATATGTAGTTGTCCCCCCGAGTATACGGCCGAGGAGCGACAGGCCGACCTTGCCGTCGTAGACGAGGTGGATCCGGCCTATCGGCGGCGCCCCAGCTCGCGTTCGGCCTCGCGCTGCGCCTCGCGTTTCGCGATCGCGTGCCGCTTCTCGTGCCGGCGCTTGCCGCGAGCGAGCGCCAGCTCGACCTTGCCGATCCCGTGCGTGAAGTACACGCGGAGCGGGACGAGGGACAAGCCTTTCTCGCCCACCGCCGCGGTGATCTCGTCGATCTGGCGCCGGTGCAGCAGCAGCTTGCGCGGCCGCATCGGCTGATGGGCGCGCTTGTCGCCCTGTTCGTAGGGCGGCACGTGCATCCCCTCCAGCCAGACCTCGCCCGAGCGGGTCCGCCCGTAGCAGTCGACCAGCGAGGCACGCCCTTGGCGGAGCGACTTCACCTCATCGCCGGTGAGCTGGATGCCGCACTCGTAGGTCTCGAGGATCTCGTAGTCGTGGCGCGCCTTGCGGTTGGAGGCGACGACCTTCTCCCCTTCCTCGCGGCGGCCGGGCATGCCGGGCACCCTACACATCGAGGAAGCGGCGCATGCCGATCGTGCCGGCGATGACGGCGATCGCGCTCGCCGCGATGAGGATCCAGGGCGCCGCCCACAGCACGTCGGAGTTGCGGATCAACGGCAGCCACAGCAGGTCGCCCCGCAGTTGATCGACGAAGAAGACCTTGCCGAGGAACAGCGCGACGACCGCTGCCACGGCGCCGAGGAGCGCCTCGACGAGCCCTTCGATCAGGAACGGGATCCGGATCCGCCAGTTCGTCGCGCCGACCAGGCGCATGATCCCTATCTCCTTGCGGCGCGCGAACATGCCCATGCGCAGGGTGTTCGCCACCAGCGCGACCGCGGAGCCGAGCATCAGAAGGGCGACGGCGAGCACCCCGTACGACAGCACCTGGGTGATGGTCGACAGCCGGCTCAGAAGCTCACGGAAATCGTTCACCTTGCGTACGCCCGGCGCCGCGCACTCGATCGCGCCCTCAGCGTTCGGCGCGCACCCCAGCGCCTCGGTCACCTGTTCGTACTGGGCGGTGTCGGCGAGCTTGACCCGCAGCGACGCCGGGATCGCGTCGGGGTCGGCGTTCTCGATGACCGACTCCTGGTTGGAGAACAGGTCGAGGAAGCGCTGGTAGGCCTCGTCCTTGCTCTCGAACTCCACGCTGGCGACCGCCGGGAGCTCGCGCAACGTGTCCATGAGGGGCAGGTAGATCTCGGAACGCACCGGATCGGTCAGGTACACGGTCACCTCGACGTTGCCCGTCACCGCCAGGATCAACAGGTCGATCTGCCGGCCGATCAGCAGCGAGAGCCCGAACAGGAACAGCGCGATGAACGACGTCGACATCGCCGCGAACGCGACCATCCCGTTGCGGCGGAGACCGGACGCGGTCTCGCGCCAGAAGTAATCCGCGCGGGGCACGCTACGAGTACACCCCTCGCGACTGATCGCGCACGACCTTGCCCTCGTCGAGCTCGATCACGCGTTTGCGCATCGCGTCGACGATCGCCTGGTCGTGCGTGCACATCACGACGGTCGTGCCGATCTTGTTCACCTTGTCGAGCAACCGCATGATGTCGACGCTCGTGCTCGGATCGAGGTTGCCCGTGGGCTCGTCGGCGAGCAGCACCAGCGGGCGGTTGACGCAGGCGCGCGCGAGGGAGACGCGCTGCTGCTCGCCGCCGGAGAGCTCGTCGGGGTAGCTGTTCAGCTTGGACCCCAGCCCCACATACTCCAAGATCTCGGGCACCCTCGTGTCGATGACGTGCTTGGGCTTGCCGATGACCTCGAGCCCGAACGCCACGTTCTCGAACACCGTCTTGTCCTGCAGGAGCTTGAAGTCCTGGAACACCGATCCGATGTTGCGCCGGAGCTTGGGGACGCCGCTCCACGAGGACAGCCTCGCGAGGTTCTTGCCCGCGACGTAGACCTCGCCCGAGGTGGGGTCGTCCTCGCGGGTCAGCAACCGCAGCGTCGTGGTCTTCCCCGAGCCCGACGGACCCACGAGGAAGACGAACTCACCCTTCTCGATCTCGATGGACGCGTCGTCGAGGGCGATAACGCCGTTCTTCGGGTACGTCTTGGAGACGTGCTGGAGACTGATCATGATTGGGATGGAGAGGTTCCGGGAAGGACGCGGGACCACCCTACCAGAGGGTCACGGCCGGACCGCGCAAGGGCCACCGATAGGCTGTGACGATGTCGTGGCGCCGCGTCGTCGCTGCATGGGCGGGCCCCGTGCTGATCGTCGCGCTCGTGCTGTTCGCCTTGCGTGGCTTCGCGTTCTCTGACCTTCTGACCGACGAGCACCCCGACCTGCTGGCGTTCTGGCTCCCGCGCTGGTCCTTCCTCGGCCGCGCGATCGCCGACGGCACGATCCCCATCTGGAACCCGTTCGAGATGCTCGGGTACCGCTTCGCGGCCGACCCGCAGAGCGGGTGGTTGTACCTGCCGCCGATGCTCCTGTTCTCGCCCCTCGACCCCGGCGCGGCGATGCGCGCGATGATCGTGCTGCAGCCGCTGGTCGCCGGTCTCGGGTTGTACGGCTTCCTGCGCGTGGACGGCGCCGGCCGCGTCGCGGCGACAGCGGGCGGGCCCGCGATCGCCGGCGCGCTGAGCGCGAGCGAGGTCGCCGTGGCGATGCCGTTCGCCGGCGTGCTCGCGTGGACATCGGTGGTGCTGCTCGCCGCCGCCGGGTACCTGCGGGCCGACCGGTGGTCGCGGCGCCTCGTGTGGCTCGCGCTCGGCGGGCTCGCCTGGTCGCAGGTCGCGAGCGCCCACCTGTCGCACGGCCTCGTCGCTTCGACCGCCGTGCTGGCGGCCTACCTGATCGCGCGGACCGCGCACGGGCGCTGGCCGGTGGCCGTGCTGTTCCTGATCGCGATGCCGGTGCTAGCGGCGCCCGTGCTCGTCCCACGGTTCCAGTTCGTGTCGACCTCGAGCCTGGCCGGCGGGTACGACGCGCTCGGCGGACCCACCGCCGCGCTCGCCGACGAGGAAGCGCCGATCTCACCGGGTGGGGTGTGGGCCGCGTGGCCCCTGGCGTTCGCGGCGGCGCCAGGGGCATACCTCGGCGCGGCGACCCTGGTCGCCGCGCCGCTCGCGCTCCGCGCCCGGCGCCGCCGGCGCGTCGCGGTCGCCCTGTGCGTCGTCCTGGGCATCACGTGGCTGTTCCTGCTGCCCGAGGTCCTGGGCGCCGCGTGGGTCCGAGACGCGATCGCGCGCGTGCCGTTCGGCGACGTCGCCCTGCACAACCCCGGGTGATCCCGATACGTGGCGCTGATGGTCCTGCCGACGCTCGGGGCGCTGGGGATCGACGGCGTCGTCCGCGAGCCGCCGAGCCTTCGAGCCGCCGCCGTCTGGGTCGCCGCCGCCGCGCTGGTCTGGGTGGGTCTGCCGCTCGCGCTCGGCGCCGATCCGACGCGCTGGCAGCTGTTCGCCCTCGCCCTGCTCCCGGCGGCGATCCTGCTGGTGCTCGTGGCGCGCCGTCCGGTGTGGGCGCCGGCCCTCGCCGTCCTGCTCGCGATCGAGCTCGCCGCGGGGGCGGTCCTCGCCGGCCGGCACACCGGCGACGAGATCTACCTCGGGCTCGAGGGGCCCACCCGCGTGCCGCTGATCTTCCAGCCGCTGCGTGCCCCCGACATCGAGCTCGCCGCGTTCCTGCGGCCCACGCCGTTCGTGGACCTGATCGGCGACGACCGTTACCTGACCTGGGCCCCGCCCGCCGCGGCGTACGAGAAGGGGTATCTGTTCGCGCAGGCGCCGTCGGACTGGCCGGCGCTCGCGAACGCGCGCGGCAGCCTGTTCGGCATCCGCGACGCGCTCGGCTACAACCCCGTCCAGCTGCCCGCGTACTGGCGCTGGATCCGGGAGCGGAATCCCTTGCCGATGTACTACAACGCCGCCGTGCTCGCGCGGCCCGATGCCATCGACCTGATGACGATGGGCGTGCGCTATCTCGTCGTCCCGCAGGCCGTCGAACCACCGGTGCCGGGCGAGGTGGTCGCCACCGCCGACGGCTACGACCTGGTCGAGGTGGCGCCGCCCGAAGGGCCGGTCGAAGACTCGGCGACGATCGGGCGCCCCTCGCCGAAGGAGATCCGCATCGAAGCGCCGACGCTCGGGCTCCCGGTCATCGTCGACGAGGCCTACGACCCCGGGTGGTCGGCGACAGCCGACGATGGGCGACCGGCGGAGATCCGCGCCTACGGACCCGTGATGCGGGTGACGCTGCCGGACGGCGCGCATGCTGCCACGCTCACGTACGCGGATCCCTGGGTCACGCGCAGCCTCATCGCCGGGGTCGCGGTGTGGGTGCTGCTCGCGGTCACGATGCTCGGCCTGGCCGTGCGCGAGCGTGACACCACATCAGGCTGAGGCGCGGCGCCGGAGCTCGGCCTCGATGAACCTATCGAGGTCGCCGTCCAGGACGCTCTGGGGGTCTCCGACCTCCACGTCGGTCCGGTGGTCCTTCACCATCTGGTAGGGCGCGAGCACGTACGATCGGATCTGCGACCCGAAATCCACCGCCTTGCGCTCGCCGCGGATCTCGTCCATCCGTTCCTCGCGCCGATGGCGCTCGAGCTCGGCCAACCGTGCTTTGAGGATGCCCATCGCCGTCGCCTTGTTCTGCAGCTGCGATCGCTCGTTCTGGCAGGCGACGACGATCCCCGACGGCAGATGTGTGATGCGCACCGCCGAGTCGGTCGTGTTCACGCCCTGGCCGCCGGGCCCGCTCGAACGGTAAACGTCGATCCGCAGCTCGGACTCGTCAACCTCGATCTCGTCGGCCTCGGACTCCTCGAGCGCGGGGATCACGTCGAGCGCCGCGAAGCTCGTCTGCCGGCGTTTCGCGGCGTCGAACGGGCTGATCCGGACCAGCCGGTGGACGCCGCGCTCGGCCGAGAGCAGGCCGTAAGCGTTGGGCCCGTGGACGGTGAACGTCGCCGACTTGATGCCAGCCTCGTCGCCGTAATGCACATCGTCGAGGACGATCCCGAGGCCTTCGCGCTCGGCCCACCGGGTGAACATGCGCAGCAGCATGTCCGCCCAGTCCATCGACTCGGTGCCGCCGGCACCAGCCTGCAGTGTGGCGATGGCGTCGTGGTCGTCGTACGGACCCGAGAGGAGCGCCGCGAGCTCGAGCTTCTCGACGTCGCCCTCCAGCGCCACGACAGCCGCCACGAGCTCGTTCGCGAGCTCGGCGTCGTCGGCTTCGGCGAGAAGCTCGTCCATGACCTGTGCGTCCTCGACGCGACGGCGGAGCCCGTCGTACCGATCCACATCGGCGTTCAGCCGGGACAACTTCGATGTGATCTGCTGGCCGCGAGCGGGGTCGTCCCACAACGATGGGTCGGCCGCCTGCTCCTGCAGCTCCGCCGCCTGCCGGCGTTCGGTCTCGATCCCGAGGAAGCCTTCGGCGGCCGCGACACGTTCAGCCAGTCGCTGGAGGGCTTCGGTGTGATCGCTCATCGGTGACCGAGTCTAGTCAGGAGCGCCCACCGCGAGACCGTATGCTGCGGCGATGAGCGCCATCGAGGCCCTGCGGGCGGCGGCGCTCGAGCGACTGCCCCGGCTGCTCGTCCAGCAAGCGGACGTCGTGGCCGTCGTGCTGCTCGACGCGCCCGGCGGGGGTCCCGCCGACGCCGAGGGCTCGGCCCAGCGGCATGTGGTCGAGGTCTTCGGCGGGCACCTCATGCTCGGCAGGGACACCGCCTTCCTCGCCTGGCTCCCCGATCCCGCGGTCGCCATCGGGAGCTGGCTCGTCCTCGGTGACAGCTGTCCCGACACCGCCGGCGGCGTCTCGGTCGGGCTGGCCCACTCCCACGACCTGCTCCACGCGACCATCGAGGAGGCGGCGGCGCTCGGCGCCCTCGCCGCCCCCGGCGAGCTGATGGTGCCGTTCGACGTCTCGGGGATCGTCGACCTCCGCGACCCACGGTTCTCGGTCCAGAGCCCCGAACGGGGGACGCTCGTCCCGTGGAGCTGCCGGCTCATCCGGCGCGTCACGAGCCCTGCCACGGTCCGCAACCTCACCCCCACCGACGCGGAGATCTGCGACGCGATCATCGCGGGGCTCCCCGACTGGTTCGGTGTCGAGCAGGGGATCAGGGACTGCGCCGAGGCCGTGCGCCACCAGCCCGGTGCGGTGGCCGAGGTGGACGGCGAGGTCGCGGGGTTCCTGACCTGGCAGCCCGTCGGCGAGAACGCCGAGATCACATGGATGGCCGTGCGTGCTGACCATCGGCGCCGCGGTCTCGGAAGGGCCTTGATGGACGCGTTGATGGAGATGCTCCGAGGCCAAGGGGTGCGCGAGCTCCACGTGAAGACGCTGTCGGCGCGCACCGAGCACCAGCCGTACGCCGAGACTCGGGCCTTCTACCTG
>CAZZND010000113.1:7193-8996 GCA_964655465.1 uncultured Actinomycetes bacterium
GATGGGGTTCACGACCGCGCGGGAGCTCGACATCTGGGGCCCGGAGAACCCGGCGGTCCTGCTCACCCGGTCGCTCTGAGCCTCACGCGGCGGCGCCGTGGCACTTCTTGTATTTCTTGCCGCTGCCGCACGGACAGGGGGCGTTGCGCGGCACCTTGTCCGACACGGCCTGCGGCGCGGCGCCGCCGACCCGCTTGCCCATCGCCAGGGTGTCGCCAGCCTCGACAGCGCCACCCGCGCCCGAAGCGACCTCGTCTTTGTTCTCCTTCACCCGCTGGACCCGCGGTGCCTGCTGCTGGTCCTGACGGACGAGCTCGACGCGGTAGATGTACTTCACGAAGTCGTCCCGGATCGACTGCGTGAGCGCCTCGAACATGTCGAAGGCCTCGCGCCGGTATTCGGTGAGCGGGTCACGCTGCGCGTAGGCGCGCAGGTGGATGCCCTCCTGCAGGTAGTCCATCTCGTAGAGGTGCTCGCGCCACTTCGTGTCGGTGATGTTGAGGAACACCACCCGCTCGAGCTCGCGCATGACCTGGGAGGTGACCGCCTCTTCCTTCCGCTCGTAGGCCGCGAGTGCCGCCCCGGTGAACCGCGCCTTCAGCCCCTCAGCGTCCTCCGCGTCCTTCAGGTCCTCGGGCCCGCCCTCGAGCGGGAAGACCTCTCCGAGCGCGGCGAACAGCCCCTCGTGGTCCCAGTCCTCGGGGTAGCTGTCGGACGCGCACCACGCGTCGATCACGTCGTCCACGACCTGACCGACGAACTCCAGGCACTGTTCCTTCAGGTCCTCGCCCTTGAGGATCTTGCGGCGCTCGCGGTAGATGACCTCGCGCTGGCCGTTCATGACCTCGTCGTACTTCAGGACGTTCTTACGGCGCTCGTAGTTGAGCTCCTCGATCTGCTTCTGGGCGTTCTCGACGGCGCGGCTGACCATCTTCGCCTCGATGGGCTCGCCTTCGGGCCATTTCAGCCGCTCCATGATCGCGCTCACCCGGTCGCTCGCGAACATACGCATCAGGTCGTCCTCGAGCGAGAGGTAGAACAACGACTCGCCTGGGTCGCCTTGGCGACCGGAACGGCCTCGCAGCTGGTTGTCGATCCTGCGCGACTCGTGCCGCTCGGTACCCAAGACATAGAGACCGCCGAGCTCGACGACCTCGTCGTGCTCTGCGTCGGTTTGCGCCTTGAACTTCTCGAGGAGAGGTCCGTACGCGGCCTCGTACGCCTCGCGCTCCTCATCGTCCATGTCGAACAGGAGGTACCGGTCGTTGTCGAAGCCGTTCGCCGCCATCTCCTGGCGGGCCAGATACTCGGAGTTACCGCCGAGCAGGATGTCGACCCCACGGCCGGCCATGTTGGTCGCGACGGTGACGGCGCCGATCCGCCCCGCCTGCGCCACGATCATGGCTTCCTTCTCGTGGTTCTTCGCGTTCAGGACGTGGTGCTCGACGCCGCGGCGGTTGAGCACGTTCGACAGGCGTTCGGACTTCTCGATCGACACGGTGCCGACCAGGACGGGCTGGCCCTTCTCGTTGCGCTCCGTCAGGTCATCGGCGACGGCCTCCCACTTCTCGTCCTCGTTCTTGTAGACCAGGTCCTGGCGGTCGTCGCGGACGTTGGGGCGGTTGGTCGGGATCTCGACGACCCCGATCTTGTAGGTCTCTTCGAACTCGGTCAGCTGGGTCTTGGCCGTCCCCGTCATGCCGGCGAGCTTGTCGTACATCTTGAAGTAGTTCTGGATCGTGATCGTGGCGAGGGTCTGGTTCTCCTCCTTGATCCGCACGCCCTCCTTCGCCTCGATCGCCT
>CAZZND010000114.1:0-8939 GCA_964655465.1 uncultured Actinomycetes bacterium
ATGGTGAGCGGCGACGAGATCCTCGTCGGTGCGATCGTCGACCACCGGTTCGGGGCCTGCATGACGATCCGGCCCGGTGGGGCGCTGGCCGAGGCCGGGGCCGCGACGTTCGTCGCGGCCCCGCTCACCCAGGCGCAGGCGCTCGCCTACGTGACGTCGCAGGCCGACCGGTGCGGGCTCGATCCGGAGCGCCACGACCTGGCCGCGCTGGCGAAGGCGGTCGCGTCGATCGGACGCGCCGCGCACGATCTTCGAGACCGGTTGACCTCGCTCGAGGCGAACCCGTTGCTGGTCGGGCCGAGGGGCGCCGTCGCGGTCGACGCGCTCGCCGAAGCCAGGCCGCCCGCGTGA
Source organism: uncultured Actinomycetes bacterium (assembly GCA_964655465.1). GTDB lineage: Bacteria > Actinomycetota > UBA4738 > UBA4738 > HRBIN12 > AC-51. Next base: position 352 of record CAZZND010000114.1, read on the forward strand.
TCTACGGCCTCGTCGCCGCGCTCGGCTGGGGGTTCGCGGACTTCACGGGCGCGGTCACGGGCCGCCGGATCGGCAGCTTGTGGGTTGTGCTCGTCGCGCAGACCTTCAGCGCCGTCGCTGTGACCGCGATCGTCCTGATCGGCGGGCAGGACGTGGCGTCCGCCGGGACCATGCTCGGCTGGATCGTCTTGAACGGCGTCTTCTCCGCCACCGCGTACGTGACGCACTACCGGGCGCTCGAGCTGGGGCCGCTCGCGGTCGTGTCGCCGGTCGGCGCCACGTACGCGTTGGTCGGTGTGGTGCTCGCGGTCCTGGTGCTCAGCGAACGCCCGAACGCCCCGATCGTGATCGGCGGGATCGTCACCGTGCTCGGGGTCATGCTCACCTCGACCGATCTGAAGAAGGTCCGCGCCGGCACCCACACCATGCCGCCGGGGCTGCCGTGGGCGATCGCGTCCGCCGTGGGGTTCGGCATCGGCGGGCTCACGCTCGCGAAGCTGTCGCAGGACCTGGGATGGGAGGTCGGGTTGTGGTCCTCGCGGGTTGCCCAGCTGATCGCGTTCGTCGGTCTGGGTCTGCTGTGGCGCACGTCGCAGCTCCGCAGCCGGTTCGCCGTCAGGCCCGCCGTGGTGGCCGCGATCACGGTCGGCGGGGCGGATCTCGTCGGGGTCCTTGGCTACTCGATCGGCGCCGAGGCCGGATCCGTCACGCCGGTGCTCATCGCGTCCGCGGTGTTCCCCCTGATCGCCGTCGGGCTCTCGGTGGCGTTCCTGCGCGAGCGCCCCGTGCTGAACCAGTATGTCGGTGTGGTGCTCACGGTCGTCGGGCTCGTCCTGGTGGGACTGGGCGCCGCTGAGGAGTAGTGGCGCCCTGCGCATCCATGTTGCCGAGCGCGCAACCCCTATGTTGCGTGCCGCGCGCTCGTGGTCGAACATCGCCGGGTTGGATCGAGCCAGGGGGGGCGAGTGAACGAGGCGCAGGCGGTTTCCTGTCGAGGCGTCTGGAAGATCTACGGGCCCAAGGCTGACAAGGTTGTCGGGACACCGGATGTGGACCTGCCGCGCGCCGAGCTGCTCGAGAAGACCGGCTGCGTCGCCGCCGTGCGCGACATCTCGTTCGACGTCGCGCAAGGCGAGGTGTTCGTGGTGATGGGGCTCTCGGGCTCGGGCAAGTCGACGCTGGTTCGCATGATCAACAGGATCCACGACCCCACCGGTGGCCAGGTGTTCATCGACGGCGAGGACATCATGACGCTCGACGCCGATCACCTGCGCGAGGTCCGCCGCGAGAAGATCTCCATGGTGTTCCAGCACTTCGGCTTGCTGCCACACCGGCGCATCGTCGACAACGTGGCGTTCGGGCTCGAGATCCAAGGCAAGGACAAGGCCGAGCGGCTGCAGATAGCCGGCGACACGCTGACGAAGGTCGGACTCGGTGGATGGGGGGCCTCGTTCCCCGACGAGCTCTCCGGTGGGATGCAGCAACGCGTGGGACTGGCGCGGGCCCTGGCCAACGACCCCGAGATCCTGCTGTTCGATGAGCCGTTCTCCGCGCTGGACCCGCTGATCCGGAGAGACATGCAGGATCAGGTCATCGCGCTGCAGCGCGACCTCAAGAAGACGATGATCTTCATCACGCACGACCTGGCCGAGGCGCTGAAGCTCGGCGATCGGATCGCGATCATGAAGGACGGCAAGTTCGTCCAGGTCGGCACGCCCGAGGATGTCGTCGCGCACCCGGCGGACGACTACGTGGCCGACTTCACGCGCGACGTGCCGCGCGCCCACGTGCTGACGGCGCGGGCGATCATGACCCCGGCGAACGGCGAGGTGCCCGCCGACGGCCCAACGGTCGCGGCAGGCACCGTCGTTCAAGAGCTGATCCCGATGGTCGCCGAGTCCGATCGCACCATCCGCGTGATGGAAGGCGACGTCGTCGTCGGCGTCGTCGATCGCGGCGCAGTGATGCGCGCACTGGTGGAGGCGGATTAGGTGGCGGTCAACGCCGGTCCTCGGCCGGCGGTCGCGGCCCCGAGCGCGAGGCCCCCTGTCTCGGACGCGGCGCTGGTCGATCGATCGCCGTGGCCTCGGCGCATCGCCTGGGGCGTTGGGGTCGCTGTGACGTTGGCTATCGGCGTCCTGTGGCTCACGGCGGGGTTCCCGGAGCGGTGGGTCCTGGACATGTCCTGGTTGAACGACTTCGACAACTGGGTGCTGGAGAACAAGAACACGTCGCCGCTCTTCGTCTACGTCCTGGATCCCATCGAGCAGGGGATCACCTGGCTCCTGGAGACGGTCAGCGAAACGCTTCTGCGCATGACGTGGCTGGGGCTGCTCGTGGGGATGACGGCCCTCGCCGGCGTCATGGCCGGCTGGAAGATGGCGCTCCTGACAGCGCTTGGGACGTTCTCGTTCGGCCTCCTCGGCGTCTGGGAGGCGGCCGTTCTGACCATCGCCCTCGTCGTGTCGGCCGTCATGATCGCGCTGGCGATCGGGATCCCGCTGGGCATCTGGGCGGGGCGGCGTGAACGGGTGGATCGAGCCCTACGTCCGATGTTGGATGCGATGCAAACGATCCCTGCCTACTCCTACCTCCTGCCGCTCGTGCTCCTGTTCGGGATCGGAGCCCCGACCGCATTGATCTCTACCGTGATCTTCGCGCTCCCGCCGGCTGTTCGTCTCACCAGCCTCGGGATCCGTGGCGTGTCTGCGGGGACGCTCGAGGTCCCCGCGGCGTTCGGCGGCACCAGTCGCCAGACCTTGCGGTTGGTTCAGCTGCCGCTCGCGAAGCCCTCGATCATGCTCGGGGTGAACCAGACCATCATGATGGCGCTCGGGATGGTGGTGATCGCGGCCGTCGTGGGGTCCGGTGGGCTGGGCAGAGAGGTTTACAACGGCCTGCAGCACGTGAACGTCGGACAGGCCCTGAACGGGGGCATCGCCATCGTCGTGCTGGCGATCATCCTGGATCGGGTGACCTTCGCGTGGAGCGAGCGGTCGGGCCGTCACGACGATCGCTCGGTCCGGGTGTTAGGCAAGACCTTGACGCGCCGCGTGGTCATCGTCGTTGCGATCGCTTCCACGGTGATCGCCGTCTTCATCGGGCGCGAGGTGCTCCGGCAGCAGGACTTCCCGGAAGCGTGGGTGATCTCGGTCGAGCAGCCGGCGAACGACTTGGTCGAATGGTTCGAGGAGAACCTCTACCAGGGCGTACCGGTGGTTGGAGGGACCGGACCGCTGAGCGACGCGACGGTGAGGTTCGGGCTGGACCCGCTCCGTGATCTGCTGGTGAACCTGCCCTGGTGGATGGTTGCGGGCGGCGCGGCGGTCCTCGGATGGCGCGTGGGCACGGTCCGGCTCGGCGTGACCTGCTTCCTGTGCTTCTTCGGGATCGGCATGCTGGGGATGTGGGACGTCGCGATGAACACGCTCGGCCAGGTGCTCATCTCCGCGGCGATCGCTATCGCGATCGCGGTCCCGCTCGGTATCTGGGCGGCGCGTCGAGCGCGGGTCGAGGCGGTCATGAAGCCGATCCTGGACGCGATGCAGACGCTTCCTGCGTTCGTCTACCTCGTCCCGGTGATCGCGCTGTTCAGCGTCGGCCGCGTCCCAGGTGTGGTCGCCTCCGTGATCTATGCGCTGCCGCCCGCCATCAGGCTCACCACGCTCGGGATCCGTCAGGTTCCTCGGGAGACGGTGGAGTCGGCCATGTCGTTCGGGGCCACGTCCCGCCAGATGCTCCGCAAGGTGCAGTTGCCCCTGGCTCGTCCGTCGATCCTGCTCGGTATCAATCAGGCGATCATGATGGTGTTATCGGTCGTGATCATCGCGGGCTTGGTCGGAGCGGGCGGCTTGGGCTTGGAGGCGGTGTACGGGCTCACCCACGATGAGATAGGGCGGGGCGTGTTCGCCGGGATCGCGATCGTGCTCCTCGCCGTCGTGCTCGACCGCATCAGCCAGGCCATGGGGATGGCCTCGCGTTCGATGCGGGGACCGGTCGGGATCGGTTTGGGCTGGTGGCCTAGGGTCCAGGCCATCACGCAACGGTAGTGCGTATCAACACGAGGAAGGAAGGGGGTTCCATGCTTGTTCGTAGATGGTCCGCGATCGCCGTGACAGGACTCGTCCTGTCGATGGTCGGGGTCGCATGCACTGATGTGGAGTCACCGTCGCCTGGAGATGGTGGAGACACGGGTGGAACCAAGCCGGGCACCGGGATAACGGTGAAGCTCGCCGTGAACCCGTGGACCGGAGCGGCTGTCAACGCGAACGTCGCAGCCGCGATCTTGGAGGGTGAGCTTGGCTACACGGTCGAACTCGTTGAGGTCGATGAGTTCGTCCAGTTCCCGTCGCTATCCGACGGAAGCCTGGATGCGACGCTCGAGGTGTGGCCTTCGGGACATGCCGATGACTACGCGACCTATATCGAGGGCGACGGCAGTGTCGTGGACGCCGGCCCGCTCGGGGCGGTCGGGAAGATCGATTGGTACGTCCCCACGTTCATGCTCGACGAGAACCCGGAGCTCGCGACATGGGGGGGTCTGAACGAGAACGCGGAGCTCTTCGCGACGGCTGAGACCGAACCCAAGGGTCAGTTCCTCTTGGGCGACCCGAGCTACGTCTCCTTCGATGCGCAGATCATCGAGAATCTCGGTCTCGATTTCGTCGTCGTCACGGGCGGATCCGAGGCCACGCTCGTCACGTCGATCGAGCGTGCGATCGAGAACGAAGAGCCGCTGCTCCTTTACATGTACACCCCGCATTGGGTCCACAACGACTACGACCTGTCGGTCGTGGAGTTGCCCGCCTACACCGACGAGTGCGCGGCCGCCGCGGCCGAGGAAGGTGCCGCGGGCTACGCCTGCGAGTACCCGGAGGACGTGCTGTACAAGGCGCTCTCCGCTCAGCTCGAGGACAAGGCGCCCGAGGCGTTCGAGTTCCTGTCGAACATGAACTACACGAGCGAGATCCAAGCGACGATCGCGAAGGAGATCGACGTCGAGGGCGTTGATGCCGCCGACGCCGCCCAAGCCTGGGTCGACGCGAACGAGGACGTGTGGTCGGCCTGGTTGCCAGCCGCGTAGCCGGCGGCAGGTGAGTGCGTGAGGGGCGGTCCTTCGGGGCCGCCTCTTCCGTCTTCTCAGGAGTTGCGCCTAGCGCGTCCCTATCGGTGACAGCGCAACGTAGGATCGGCACCATCGCAGCGGAGAGGAGGCCATGCGAGATCGCGCCCAGACCGTGATCGTCGGCGCCGGCATCGTCGGCGCCTCCGCGGCCTATCACCTCGCCGAGATGGGCGTGACCGACGTCCTCGTCATCGATCAGGGTCCGCTCTTCGAGACCGGCGGCTCCACGAGCCACGCGCCCGGGATCATCTTCCAGACCAACGGGTCCCGCACGATGTGCCGGATCGCGCAGGACTCGGTCGCGCTGTACGACTCCCTCCGCCTCGAGGGTGAGCCCGTGTGGTTCGGGGTCGGTGGCCTCGAGGTCGCGACCACGCCCGAGCGGATGCAGGAGCTGAAGCGCCGGCAGGGATCCGCGCGTTCCTACGGCATCGAGGGCACCGAGCTGCTCACGCCCGCCGAGTGCGCCGAGCGCTCGCCTCTGCTCGACCCCTCGACCGTCCTCGGCGGCTACTGGGTGCCGACCGACGGCGCCGGCAGGGGCGTCGCCATCGCGACCGCGCTCGGGCAACGCGCCGCGGAGGCGGGCATCGGGTTCGAGGGCGGCGTCACGGTCACCGGGTTCGACATCCGCGAGGACCGTGTCCACGGCGTCGTCACCGATCGTGGCACCGTCGAGTGCGAGCGGGTGCTGCTGTGCGCCGGCATCTGGGGCCCGAGCGTCGGCGATCTGGCGGGCGTGCCCATCCCGCTCGTGGCCGTGCAGCACCAGCTCGTGTGGACCGATCCTGTGCCGGGGCTCGAGGGCCTGTCGTGGGCGGACCATCCGGTCGTTCGTCACGGGGACATCTCGCTGTACTTCCGCCAGCGCGACGACCACTACGGGGTCGGCAGCTACCGGCACGAGCCGATCCTCACGCCGCAGGCAGCGCTCCGGCCTCCCGGCGGCGCCATGCAGCCCTCGCTCATGCCGTTCATGCCCGAGGACTTCGACCTGTGCGAGGTCGAGACCGCGCGGATGTTCCCGGCCCTCGCCGGCCGGATGCGGCCCGAGGACCCCGCGCGCTCGATCAACGGGATGTTCTCGTTCACCCCGGACGCGGGCTCGATCGTCGGCGAGAGCGCGGCGGTCGCGGGCGTGTGGGTCTGCGAGGCTGTGTGGGTCACACACGCCGCGGGGATGGCCCGCCAGGCCGTCGAGTGGATGGTCACGGGCGAGCCGAGCTACGACCTCGCCGAGGCCGACGCGAACCGCTTCTACACCTTCCAGACGACGGCGAGCTACGTCCGGCAACGTGGCGCGCAGCAGTACCGCGAGGTCTACGACATCCTCCATCCGCGCCAGCAGCCCTCGAACCCACGGGACCTGCGCCTCACGCCGTTCCACGCTCGGCACGCCGCGCTCGGCGCCTCGTTCGTCACCGGAGCCGGTTGGGAGCGCCCGCAGTGGTTCGAGGCGAACCGCGCGCTCGTCGGTGGGGTGACGCACGAGTGGGCGCGCCGCACCGGCTGGGCGGCGCGCGAGTGGTCGCCCATCGAGGGCGCCGAGCACCTCGCCGTGCGCGAACGCGCCGCCCTGTTCGACATCACGCCGTACGTGAAGCTGCACGTCCAAGGTCCCGACGCGCTCACGTTCCTGGAGTGGATCTGCGCGAACCGGATCGACCGCCCGGTTGGCTCGGTCGTCTACACCGCGATGCTCACCCCGAGCGGCGGGATCCGCTGCGATCTCACCGTGACGCGCCTGAACGAAGACGTGTTCCTCGTCGTGACGGGTGGCGGTTCGGGCATGCACGACCTCGCGTGGCTCCGCTCGCAGGTCCGCCCGGGCGAGCGCGTGCGCATCTTCGACACCACGCTGCGGTCGTTCTGCCTGGGTCTGTGGGGCCCCCGCGCGCGCGACATCCTGCGGGCCGTGACGGACGACGACGTCTCGAACGAGGCGATCGGCTACATGACCGGGCGGGGCATCGACGTCGCCGAGGTCCCGCTGTTCGCGCAGCGGATCAGCTACGTCGGCGAACTGGGTTGGGAGCTGTACGGCCCGATGGAGCAGGGCGCGCGTCTGTGGAACACGCTCTGGGAGGCGGGACGCGAGCACGGCGTGGTCGCCGCGGGGCTTGGCGCCTTCGACTCGCTCCGGCTCGAGAAGGGCTACCGCCTGTGGGGCCAGGACATCACCACCGAGCACGACCCGTTCGAGGCCGGGCTCGGGTTCGCGGTCCGGATGCAGAAAGACTTCCAAGGCCGCGCCGCGTTGGAGGCGAAGGGCGAGCCCACGGAACGGCTCGCATGCATGACCTTCGACGCCCCGCGCGCCGTCGTGATGGGGAAGGAGCCGGTCTGGCACGACGGCCGCGTCGTCTCGTACGTGACGAGCGCCGGCTACGGGTACTCGATCGGCCGCGGGATCGTCTACGGCTACCTGCCGCTCGCGCTCGCGGCCGAGGGCACGCCCGTCGAGGTCGAGTACTTCGGTGAGCGCCACGCCGCGACCGTCACGAACGAGCCGCTGTTCGATCCCAAGGGCGAACGACTGAAGGGCTAGGGACATGACCGACGAAGAGATCGTCCTGTCGGGGTTGCCCGACGACGAGCTGGTGAGGCAGATGCACGACGATCTGTACGACGGGCTCGCCGACGAGATCTACGAGGGCACGGTGATCCTGCTCGGCCGAGGCTGGGGCCCGGACAAGGTGCTGAACCAGGCGCTCGTCGAGGGCATGCGGATCGTCGGGATCGACTTCCGTGACGGGATCTTGTTCGTGCCGGAGGTGCTGCTCGCCGCGAACGCGATGAAGGCCGGCATGCAGGTGCTCCGGCCGCTGCTCGCCGAGACCGGCGCCGAGCGCATGGGCACCGTGGTCATCGGCACCGTCAAAGGCGACATCCACGACATCGGCAAGAACCTGGTCGCGATGATGCTCGAGGGTGCGGGGTTCGACGTGATCGACCTCGGCATCAACAACCCGGCCGCGAACTACCTGGCGGCGATCGAGGAGCACCATCCGGACATCTTGGGGATGAGCGCGCTGCTCACCACCACGATGCCGTACATGAAGGTCGTGATCGAGGAGCTGGAGGCCAGGGGGATGCGGGACAAGGTCATCGTGCTCGTCGGCGGTGCCCCGCTGAACGAGGAGTTCGGCAAGGCGGTGGGCGCCGACGCGTACTGTCGCGACGCAGCGGTGGCCGCCGAGACGGCGCAGGCGCTGGTGATGGCCAAGCGCGCGGCGGCGGGGGTGGCGGGCTGATCGTGGCCGAGCTCATGGTGATCCGCTGGCGGGACATCCCGATGCAGGTCGTGGCGCGCGGAGCCGGCGGCCGGTCGGCACGGTGTCTCTTGCCCGACCGGTTCCAGGAGGCCGTCGATGCATCTGCCATGGTCGACGGGCTGATCGGCTCCGACGACTACACCGAGCAGATGGTGATGGACCGTCGCGAGTGCGGCGACGACCTGGAG
>CAZZND010000115.1:0-8902 GCA_964655465.1 uncultured Actinomycetes bacterium
GTCCGGCGATCGCGACTGACAGGTCGCTCATGGCGCGCCTCCTTCGGGGCTCGTGATCATCATGATCGCTTCCGAGCCCGGCCACGTCTACTCGAGAGGGCCGCGGCATGAGCGACGTCTCCGAGTCGACCGAGGCTCCGCTGGGGTCGATCGAGGCGCTGCGCTCGGTCTTCCGCAACCCGAACCTGCGCAGGCTCCAGCTCGCCTGGGCCGGCTCGAACCTCGGCACGTGGGGCTACGGCATCGCGCTCGCGGTCTACGCCTACGACCAGGGCGGCGCCTAGGCGGTCGGTCTCGTCGCGCTCCTGCGGTGGATCCCCGCGGCGATCGCGGCGCCGTTCATGGGTGTGCTCGGCGACCGCCACTCCCGGCGCCTCGTGATGGTGGCCTCCGACCTGGGCCGGGTCGTGGTGATCACGCTCGCGGCGTTCGCGGTGTTCGCCGACGCGAGCCCGATCGTCGTCTACGTGCTCGCCGCGATCGGGGTCGTGATGTCGACCGCCTTCCGCCCCGCACAGGCTGCGATCACGCCGACGCTCGTGTCGACCCCCGAGGAGCTGACGGCGTCGAACGTCGTCGCGAGCTCGGTCGAGAGCTTCGGCATGTTCGTAGGCCCCGCGATCGGCGCGGTCGTGCTCGCGGTGAGCGGGGTGGGCGCGGTCTTCGTGCTCGCGGCCGCGACCTTCGCCTGGTCCGCCTTCCTGATCTCACGGCTGCGGGTCGACGAGCAGGAGGAACGCCGCGAGGAAGAGGTGATCGCGGCCGAGGAGGCGACGGCGCCGTCGTTCTGGCACCAGGCGACCGGCGGGTTCCGGACGGTCCTGGTGGAACCGCGTCCACGCCTGCTCGTCGGACTGTTCAGCGCGCAGACGTTGATCGCGGGCTGCCTCGTGGTGCTCGAGGTCGTGATCGCGATCGAGCTGCTCGGCAAGGGCGACGCCTGGGTCGGCGTGATCGCGGCGTCGTTCGGGATCGGGGGCATCATCGGCGCCCTGTTGGCCGGGCTCCTGGTCGGGCGGGCGCGGCTCGCGACCGACTTCGGCGTCGGGAACCTCCTGTGGGGGCTGCCGCTGATCGCGATCGGCATCTGGCCCTATCCCGCCGTCGCGGTGGTCTCGCTCGCGGCGATGGGCATCGGGTCACGCTCGTCGACGTCTCCGGCCTCACCTTGCTGCAGCGGAGCGTCCCCGACGACGTGCTGGCGAGGGTGTTCGGCGTGCTCGAGACCGTGTTCCTGCTGACCGTGGCGTTCGGCGCCGCGATCACGCCGCCGCTGGTCGACTGGATCGGCGATCGCACGACCCTGGTCGTGATCGGCTGCTTCCTGCCGGTCGTCATGGCGCTGTCGTGGCGCAAGCTCGTCGCGATCGATAAGACCGCCACCCTGCACGAACGTGAGCTGGCCCTGTTGCGCGGCATCTCGTTCTTCGCGCCGCTGCCCGCGCCAGTGCTCGAGGGCCTCGCGGCGCGCCTCCGCCCGCTGCGCGTGCAGGCGGGGCAGACCGTCTTCGAGCAGGGCGACATCGGGGACCGCTTCTACGTGATCGCCGAGGGGCAGGTCGACATCCGCAAGAACGGCGAGCGGGTGAACCTCCTCGGACCCGGCGACTCGTTCGGCGAGATCGCCCTGCTGCGCGACGTGCCGCGCCAGGCCACCGCGATCGCGCTCAGCGGGTGCGAGCTGCTCGAGCTCGAAGGCGAGGAGTTCGTCACCGCCGTGACCGGACACGGACCCGCGAGCGAAGCCGCCCTCACGGCGATCAGCTCCTACGGCGGGAGCCTGTCGCTCGGCGGCTGAGCGCGACCTGGATCGGTGTGCGTGCCAGTGCATCCTCCAGTTGCGGGGACGCCCCCTCCGATAACGGAATCTTCTGGCCTCCAGTTACGGAAGCAAAGGCCCTCCGATCGCGTGATCCATGTGGAGTTCGGCCACTGGCGCGCGAGGAGCGGCGACGAGGTCGACCTAGTCATCGAACGAGGCGACGGCAAGGTGGCGGCCGTCGAGATCAAGGCCGGCGCGCGGGTCACCGGCAGCGACCTTGGCGCGCTCAGGAAGCTGCGCTCCCGGCTGGGCGACGCGTTCCTCGGAGGCGTGTACCTCTACACCGGTGAGCTGTCCTACCGGCAGGACGATCGCATCTTCGTCGTTCCCGTCGACGCCTTGTGGCGATGAGCCCCTTCCTGGTCCCCATCGTCATCCTCGTCGTCTCGTCCTGCCGATGCGCTCGACGCTCACGTCCCTCAGGGTCACGTCGTTGATGAGCGACCGGTACTCCTCGATGGGATCGCCGTAGGTGTTCGGGTGGTACATGTGCTGGTAGACGTCGTAGGCGCTGCATCCGGCGCGCAGCGTCGCCTCGAAGAAGGGCGATCGGCGGTACCACGGTCCGAAGTTGAGCGTCGTGCTGGTAGGTGCGGCCATGTCGTGATCCTCTCCCGTCGGTGAGGTCGGATCCTAAGCGGCCACGCGCGAGAGCGGTGATCGGGCGACGAACGATGTAGGCCGGGGCGATCCCCGAAACGGCCCACGGCCTGATTCGCCGGGCGACGGCGGTCCCTACTCTCGTGCTAGGAGAAGAAGGGATCGTCATGAGGTCGACGCTCACGGAACACCCCGTCACCACCTGGAACCTTCCGTACGACAACACCGCGCTCAGGGAGCGCATCGGGGGCACGGAGATCGTGACCCGGTCGGTCGGCGCCGAGCTGCACTCGGCCGCCCGCGCCGCCACCGCGACCGACGTCCTGACCCGTTCCCGGGGTCGGTGGAGGTTGCAGCGAGGGCAGCGCTAGCGCGGATCGCTCCGCGTGCACCACAGGGCCCACACGATCAGCACCGGCTGCAGGAGCAGCCTTCCCCACCGCTCCACGTCGGTGTCGAGCGCGAACAGGGTCGTGCCTTCGACCGCCTGGAACACGTTCCCGACGAACACCACCGCCAGGTAGACCGCGAGCGCCCACCCGACCTCGCGCCGGCGACCGCGCCACGTCACGAGCGCCACCGCGAACCCGATCTCGAGGACGCCGCTCAGGGTCACGATGGGGGTCCGGAGCGGCAGCCACGTCGGCACCTGCGCCAGGAACTCCTCGGTGTACACGTGGTGGGCGATACCGGCGACAAGCAGCAGCCCCGCCAACGCCCACCTCGCGATCGTCCGGAGCCGCCCCACCTCCTGAAGGTAGCGCCCTGCCCTCGATACCGGTGTCGGAGCCACTCGGTACGGTGCCCCTTACCCATGGAGACCACGATTTCCCCCTATTCCTTGACATATATACAAGGGTTAGGGCATGATCGAGAACAAGCGATGGCCGGAGGTACGGCGTGAGGCGCAGCGGCAGGGGTGGTCGGTGACGGCGACCACGAAAGGCTTCGCACTGCTTGCTCCCGACGGGGCCACCATCGTCGTGATGGATCGGCTCCACGCGTCCAGCGACGCGCACGCGCTCGAGCGAACGGTTCGACGGATGCATCGAGCGGGGTTCGCGTGGCCTCCCCCAGGCAAGGGCAGATGACGTTGTACACGGTGGAGATCGAGACGTGGGGCGACGGCGCGGCCTCCTACCCCGTCGAGGTGCTCGCCGCGCTGCCCGGCATGCTGACCGAGCTCGGAGCACGCGGCCCGGCGGTGAGCGCGGGGGGGGTCGCCGGCGGGGTGGGTGCCTCGTTCGGTCTCGAGGGTGGTGCGTTCCCCTCGACGCTTCGTGCCGGACTCCGCATCTTCGAGACGGCGTGCCGGCGTCTCGGCGTGCCGCACGCCGGTATCGCGCGTGCCGTGGTCCTGACCGACGACATGCACCGCCGTGAGCTCGAGCAGGAGCCCGAGACGTACCTGGGCGTGACCGAGCTCGCGAGAGCGCTCGGCATCAGCCGGCAGCGGATCGCCGAGCTGCGTGCTCGACCCGACTTCCCGGCGCCGGCTGCCGATCTCGCCGCGGGCCCCGTGTGGCGAGGATCGACCCTTCAGCGGTTCGTCCGGGGCTGGGATCGTCGACCTGGGCGGCCTCGCCGCGCAGCGGTCGCGACGACCGATCGTTGACCGGGGATGGACCGGCAGCAGGCGTTCGCGACCGAAGGGATGTGGGCCGGCTTCGCCCGCACGGAGCCGGGGATGCGTTCGGGGTGGCACCACCATAGGGAGTACGAGTCCGCGATCTACGTCCTGACCGGCGCGCTCCGGATGGAGTCCGGCACGGGAGGCGACGAGGTCGTCGACGCCGGGCCGGGCGACTTCGTGCTCGTGCCGAAGCACGTCGTCCACCGCGGGGGCAACCCGTCGGAAGAGGCCGGTGACATCATCGTAGGGCTAACACCGGGAACGCGAACGGGCTGGGCCCGACGTGGGCCCAGCCCGTTCGATCGTCATCCCCTCACGAGTGCTTCTGCCTCCGAAGAGGCTTCGTCCGGTAGACCAGCCGGAACCCGCGAGGTCGGTGAGCTGGTTGGATTCTGCCGGTCTCCCGGCGGGCGGGCGGGGTGGTGGCCCCGGCCCGCGAGGGACGGCTCAGCAGCCGATCACCTCGAGGGTCTCAGGTTGTTCATGCAAGCTGGACCACCTCCTTCCTCTCGTGCCGACCATGGTGCGTCAGACCTCGGCGGATGGCAACAACCGGTTCCTCGACCCCGCGCTCCAGCCGGTGCACCGCGTTGTCATCTGGGCGCGAGCGCTGCGAGCAGCTTCCCGAACGACGCATCTGCACCGAACGCCGCCGGATCGCGTCCGACTGCCGCCCGTAGCCGCTCGAGCCATGTCGCCAGCTCGACGTCCTCGCCGGCCGTGAACCCCAACAGGGCTCGCAGCCCCTCCGACCGGGACGCCGTGAACGCATCGAGCGGGTCGAACCCTCCGAGCCAGTCGCCGAGCCTAGCCGCGAACCGCTCCACGATCCGATCGACCTCGCGATCGGTGGCGCTCGTCACGTCAGTGCCGCGCACGCCCACCCTCGCCATCAGCGAATGGCGACCGATCGGCACGATCGCCCGGCCCGCGCGCGCGTTGAGCGACCGGATCCGCGCCTTGCACTCCTCGCAGAACCACACGCTCCATCGCGACCCGCTGTGCAGCACCTGCATCCGGCAGCACCGGCAGAGGTCGAGGTGCTCGTTGAAGTCGTAGCCGTCCCACCTGGGGTCGTTCGCACCCCTCCGGCGACACGAGCATCGCTGCGGCGTGGGGAACCCCGGGCCGGGGGCGGTCTGGTACGGATCCCAGCAGGTGCTGCACAGGATGTAGCCGGTGACGTCGAGGTCCTCGGTGGTCATGGGTCTGCCTCCTCTCGCGAGGACGGCGGCGGCGGGCGTCCCGGGAGCGCGGAGACCACCCGTCGGCCGGCGGCGAGCCGGACGCTTGGTTGCCCGTGAGGGCCGCATCCCCGCGCTCGCGGGAGGCACCTTGGGTCGTCCGTCCCAGGTTGCCGGGCCCGGCACGGCGCCGGACCACTCTCGATGCACGCACACCGTACCCGGCCCCTCGGACATCAGCGACGATCCGCAGGATGGATGCCTGATCGCCCTGCATAGGGGCCCCGGCTGCGCGCGGGCTTACCATGTCGGTGGCGCTCACTACGCTCCCGTCGGGAGGAGGCAGGGATGACAAGCGACCGCGTACCCCCGAGGGAGATGACCGAGGACGAGCGGGCACGGGTCGTGCTCGACGATCCGGAGGTCCAAGCGCGGCTCCGTCAGATCCACGAGGACATCGAGTCAGGGCAGCTGGGCGCCGGCATCCGTTCGGAGGATCTTCGCCGGTTCCTCCGTGAGCAGCACGACTAGTGAGGTCGGAGCCGGGTTCCGGCCTTCATCGCACGCCCTGCCCCACTGGCGGGCTACGGGAACCGACGCGATCTCCTGATCCGCCCTCTCCTACCCGGCGCTCCCCCTCGCTCTGGCCTGCGCGACCTCGTCGAGCACGATGTTGACGAGCTCACCGACGTCGCTCACGTTGGCACGCTGCGTCCGGTAGCCGGTCCGCACATGCACGACGCGGGCCCGAGGTCCGGCGAGGGTGTCGATCACCTTCGACCACCGTCGATCGGCACGGTCAGCGGCGTAGGAGATGCCGACGATCGCGACACCGATGATGACCGTCGCGACGACACTGAACCGTCTGATCGCGGCGTCGGTATCCCGTGGTGCTGCCATCTCGACGCCACCCTAACCGAGCGGCGCCCCGTCACACCCCGTGCTCGAGCTGGCGCGCGTACTCGTCGGCGTCGTAGCTCCCGATCGACGTGGCGATGAGGCCGTCATCGTCGATCGTCCAAGACTCGAAGCCACCCACGCGTACCGCCTTGCCGGTGCCGCCCGGCCCGGTGTTGGTCCCGGTGAAGGTCCAGTGGAACTCGATCCGGTCGTCTTCGACGATGAGGTCGTCGAAGTACACCTGCATGTCGGGGAGCGCCTCGTAGAAGCTCGCGGCGACCGCGGTGATGGCGTCGCGGCCCACGGCGGGCGTGCCCCCGTTGATCGCGAGCGAGCCTTCGGGCGCGTAATGCGCGGCGACGCTCGCCGGATCCATGCTGCACCAGGCCGCGGTGTAGCGCGCGGCGAACGCACGGAGCTGCCCGGGATCGGGCGTCTTCGGCATCCGCGCACCGTAGGCAGCCGCGGGACCTTGGTCAACCCTCGACGAGGGACTCGGGACGACCTCCACGTCAGACCTCGCCGCTACGGTGCGAACGGGGAGGGATCAAGGTGTACACTTCTGCCGTGCCGCAGACGCCACCTCGGATGTCTCAGGGGAGCACGGTCGAGGTCGGGATCCGTGACCTCCGGGACCGGCTCAGCCACTTCCTTTCCGAGGTCGCCGTGGGTCGCACGGTCGTCGTGACCGACCGGGGGCGGGCGGTTGCTCGCATCGTCGGCATCGAACCGGTGCCTCGAGGTCTGCAGCGATTGATCGACGAGGGCCTGGTTCGCATGCCGACCAAGCCGGTGACCAGCGCGAAGACCTGGAAGCGGGTCGATGTCGAGGGTGGCGTGACGGACCTGATCCCCGAACAACGGCGGTGATCGCCTACTTCGACACCTCCGCGTTGATGAAGCTCCTGGTCAACGAACCGGCGTCCGAGGTGGCCGCCATCCTCTGGGACGAAGCGTCGATCCGGCTCACGTCCGTGATCACCTTCGCCGAGGCACGAGCCGCGCTGGCGGCAGCGACGCGCGCCGGCCGCGTGAGCGCGGCGCGTCTGCGTCCCGCACGTACGGCGCTCGAGGACCACTGGGACGAAATCGCGCGCCTCCGGGTCGACGACACGATCGTCCGGGCCGCCGGCGAGCTCGCCGGGGAACATGCGTTGCGCGGGTATGACGCCGTACACCTCGCCTCCGCGACCCACGCGGCCGAGGGCGGCACCATCCTGTTCGTCACCTGGGATGCCTCGCTCGGGGTCGCGGCGCGTTCGGCAGGGCTCCCCGTCGCCCCCACCGGCTGAGCAAGGTATAGCGTTTCTGCTATGCTCCTCCTATGCGCGGAGGTGACCTGATCCGTGAAGCACGGCGCCGGATGGGGATCACCCAGCGTCAGCTCGCCGAACGCCTGGGGACGACCCAATCGGCGATCGCACGTCTGGAGTCCGGGGCCACCGAGCCGTCGTTCGAGCGGGTGGCCGACGCGGTGCGGGCATGCGGCCTCGACCTCATCCCCCACCTGCTCCCTGCCGACGACGCCGATTGGTCGGTCGCTGCTTCTAACCTCGAGGTCGGCTACGACGAGCGTGTACGACGACACCAGGCCGCGTTGGCGTTCGCGCGCGCGGGTCGCGAGGCGATGGCACGTGCCCGAGCCTGAGTTCCGCCCCGAGCGGCTGCTTGAGGTCCTCGCCCGCCATGGCGTCCGCTCGGTGCTGATCGGCGGGTTCGCCGGCGTGATCCACGGTTCGCCGTACGTGACGACCGACGTGGACATCGTCCCGGCGCGCGACGCGCGCAACCTCGACGTTCTCTCCGCCGCCCTGCACGAGATGCACGCCCGTGTCTTCACCGCCGACGCACCCGCCGGGCTCGCGTTCGACCACGACGGCCCCTCGCTCGGCGCCTCGCAGATCTGGAACCTGGTGACGGACCACGGCCGGCTCGACATCACGTTCGAGCCCTCGGGGACCGCGGGCTACGCGGATGTCGCGCGCGACGCCGTGCACCTGCAGATCCTGGGCGTCCACGTCGACGTCGCCTCGCTCGCCGACGTGATCCGCTCGAAGGAGGCCGCGGGTCGCGAGAAGGATCGCCTGGTCCTGCCCGTGCTCCGCCGGATCTTGGACGAGACCGGCGATCCCTAGTCGCGGAAGTCCGGCTGGGTGCGCTCGACCATCCGGAGCATCGCAGCCCAGTGCATGCGGCCCCACTCGGCCATCCCGTCGCCGGTGAGCTGGCCGCGCGTGCGTTCGATCGTCTCGTCGCGGATCGGCGTGAGCGGGCCGAGCCCGGCGGCCAGCACCTGCAGCTGGGCGGCCTTCTCGAGCATGGAGAGGTCGTCCATCGCGGCGCCCAGCTCGCGCCCGGCGACCAGGATCCCGTGGTGGCGCAGGAACATGACCTCGGCCTCACCGAGCACCTTCGCGAGGCGTTCACCTTCGTCCAGGTCGGCGAGCCCCTCATACCGCTCGTCGTAGACGACGCGATCGGTGAGCTGCAGCGGCGTCTGGCTGATCGGCGCCAGGTGGAGGTCATCACGCATCGCGAGGGCGGTCGTCCACGGCTGGTGCGTGTGCAGCACGACCGCGGCCTGCGGGCACAGGCGGTGGATAGGCCCATGGATCCCGATGCCGGTGTCCGGCGCGACGCCGCTGATCGGGGCGCCGTCGACGCCGACGACCGCCAGGCTCGAGGCCGTGACCTCGGAGAAGTGCAACCCGAGCGGGTTGATCAGGAACCGGTCCTCGCGCCCGGGGATCAGCATCGAGAAGT
>CAZZND010000116.1:0-3312 GCA_964655465.1 uncultured Actinomycetes bacterium
GTCCGCAACCGCCCTGACCTGTCGCGCGAGGAGACGACCTGATCGTTCCCGGCGGCTCAGGGGGCGCTGGTACACTCGGCGATCGTTGCCATGAACAAGACCGATCCGATCGAGAAGCCGTTCCTGCGCACGGATCTCCCCGAGTTCCGCCCCGGAGACACCGTCAAGGTGCACGTCCGCGTGGTGGAGGGGAACCGTGAGCGGGTGCAGGTCTTCCAGGGTGTCGTGATCCGGCGTTCCGGCGGCGGCATCCGCGAGACGTTCACCGTCCGCAAGATCTCGTTCGGCGTGGGTGTTGAGCGGACCTTCCCGGTGCACTCGCCGTCGATCGCGAAGCTCGAGTTGGTCCAGCGGGGCCGGGTCCGTCGCGCCAAGCTCTACTACCTGCGCGATCTGCGTGGGAAGAAAGCCCGCATCAAGGAGCGGCGGATCGACGACGCGAAGCTCGCCGCCATGGAGGCCGCTGCGGCCGAGGCGGCGGCGCTCGCGGCCGAGGACGACGCCGCGGAAGCCGCCGATCTCGGCGCCGTCGACGAGGTCGAGGTCGAGGCGGTCGAGGCGGTCGAGGCCAGCGAGGTCACGGAGTCCGCCGAGCCCGCAGCCGACGAGGCTCCTGCTGATGACGCCGGGGTCACCGAGGAGCCGGCCGAGGCCTAGCCGCGTGGACCCGGTGCCGGATCCGGCGGCGGCGCCCGACCCCCCAGCATCGCCACGATCGCGTGCCGGCCGCGCGCGCGGGCTGCTCACAACGATCCTCGCCGCGGTCGTCATCGCGCTCCTGCTCAAGACGTTCGTCGTGCAGGTCTTCTTCATCCCGTCCGTGTCGATGCAGCCGACGCTCGACGTCGGCGACCGGATCCTCGTGTGCCGCGTCTGCACGTCCATCGGCGGCGTCGATCGGGGCGACGTCATCGTGTTCGGCGACCCGGCGCCCGACGGCGACAGCGCGGGCGCGGTGGGCGCGTTCGTCCGGTGGCTCGGGGAAGGGATCGGTGTGGCCGCTCCCGAGCATGAGGACTTCGTCAAACGGGTGATCGGGCTGCCCGGCGATGTGATCGAGTTGACGGACGGCGTCGCCTACGTCAACGGGGTCGCGCTCGAAGAGCCGTATCTCGATCTCGACACCGACACCCGACCCTTCGGGCCCCTCACCGTGCCCGAGAGCATGCTGTTCGTGCTCGGGGACAACCGGATCGAGTCGGGGGATTCCCGCTTCGAACCTCCCCACGGTGTCGGTCTCGTGCCCGAAGATGTCGTGATCGGCGAGGCGGTCGCCCGGATGTGGCCACCCGGCCGATGGGGGAGCGTGTGACGGACGACCTGGATCGGTACGAGGCGGCCCTCAGAGCCCAGGGGTTCGCGCGGGTCGCCGGCGTCGATGAAGCGGGGCGGGGAGCGTTCGCCGGTCCGCTCGTCGCGGCAGCGGTGGTCCTGCCGAACGCTTTCGACCGCACGGGGATCCGTGACTCGAAGCAGCTCACCGCGCTGCAGCGCGAGGAGCAGTTCGACCGGATCGTCGCGTCATGCACGGTGGTGGTCCGGCGCATCGAGCCCGCGATGATCGACGCCCGGGGCCTTCATCGCAGCAACCTGGCCATCCTGCGTCGGTGCGTCAGGGCGCTCGATCCTGTTCCCGACTACGTCCTGACCGACGGGTTCCCCGTAGCCAGGATGCCGTGCCCATCGCTCGGCGTGAAGAAGGGTGATGCCGTGGCCGCGAGCATCGCCGCCGCGTCCATCGTTGCCAAGGTCACGCGCGACCGCGAGATGCGCCGGCTCCACAAGCGGTTCCCGGACTACGGGTGGGACGAGAACAAGGGATACGGCACGCCGGAGCACCTGGCCGCGATCGCGCGGCTCGGACCTTCGGCCGAACACCGGCTGTCGTTCGCAGGGGTCGGCCAGCCGGCGCTCCGGGGCCTAGGGCGAGCCGACGCCCTGGCGCCCGTGAGAGCATGAGCCGAGCCATGGACGACGACATCGAGCGCTTCGAGGAAGAGCGTGAGCTGGAGCTGTACCGCGAGTACCGCGACGTGTTGCCGATGTTCGGCTACGTCATCGAGACCGAGCGCCGGTTCTACCTGGCCAACCGGGCCGAGATCACCCGGATGGACGACGGCTGGGTACAGGTCGACCTGGCCGACGCCTGGGTCTGGGACATGTTCCGTCCGGCTCGGTTCGTCTCGAGTGTCCAGGTGATGACGCGGCGTGACGTGAACGTCGAGGAGCTCCGGCACGACGACACCGCGTCCATCCCGGATCCGCCCGTCCCTCCGGGCTGAGCGCCGTCTGCGCTGACGTGTCGGCGCCCCCGCGTAGGGTCGCGACGTGGATACAAGGTCGGTCACGGGGCGCACGGGTGAGGACGCCGCCGAGCTCCTCTACGTCAGGCGCGGATACCGGGTCCTGGCCCGCAACTGGCGGTGCCGGATCGGCGAGCTCGACCTCGTCGTGGGGCGCGCGGGCGAGCTCGCGTTCGTCGAGGTGAAGACCCGGCGCGGGTCGCGCTTCGGCGGCGGGTACGAGGCCGTCGACGCGCGCAAGCGAGCGAAGCTCCGCGCGTTGGCCGAGGTCTTCCTCGCGCATGTCGCGGCGATGCCCTCGTCGGTCCGTTTCGACGTCGCGAGCGTCGCGGTTCGTCCCGACGGATCAGCCTCGGTCGAGATCTTCGAGGACGCCTTCTGACGAGCGGCGCATGGTCGCCAGCATGGCGTCGATCTCGGCGGTCGTCGCCAGGTAGTTCACGATCCCGGCGCGAAGGCAGGTAAGACCGCGCAGCGTCGTCACGCTGACCCACGCCGTGCCGTCGACCTCGAGCGCCCGTTGCAGGGCGTTCTGATAGGCATCCAGGCGCTCCGGCGGCCACGACGTCGCACCGTCGGGCAGGTGCCTGAAGCACACGACCGAGAGCTCCGGTTCGACGACGAGCTCGAAGTCCGGAGCTTCGCGGAGGCGGTCCGCGAGCGCTGCGGCGAGGTCGATGTTGTGCTCGATCAGCCCTCCGAGCCCTTCCGTGCCGAGGTGCTGCCAGCTCATCCACAGCTTCAGGGCGCGGAACCGCCGCGTGCCTTCTATGGAGTACTGGTACCAATCGAGCGGCTCGTCTTGCGGACGGTTGGAGCGGTAGTACTCGGGCGCACGGTGGAACGTCCGGTGCAGGTCGTCGCGGTGGCGGATGACGAGCGCGCCGATGTCGTAAGCCTGGAAGAACCATTTGTGCGGGTCGACGGTCACGCTGTCGGCCAGCTCGAGACCGGCGACCCGGTGAGCCTCGCGCGCCGACAAGCGCACCGCGCCGCCATAGGCGGCATC
>CAZZND010000116.1:3322-8755 GCA_964655465.1 uncultured Actinomycetes bacterium
GACGTGGAGCCACAGCCCGTGACGGCTCGCGATGTTCGCGAGACCGACCACGTCGTCCACCGATCCGGAGTTGGTGCTGCCTGCCACCGCGCAGATGGCCAGGGGGACGAGCCCCGCGCTCGCGTCCTCGAGGACGGCGGCCTCGACGGGCGGCGCCTGCAACCGGAACCGGTCGTCGGCGGGCAGCACGCGCAAGGTGTCGCCGGGGAACCCCAGCACGTCGAGCGCGCGGCCGATCGAGAAGTGGGTCTGGTCGCTCGCGTAGACGCGGATCCCCTCGAGATCGGCGCCCCGCGGTGCACGGTCGAGCCCACGCGAGGCGCGAAGGTGGATGTCGCGCGCGACCGCGAGCGCCATGAGGTTGGCCATGACGCCGCCGGAGGTGAGCACCCCCCATGCGTCGTCGCCCGGTATCCCGACGAGGTCGATCAACCAGCGGACGACCTCCTCCTCCACGAAGGCGCCGACCGGCCCGGCGTGCCACACGTCGACCCCTTGTTGGATCCATTGCGACAGGATCTCGCCACCGATGGACATCATCAAGGGGGGCGGCGTGAAGTAGCTGAACGACCCGGGGTGATGGGCGTTGTAGGTCATCGGTGCGACGCGCTCGCGGAACGTCCGCAGCACCTCGGCGGCGGGCCTGCCCTCGGTCGGCGCACGTTCCGGCGCGCCCGACGGTCCGAAGAACCGCGCACGGGATGCCGGGTAGGGATCCTTCGTGATAGGCCGTGCACGGGCATGCGTTTCGAGCCAATCGAGGGCCTCCCGCCACACGTCGGCCCCGAAGGACTCGAGCGCCTCGCGCGAGGACAGGTCCAGCAGGGCTGGGTCCGGAACCCGAGGAAGATCGTCGCGCGGCATCGGCGGCAAGGGTATCGGGCGCGGTCGTCGCTCAGCGGGCTCCGGACGTGACGGCCGTCACGGTATCCATGTCGCGACGGCCCTAGCGTGCGTATCGATGTATGGACGGGTGCTCGGGGTCACGTTGGTGGGTGTCGGCGGACATCCCGTCACGGTCGAGGCCTTCGTGGGCCGCGGTCTGCCCTCCCTCGTCTTCGCCGGTCTCCCCGGCGCCACCGTGCAGGACGGCCGGGAACGGATCCGGCCGGCGGTCGAGCACGCGGGTTTCGAGTGGCCGCTGCGTCGGGTGGTGGTGAACCTCGCGCCGGCGAACTTGCGCAAGGAGTCCGCAGGGCTCGATCTGCCGATCGCCGTCGCGGTGCTCGCTGCGACTGCCCAGGTACCGGCGTCGGCGCTTCGAGGCGTCGCGCTCGTCGGTGAGCTGTCGTTGAAGGGTGAGGTGCTCGCGACGCCGGGGGTCCTATCCGTGGCGGTGGCGGCCGCGCGGCACGGGCTGGCGACGCTCGTCGTCCCGGCGGCGAACGCGGCGGAAGCGGCCGAGATCGACGGCGTCCGCGTCGTCCCGGTCGAACGGCTGGACGAGGCGGTCGCGTTCCTGCGCGGCACGTGGACGCCCGGGGCCCTGCCGGCGCCGGCAGACGACGCCTCGGCGAGCCCCGATGTCGACATGGCTGACGTCC
The DNA here is from genome assembly GCA_964655465.1 of uncultured Actinomycetes bacterium. Classification (GTDB taxonomy): domain Bacteria; phylum Actinomycetota; class UBA4738; order UBA4738; family HRBIN12; genus AC-51. The sequence goes on from CAZZND010000116.1 coordinate 4,867, forward strand.
GCGGGCAGGCTCAGGCCCGGCGGGCGCTCGAGATCGCGGCCGCCGGCGGCCACCACCTCCTTCTCGTCGGGTCGCCCGGCGCCGGCAAGACGATGCTCGCCCGCCGGCTGTCGACGATCCTGCCGGATCTGACCCGGCTCGAGGCGCTCGAGGCCACGCAGACGTGGTCGGTCGGGGGTCTGCTCGGGGGCCGGGGACTGCTCCGCCGCCGGCCGTTCCGCGCACCCCACCATTCCATCTCGACCGCGGGGCTCCTGGGAGGCGGCTCGTCGCTGCTCCGGCCCGGGGAGGTCTCTCTCGCGCACCACGGTGTGCTCTTCCTCGACGAGCTGACGGAGTTCCGACGGGATGCGATCGAGTCACTCCGGCAGCCGCTCGAAGACGGTCACGTCGCCGTCACGCGCGCCGGTGGCTCGGTCACGTTCCCCGCGCGGTTCATGCTCGTGGCCGCGGCCAACCCCTGTCCCTGTGGGTTCTTGGGCGATCTCGTCAAGCAGTGCAGGTGCCGCGAGGACCAGATCACGCGATACCGGCAGAAGCTCTCGGGGCCGCTGCTCGACCGGATCGACCTGCGCCTATCGGTCCCCAGGCTCACCCGGGACGAGCTGCTCGGCGCCGCCGACGGCGAGACCTCGGCCACCGTGCGCCGCCGCGTCGCGGCTGCCCACGACCTCCAGCGCGAGCGGTACGCCTCGATCGGCGTCACCTGCAACGCGCAGCTGCCGGGGCCGCTCGCGCGCCGGAGCGCCGGTCTGACCCGTCGGGCTGAGGAGATGCTCGCTCGCGCGGTCGACCGCATGGCCCTGACGGGACGGGGGTTCGACCGGGTGATCAAGGTCTCGCGGACGATCGCCGACCTGGCGAGCGCGCCCGAGGTCGAGCCCGCGCACGTGGCCGAGGCTCTCGGGTACCGCACGGCCTTCGAGCAAGGCGAGGGACTTGCCCGGGCCGGCTGACACGCTGCCGGCGACGCGGCCGGACCCGGTCCTCGACGGCGATCCGACGCCGCCCGGGTTCCCGCCCGATCTCGTCGACGCCCCAGCCGACGCAGACGCCTTCTTGTTGCTGCGGTGCGCGCTCGGGATCGACCCGGGTCACCTCCGTGCCTCGTTGTGGCGCGAAGGGTCGGCCTCAGCCGCGCTCGACGCGGTACGCCGCGGCGACACCGGGTCCGCCAACGACCGCGAGTTCCTGGCTCGGGCCCAACCGCAGGCGATCCGCGATCGCCTGCGAGCATGTGCTGCTCGGTTCGTGGTGCCGGGTGAGGACGAGTACTGGCCGGGGTTCCTACGTCTGCCCGTGCCGCCGCCGGGGGTCTTCCTGCGGGGCCAGCCCCTGCGGCTGGGCGACGTCCGCGTCGCCGTGGTCGGGACGAGGCGGCCCTCCGCCGTGGGGCGAGACGTCGCGTTCGAGCTCGGGTCCAGGTTGGGTGCGGCGGGCGTCGTCGTCGTGAGCGGTGGCGCGCTCGGTATCGACGCGGTCGCGCATCGCGGCGCGCTCGATGCCGGCGGCCGTTCCGTCGCCGTGCTGGGGTGCGGGATCGACGGCTCGTATCCCCGGACCAACCACGCGCTCCTCGTCGAGCTCACACGACACGGCACCCTCGTGAGCGAGTACGCGCCAAGGGTCGTCGCCGAGCCGCACCGGTTCCCGCCGCGGAACCGGCTCATCGCGGCGCTGTCTCGCGCCGTCGTCATCGTCGAAGGCGCCGAGCGGAGCGGGACACGGATCACCGCCGGACACGCGACGGACCTCGGTCTGGAGCTGTACGCCGTCCCCGGATCGGTGGCGAGCCCGCTCGCGTACACGCCGCTCCAGTACATCCGCGAGGGCGCCACGATGATCCGCGGCGCCGACGATCTGCTGGCCGACCTGAAGCTCGAGGCCGGGGTCGCGTCGGGGAGCGGGCCCACCGGGCTGCCCGACGACCAGCAGCGCGTGCTCGACGCGCTGCTGGTTCCCATGCTCCCGGATGCCGTGGCCCGCAGCGCCTCGATACCCATCACCGAAGCCATGGGCGTGCTGATCGAGCTCGAGATGCGGGGTCTCGTCCGGGGGGTCGGGGGACGCTTCGAACGGACCTTCGGCCGAGGGCGCTCGGTGCGACCGGCGGCACCCGGGTGATTGCACGACACCGAGGCCGCTGGGAGGATACGCCTCGCCCGTCGAGCTGAGAGGACCCACCCGTTGGACGACCTTCCCCCGTCCGAGCAGCGGCTGCTTGAGAGGTTCGCCGATCACCTCCGGCTCGAGCGCCATCTGTCGCCGCACACCGTCACGGCCTATCGCCGCGACGTGGGGCAGCTGGCGACGTTCCTGCATCGGGCCGGCACGTCGCTCGGCGCGGCGCGGTACCCGCAGCTCCGGCGCTTCCTCGCGCAGCAGCACACGATGGGCTACGCGCGCGCCTCGATCGCGCGGCGGGTCGGGGGCATCCACACGTTCTACCGATGGGCGGTCGCGGACGGCCACGTCGCCGCGGACCCCGCGTTGCTCCTGGGCCGGCCGAAGGTCGTCAACCGCCTCCCGGCCGTCCTGCGTCCACGCGACGCCGACGCCCTCGTCGAGCGGCCGACAGCCGCCGATGACGCCGACCCCTTCGAGCGGGCCGTCGCGCTCCGCGACCGAGCCCTGCTGGAGTTGCTCTACGGGTCGGGCCTTCGCGTCGGCGAGGTCACGTCCCTCACGCTGCCGGCGCTCGACCTCTCGCGCGCCCGGGTGCTCGTGCTGGGCAAGGGCGCGAAGGAGCGCGAGGTCCCGGTGTCGGAGCCGGCCGTGGACGCGCTCGGGGCCTGGCTCCGCGAGGGTCGGCCCACGCTGGAGCGGGCGCCCGCCGCGGCCGTGTTCCTGAACCGCCGGGGCGCCCCCCTCGGTTCCCGCGATACCCGTCGAGTTGTGGAACGATACGGAGCGGACCTACTGCCGGGGCGGCGCGTGACGCCGCACACCCTCCGGCATTCGTACGCGACGCACCTGTTGGAAGGAGGGGCCGACATCCGCGTAGTGCAGGAACTGCTTGGGCACGCCTCCGTGGTGACCACCCAGCGCTACACACACGTGTCGCGGACGCGCCTCTTCGAGGCCTACGACCGATCCCATCCCAGGGCTTGATGCCGAACGCGAAGCCCGCTACCGCGAAGAAGCCCGCCGCGAAGGCCGCGGGTCGCGCGGCGTCCAAGACGGGCGCCGCCACGGCCACGGCGACGGCGACCGTCACCGTGCCGCCGCACGTCGACGACGAGCTCGGTGCGGTCTGGCACGCGTTCAAGTCAGAGGCAGACCCTGAGGCGCGCGAGAAGCTCATCCTGCACTACGCCCCCCTCGTGAAGTACGTCGCCAGCCGGGTCGCCACGGGCCTGCCCGCGAGCGTCGAGCAGTCCGACCTCGTGTCGTATGGGATGTTCGGGTTGATGGACGCGCTGGGCAAGTTCGAGCCCGGACGCGGCAACAAGTTCGAGACGTATGCGATCCCGCGGATCAAGGGCGCGATCATCGACGAGCTCCGGGCGATGGACTGGGTGCCCCGTTCCGTCCGGTTCAAGCAGCGCGAGATCGAGAAGGCACTGACCGATCTCGAGTCGAAGCTGAAGCGCCAGCCGACCGAGAAGGAGCTCGCCGAACGCCTCGGCATGTCGTTGCACGAGCTGCACAACGTCGTCACCCAGATCTCGTTCGTGTCGGTGCTCGCCCTCGACGAGACCGTGTCGGTCGGAGCCGACCGTGGTGAGCAGGTTTCGTTGATCGACACGCTCGCCGACAGGGGGTTCGAACCTGGTTCCGGTGTCGAGTCGCAGGAAACGAGAGGGTTGCTCGCCGCCGCCATCAACGCGTTGTCCGAGCGCGAGAAGATCGTGGTGACCCTCTATTACTTCGAGGGGCTCACGCTCGC
>CAZZND010000117.1:0-3060 GCA_964655465.1 uncultured Actinomycetes bacterium
GCCTTCGGGTTCACCTGGATCTGGTTCACACCGGGAAGCCGGTACTCGACCGGGTCCTCGACCGTGATGATGTTCTTGTCCTCCTCGTTCAAGATGTTGAGCGTCGAGTACATGGTCGTCGACTTGCCCGAACCCGTCGGCCCGGTGACCAAGATCGCCCCATAGGGCTTGTTGAAGGAATGCGCGAACTGGTCGTAGGAGGTCTCGAGGAAGCCGAGGTCCTCGAGGCGCAGGAGCGCGTTGGACTTGTCCAGCACGCGGATCACGACCTTCTCGCCGTGCACGGTGGGCAGCGTCGCGACCCGCAGGTCGAGCGACTTGCCGCCGACCTTCATCGAGATGCGGCCGTCCTGCGGGATGCGCTTCTCGGCGATGTTCAGGTCGGCCATGACCTTCAGCCGGCTGATCAGCCCCCCTTGGATGTTCTTGGGGGCCGCGGGCATCGGCTCGTGGAGCACGCCGTCCACGCGGAAGCGGATCCGAACGTTCTTCTCCTGGGGCTCGAGGTGGACGTCGGAGGCCCGGTCCCCTACCGCCTGCGTCATGATCGCGTTGACCAGCTTCACGATCGGCGCGTCTTCGAGCGCATCCTCGAGGTCGGCCTCCTCGCCCTCCTCGGACGCGGCGACGATGCTCGCCATCGCCTCGACCTGGGAGTCCATCCCGGCGAACTTCTGGATCGCGCGCTCGACGTCGTTGGCCGTCGCCACGACGGGCTGGACGTCGCGGCCGGTGATCGTGCGGATGTCGTCGAGCGCGTAGACGTTGGCCGGGTCAGACATCGCCACGAGGAGCTTGCCGTCGCGTACCCCGATGGGGAGCGCGCGGTAGCGGCGTGCCAGCGCTTCGGGCAGAAGGACCGTCGAGGTCGCGTCGATCGGGAACTCGGTGAGGTCGACGAACTCGAGCCCCACCTGCTCCGCCAGCGCGCGGACCAGGTCGGCCTCCTTGATCATGCCGAGGTCGATCAGCACACGCCCGAGCGACTTCGGCGTGCGCTTGTGCTCTTCCAGGGCGACCTCGAGCTGCTCGGTCGTGATGTACCCGAGCTCGATGAGGATCTGGCCGAGCTGCTTCGACTTCCGCTTGACCGTCGTCATCCGGGCCCCTTCAGGCGTCCGTTCGGGCTAGGTCGTCAGGAAGAAGCTTCGTCAGCGTCGGAGTCGGTCTGAAGCAATCCACCGAACTCTTTGGCGAGCAGGACCCGGTCGATCTCGCCACCCTCCTCCGGCGTGTCCGGCTCCGGCGCGTCCGGCGTGCCCGGCGCGCCCGCGAGCCTCTGCAGGCTGCGAGGGAAGCTCGAGACGGCCGTCGGCTCGGGCGCGGGCTCCTCGCCCGCGCCGGCGGGTGCGGGGTCGGCAGGTGCGCTGACGGACTCGAGGTCGGCGAACGGGGACGGACGGAACGGCTCGGGCTCCTTGGCTTCGATCGGAGCGGCCTCGCCGCCTGCACGCACATGCTCCTCGGGCGGCCCGCCGGCCGTGGGGCCCGCGGGCGCCTCGCCCGCCGGCGGCCGAGCCCCGAGAGCGGTCGTGAAGGCGCCGAACGTGTTGGCCGGGGGCCCCGCCGTGAGGTCCGCGGCCGGCCGGTCGGTCACCGGGGGGTGCAGGGACGTGCGGGGCTTGCCCGACGGGGCCCCGGGCGCCTCGGGGACCCGGAGGGTGTCGCGCTTCTGACGAGCCTCCTCGGCCGTCAGCAGAGCGACCTCGAGCTGGTCGAGCAGGACCCCCGGACGCACCGACGTGCCCGAGACGACGAACGCGGCGTACGGGCCGCGGAAGATGTAGGCCCAGATCTGGTCCCCGAACTCGACGAAGCTTCGCCGGGCGTCGCCGACGTTCACGAACCGGAGCCAGGCGGGCTTCATCGCCGCCTCGCTCTCTTCGGGGAAGGCACCCAGGACCAAGCCGTCCCTCGACAGCACCAAGCAGCCTCGCACGTCGCCCATCGTCAGGGCGACGCGCTGCGCGAGCGCGGCGTATTCGTCCATGCGTCTCGATCGAGGCATCGTCGGTGCTGGGGAGCGCCTTGAGGGTTAGGGACGCTCGGCCGCCGCGGCCACCGCGGCGGCCGACATGACGTCGAGCGGGGGAACCTGCCCCGTCCAGAGCTCGAACGACAGCGCCGCCTGGTGCAGCAGCAGACCGAGCCCGCCCGCAGCGGTCGCCCCGGCATCGCGTGCCCGCGCGATGAGCGGCGTGATCGCGGGGTGGTAGAGCAGGTCGACGACGAGCGTCCCGGGGCCGAGCGGCGGGGTCGGGAGGTCTTCGCCGTGTGCGCCGAGCGGGGTGGCATTGATCAGCAGGTCGGCGCGCTCGTCGGCCGCGTCCTCGAACGAGACGGTCCGCACCGCTATGCCGAGCCCCTCGACCGCGAGCGCGAGCGCGTCGGCGCGTGAGGGGTCGCGCAGCACCACGGTCGCGCGGGCGGCGCCCCCCCTGGCGAGCGCGAGGGCACAGGCCCGCGCGGCGCCGCCCGCCCCGTACAGCAGGACCTCGGCCCCGGCCGGATCGAAGCCCTCGTCGTGGCGGAGCATCCGATCGAACCCCGGCGCGTCGGTGTTGTGGCCCTCGAGGCCCTGGTCGGTGACCACCACGGTGTTCACCGCCGCCAGACGCCGCGCGTCGTCGCTCAGGGTCGCGACTCGCGCCGCCACCTCGGTCTTGTGGGGCATCGTGACGTTCGCCCCGAGGAATCCGAGCGCGCCCAGGCCCCCGAGCGCCTCTGCGATCCGTTCCGGCGGCACCGGCAGCGCGACGTAGACGAGATCCAGCCCCAGGGCCTCTGCGGCGGCGTTGTGGATCGCGGGCGAGAGGCTGTGCGCGACGGGCCACCCCATCACGCCGAGCAGACGGGTGGTGCCGGCGACGGACCGGATCACCCCAGACACTCCGCGACGTTCGCGAGGTGCTCGTCGTAGCTCTCGGCGAACCGGTGCACGCCGTCGCCCTCCTTCGGACAGAGCACGTAGTACAGGTAGGACGAGGCCTTCGGCGTGAGCGCGGCGTGCAACGACGCCGCGCCCGGGCTCGCGATGGGGGTCGGCGGCAACCCGGCGTT
>CAZZND010000117.1:3070-8691 GCA_964655465.1 uncultured Actinomycetes bacterium
TGATCCTCGTGTTGTAGGGGCTGTCGGTCTCGATGTCGGCGGTGGAGAGCTCGCCGTCCGGCGTGGGGTCCTCATACAACAGCGTCGCGTCGATCCCGAGGGTCATGCCACGGCGCAACCGCTCGTAGATGACCCCCGCGATCAGCCGACGCTCGTCGTCCCTCGCTGCCTCGCGCTCGACCATCGAGGCCACGATGACAGCTTCGTATGGGGTCACGCCGAGGCTCTCCGTGCTGCCCCACGGCCTCTCGGCCACCTCGGTCTCGAACTGATCGAGCATCGTGCGGATCACGTCGCGCTCGTCGAGCCCCTTCTTCACCAGCTCGTACGTCTTGGGGAACAGGAACCCCTCGGCCGTGGACGTGCCCTCGGGGAGGTAAGGCGGCAGCGTGGAGCGGCCGCTCTCGGCCAGGTCCGCGAACCGGGCGGCTGACAACCCGAGCTGTTCCTTGACGACGCTCGAGATGCTGCGCTCGCCCGGGTACGTCGATCGGATGCGCAGTCCCTCGGGGACCGTGAGATCCACCGTCGGTACCGACTCCGGAGGTGTCGTCAAGATCGTGACGATGTCCTGGAGCGGGGTCCCGACGGTGAGCACGTAATCCCCCGCGAGCATCTGGTTGGTCAGGCCCGTGCCCCGCAGCAGGAGGTTGCCCACGAACCCGTCGCAGCGCGTCAGCCCGTGGTCCTTCAGCGAGGCGACCACGTCCTGGCCGGCCGCTCCCTCGGGGACGGTGAGCTCGACCGTCCCGCCCGCGTCGGGCGGCCGTTCGCACGTCGAGTAGCGGTTCGCGGCGAACAGCACCCCGGCGCTCACGAAGACGAAGGCGACGAGGGCGACGATGAGAGAGGCACGGCCGCGGCGCCGGGGCGGCGTCGGTCCGTCGGGCGTCGGGGCGGGTTGGTCCATCGGGGGTGGAGGATACCCGCGCGCGGCGGACCGCCCCTCAGGTGCGATGGACGTCGAGCCAGGATTGCAGGATGACCTGTGCCGCGGCCGCGTCGATCACGGCGCGTCGATCGCGGCCCCTGACACCTGCCTCGCGCAGGGAGCGCTCGGCCTCAACGGTGCTCAGCCGCTCATCGTGCAGGCAGAGGGGGACCTTCAGCACGCCGCGGAGCGCCTCCACGAACCGCTCGGCCAGTGCCGCGCGCGGCCCCGCCGACCCGTCGAGGGACAACGGGTGGCCGACGACGACCTCCGTGGCGTCGTGCTCGGCGACGAGATCCGCGATCGCCCGCAGCTCCCCCGGTGGCCGCCCGACGTGGACGGTGCCGATCGGAACCGCGACCCGCCGGTCGGGGTCGCTGATCGCCACGCCGATCCGGACGTCGCCGAGATCGAGCCCCAGGACGCGACCCCGGGCCACGTGCTCAGCCCCCGGCGAGGAGCTCGCGGAGCGTCGCCGGGATGAGCCCGAGCGCCTCGGGCACCTTGGCGGGGTCCTTGCCACCGGCGTTGGCCAGGATGTCCTTGCCGCCGCCGCCGCCGCCGATGACGGCGGCGGCGGCGCTGAGCAGCCCCGGCGCGGTCACGCCGCGGGCGACCGCGGACGCGGTCGCCGCCGCCACGAGCATCGCTTTGCCCCCCTCGCCGTTGCCGACGACGACGGCCGCCGGCCGGTCCTGGAAGCGGTCGCGGACCTTCTGGGCCAGGTCGCGCAACCCCGCGGGATCCTCACCCGGGACCTCGGCCACGACCAAGCCAACGCCATCGATGTCGGTGACACCCTCGGCGAGCGAGGTGATCAACGCGCCCCGATCGCCGGCGCGGAGCTTGCCCAGCTCGCTCTTCAACCGCTTGTTCTCCTCCACGACACCGCGGGCGCGTTCGAGCGCCGCGCCCGGGTCCTTGGACCCCAGCGCGTCCACGAGGCCGTGCAGGAGCGCCCGCTCGGCGGTGATCTCGCGCAGCGCGTCCGGCCCCACGAGCGCCTCCACGCGACGCATCCCGGCGCCGATCGAGCCCTCGTGAAGGATCCGGACCACCGCGACCTTGCCCGTCCTCGGCACGTGCGTGCCGCCGCAGAGCTCACGGGAGTAGTCGCCGATCTGGACCACGCGGACGACATCGCCATACTTCTCACCGAACAGCGCCACCGCACCGAGGGCCTTCGCCTCGTCCATCGAGGTCTCGAAGGCCGTGACGTCGTCGTCGGCCGCGAGGCGCCTGTTCGCCTCGAGCTCCGCGGCCTCGAGCTGCTCGAGGGGCACCGCGCCGGGATGCGGGAAGTCGAAGCGGAGGCGCCCCGGCGCGACGAGCGAACCCGCTTGGCGGGCGTGCTCGCCGAGCAGGTGCTTGAGCGTCCAGTGGATCACGTGCGTCGAGGTGTGGGCCCGCGCGGTCGCCTCTCGCCGGTCCGTATCGACCGAGGCGACGGCGGTCTGTCCCGGCCGGATCTCACCGGCCTCGACGACGCCGGCGTGCAGGATGGAGTGTCCGCCCGCCTTCTGCGTGTCGGATACCCGGATCGTGCCGGTGTCGGTGCGGATGCGCCCCTGATCGCCGACCTGTCCCCCACCCTCGGCGTAGAACGGTGTCCGTTCGAGGAACAGCACGACCTCGTCGCCTTCCTCGGCGACGGCGAGCTCCGTGTTGCGGGCATCGAGCAGCAGCGACACCGGCGACTCGCTCTCGAGCTGCGTGTACCCGACGAACTCGCTCGGCGGGACCGCCCCCGTCTCGAGCCCGACCTCGACCTTCTTCGCGGCACTGCGGGCGCGAGCGCGCTGCTCCTCCAGCAGCTCTCGGAAGCGGGGCTCGTCGACGGTCAGGCCCTCCTGCGCAGCCAGCTCCACCGTGAGCTCGAGCGGGAACCCGAACGTGTCGGACAGCGTGAACGCATCGTCGCCGGCGATGACCTGTCCGACCGCGGTGCTCCGGCCACGCGCGCGGTCAACGGACCTACCGAACGCCACCGTCCCCTGGCGGAGGGTGGCCGAGAATCGCTCTTCCTCGGACCCCGCGACCTGGCGGATGAAGGCCTCGTTCTCGCGAAGCTCCGGGTAGGCGTCGCCGAAGCCCTCGATCACGGTGGAGATGACGGGCTCGAGCACGTGGTCGCGGATCTGGAGCCTGCGGGCATGCGACACGGCCCGCCGCAACATCCGACGGAGCACGTACCCACGGCCCTCGTTGGCGGGGAGCACGCCGTCGGCGATCAGGAACGCCGTCGCCCGTCCATGCTCGGCGATGATCTTGAGCGACACATCGTCGCGAGGGTCCTCGCCGTGGCGCCGGCCTGACAGGCGCTCGGCGACCTCGAGCGTGGGGCGGAAGAGATCGGTCTCGAAGACGTTGTCGACACCCTGCAGCACGGTGGCCACCCGTTCGAGCGACGAGCCCGTGTCCACGTTCTTGCCGGGGAGCAGCCCGACGATCTCGAGGCCGGCGTCGATCTGGTCCTGGATGAAGACCAGGTTCCAGATCTCCATGAAGCGTTCCTCGTCGACTTCGGGGCCGCCGCCGGGCCCGTACTTCGCCCCTCGGTCGACGAAGATCTCGCTGCACGGACCCGCGGGGCCCGCCATATGCGTCGACCAGTAGTTCGCGGGCTCCCCCTCGGCGTCGAGGGCTCCCCGGCGGACGATCCGATCCGGCGAGAGACCCGCGAGGTCGATCCACGCCTCGGCGGCCTCCTCGTCGGTCTCGAAGACGGTGACCCACAGGCGGTCGTGCTCGATCCCGTAGCCCTCGGTGATCAGCTCGTGCGCCCACGCGATCGCCTCGGCCTTGAAGTAGTCGGCGAACGAGAAGTTGCCGAGCATCTCGAAGAAGGTGAGGTGCCGCGCGTCGCGGCCTACGTTCTCGATGTCGTTCGTGCGCATGACCTTCTGCGCGGTCACGGCCCGGCCATAGGGCGGCTCGGCCTGCCCGAGGAAATACGGGATGAACTGGTTCATCCCCGCGTTGGTGAGCAGCAGACCCGACTCGGGCGGCGGGATCAGCGAGGCCGACCGTACGCGCATGTGCTCGCGCTCCTCGAAGAAGCGCAGGAACGACTCGCGGATCCGGTGACCCTCCATCGCGGGGAGTCTACCGGCGGGTCAGGCGGCGCCTGGGCTTGCCGCGCCTGGGCTTGCCGCGCCCGGGCGAGCGGCGTCCTTGGCGGCGTCCTTGCGGGCGCGGAGCTCCGCCTCGCGCTCGTCCATCGCGCGCTTGCCCTCGTCGATCGACGCCGCCACGAGCTTCGTCAGGTCGAGGATCCCACCCTTCGCCTCGCGGGCGATCGCCTTCGGCTTCGCCTTCTCGACCTGTCTTCGGGTCCAACGCGTACCGAGGATGGCGGTCGCAGCGCCGAGCCCCATCCCGAACGCGACCCAGAACGATCGCCGCATCCGGGTCGCTACTTCCCGCTGATGCGCTGGGCCGCTTTGCGGAGCCCCGCGCCGATGCTGATGATCTTCACGAGCGGCCCCGAGGCGACCTCCTCGACGAGGCCCGAGATCCGCTCGACGCGCCCGACCACCGCGCCCGCGGACTCGAGCATCGTGTCGACGCGGTCGATCTCGGCGTTGGTCTTCTCGACCGTGGTCTTGATCTCACGAAGCAGCGGCACGGTCTCTTCACGCATGGTGTCGATCGTCATCTTCGTGCTGGTCAACACGTTGTAGGTGCCGATGAGGACGACGCACAAGACGCCGACGAGGACCGCCCAGAAGGCGGCCATGATGAGCAGGGCGAGCTCGCTGCCGGTCACCGCGATGAAGGACATAGGTCGGGTCCCTTTCGGATGGTTCGGTCGGTGGAGAGCGGTAAGCCTACCCCGCGGGGGGCTCGCCGCGGGAGGGGCCCGTCCCCGGCTCCCGGTCCAAGCCCTCCTCGCCCTGGCCGGAGGGCTCGTAGTACCGGTGCCGCTGGTAGGCCTCGGGCCGGTACGCCTGCTCGACGTGGTGGCCGGGGAAGTCGTGCGGGTAGCGGTAGCCCTTCCCATGCCCGAGCGTCGCGGCGCCGCCGTAGGAGGCGTCGCGGAGGTGCGCCGGTACCGGGTCGGCCGACATGGCGTCCTCACGCGCCGCGGCGAGCGCCGTGTAGACGCTGTTGGACTTCGGCGCCCGGGCGAGGTAGATCGTTGCCTGCGCGAGGTTCAGGCGCGCCTCGGGCAGCCCGACGTGCTCCACCGCATGTGCGGCCGCGGTGGCCTGCAGCAGCGCCATCGGATCCGCGAGGCCGACGTCCTCGGAGGCGTGCACGATCAGCCTCCGCGCGATGAAGCGCGGGTCCTCGCCCGCCTCGATCATCCGGGCGAGCCAGAACAGCGCCGCGTCGGGGTCGGAGCCGCGGATCGACTTGATGAACGCGCTGACGACGTCGTAGTGCGCGTCGCCCTGCCGGTCGTACACGACCGCGTTGCGCTGCACGGCGTCCTCGACGAGCGCCAGGGTGACGCGGTCGGCACCGTCGGTCTGGGCAGCGAGCGCCGCCGCCTCGAGCCCGGTCAGCGCCATCCGTGCGTCACCGCCCGCGATGGTCACGAGATGCGCGGTCGCCTCGCCGTCGATCGACAGGTGAAGCTCGCCGAGCCCCCGCTCCTCATCGGTGAGCGCGCGGTGCAGCAGAGCGATCAGGTCCTCGGCCGCGAGCGGCTCCAGCCGCATCAGCAGGCACCGCGACAGCAGCG
>CAZZND010000118.1:0-8532 GCA_964655465.1 uncultured Actinomycetes bacterium
CGCGGTCGAGGCCTGGACCTGGCCACGCAGGATAGCGGGCTGGAACAGCTCCGTGCGGCTCTGCACGGCGCCGGCGGGGTCGATGAAGGCGCTGATCCCGGACACGCCCGCATCCACGACCCACCGGCCGGTCTCGACCGCGCGCATCTGACTCATCTGGAGATGCTGTGCGGCCGCGGCAGTGAACAGATAGGAGGCGTTGTTGACCGGCACCACGAGGAATTGCGCGCCGTCCCGCACGAACGTTCGCGGGATCGATGGGAACGCGTTCTCGAAGCAGATCGGCGTCCCGTACGGCGGAAGCCCCGGCTGCTGGATCGGGTGGTAGCCCTCCCCCGGCACCCGGTCGATCGGGATCTGATCGATGGCGTCGATCCACTGCAGTCGCCGACGGAACGGCACGTACTCGCCGAATGGCACCAGGTGCACCTTGTCGTAGCGATCGACCAGTCGGCCCTGCGCGTCGAAGGCCAGGACGCTCGTGTGCTGCGAGCCGTCGGCGTCGTTGACGACCGCGCCGAGCGTCGTGGGTATGCCGACGGTCGCGATCGCCTCGCGCGTGTCGGTCATGGTCGCCGGGTCCCGCTGGGCCGCGGGGTCGAGGGCGCCCTCCCCCCACACGACCAGATCCGCACCGGATCCGCGCCCGAGGCTCCGGTGTGCCTCGATGTTGCGTCTGGCGACCACGAGGTCCTCCTCGACGGTGGACAGACCGGGCGGCACCCGCACGTCGATCTGGACGACCGCGATCGATACCGACGGACCGTCGAGGACCGCGGCGGGCAGGAAGACGGGCGCAAGCACCGCCGCCGCCGCGAGCGTGGCGAGGAGGAGCCGATGCGCTCCCCTCCCCTCCCGGGCGATGAGGGCGGCCAGCGTCGCGTTCACGAACACCACGACGAAGGTCACCCCCCAGACCGCGGTGATCCCGGCCAGGGGCAGCAGGGTTCGGTTCGCCACCTGGGACACGCCGAGGGAGACCCAGGTGAAGCCGCCGAAGGGCCATGCGCCACGGATCCAGTCCAGGACCGTCCAGACGGCTGCGATGGCGAGCGCGTCGATGATCGGCCTGCTGGGCCTTCTCACGATGACCGCGACGGCGCCGAAGGCGGCGACGGCGGCTGCGGATAGCAGCACGAGGGCGGTCCACGCGAGCTCGCCGAACAGCAGGGTCCAATACAGCGAGGCCCCGTAGAGCCCGAGCCCGAAACAAAGCCCGACCAGCGCGCCACGACCGGCAGACGTCGACCGCAGGACCAACAACAGTGGGACGAGCCCAACGAACGCGACCGGCCACGCGCCGATCGGCGGAAATGCGAGGGAGGTGAACAGACCCGCGGCGGCCGCGACGCCGCACCCCACGAGCAGCGACGGACGCTCGCGGGCGATCACATCACGCGCAGTCGCGGCAGAGCATCTTCTTCTTGTCCGCGAGCTGGCTCCGGTGCTTCACCAGGTAGCACCGCTTGCACATGAACTCGGTCTCCTGCATCGGGACGATCTTGGTGTCCAGCGGCTCGGCGCGATCGTCCCGGACGAGCTCGACGGGGGCGACCTCCTCGTCCTCCTCGACCGCCTCCTTGGGCGTCTCCGTCGCCTCCTGCTTGGCAAGGATGTCCTGCAGCGACTCCACGTCGGGCAGGCCCGGTTCCGGGGGGACCGTGGTATCCGCAAGGTCTTCGGGTGTGGGCTCCGCTTCGTCGTCGTCGATCGGGAGGTCCTCGTCCTCTTCGACGAGATCGTCGATGTCTTCCGCCATGGGTGGTTCCGTCCTTCGTTCGGGGCCCGAGGTCCTCTGCCTCGGCGCTCGGCGCGCGCATCCTACACCGGGTTCGCGCGAACGATGGGAAGCCCCCCGAGGCCGGAAACACAGCCGGAAAGACAGATGGACCCAAGAGACCTTTGGGTCCGCGACGCCGGGGCGCCACGTTCTCTACTCAGCCTCTTGGGTCCTGCGCCTCCGCCGGGGCGGCGACGCATCGCGCACGGTAGCCAAGGTCGCCCGCATCGGTCAAGCGCGAGCGCGCAGAAAGTGTGACAAGAACGCCCTCACGCGAGCCAAACCTCCCGTCCGAGGGACACGGTCATGACCGGCCGCAACGATCGGACATCCTCCACCTCCAACGGGTCGACGTCATAGGCGGCGAGGTCCGCATGCATGCCGGGCTCGAGGACGCCCTTCTTCTCCTCCTGGTGCGCCAGCCGGGCGCTGCCCCGCGTGTGGAGCCGGATCGCCTCGCCACGCGACAACCGTTGTGCGGCGTCGTGGTGGTGCTCGAGCGCGTGGATCGTGAGCCAGGGGTCCATCGGGACCACTGGCGCATCGGATCCGACCCCGACGACCACACCACGGTCGAGCAGGAGTCGCACGGGGTTCATCGCGTGCGCCCGCTCGGGACCGAGGCCCTGGGCGTAGAGGCCGCCGGGCTGTCCCCACTGGAGGTCGAAGGTCGGCTGCATCGAGACCGCGAGACCGAGCATCGCCGCCCGCTCCACGTGCTCGTCGCTCGGCATCTCGAAATGCTCGATCCGATGCCGGCGCGCGCGGAAGTGACGGCGTTCGCGGGAGTCCAGCCGGTGGGAGACGTGTTCCCACGCCGTGAGCACCTGCTCGATCGCACGATCGCCGATCGCATGCATGCCCACCTGCAGTCCCGCCTCGTGCCCGTCGTGGAAGAACCCCTCGAGCACCTCGTCGTCGAAGTAGGTGACGCCGGCGTCTGCCCGGTCCTCGTAGGGGGCGGACAGCGCCGCGGTCCGGGCCCCGATCGAGCCGTCCACGGCGAGGTCCCCCCCGATCGCGCCGAGACCGAGTTCGGCAGCCTTGGGTACATCCATCGTGCCGAGCACGACCTCGACCGACACCGGCAGCCGCCCGCGGTGCGTCAGCAGGACCTCCACGTCGCGCATCCCGAACTCATGCGGCAGCGCCATCTCGTGCACCGAGGTGACGCCCCTGGTCGCGGCGATGCCGGCGCCGAGCAACTGGAGTTCCTCGATGCGGTGGACGGTCCGCGAGGACGCGACCCACAGTCCGACCTCTCGGTTGGCCGCCTGTGTGACCAGGCCCGTGGGGCGGCCGTCGGGGTCGCGATCGACCCCTGGGGTGTCCAAAGCCTCCGCGAAGGTCAGCGCAGCCGAATTCACGAGGGCCACGTGCCCGTCGGTGCGCTTGATCACGAGGGGATCGCTGGTGACCGCATCCAGCTCCGCCAGCGTCGGCAGGGTCGGGTCGTCCCAGCGCGTCTCGTCGTACCCCTGCAGCGCGATGACACGCTCGGTCTCGTCGGCAGCGCGCCCGCCGGCGATCTCGAGAAGCTCCCGGCGCGACGCGGCGGCCGCGACGTCCTCGTTGGCCATCGCGGCTCCGGTACTGGTCAGATGCACATGGGCGTCGATGAAGCCCGGCACGATGGTGCACCCCGGCAGCTCGACCACCCGGTCCGCCGCCGGCGGGTCGCCGGAGCCCACCCGCTGGACGTGTCGGTCATCGACCAACACCCACTCCCCCAGCGGGGGATGCCCAAGGGTGTGGATGCGCGCGGCACGGAACAGGGTCCTCACGACCTGCGGATGATGCCACGGGGGATGCGACCCGCGAAGGAGGGCGGCCCGATGAGGGCGATTCCCCCATCCGTCTGCGGCCGGAAGGAACGCCGCTTCGCCTCGTTCTCGCGGAGGCCCAGCTCGTGCAGTGTGCTCGTCCAGTCGCGGGCAGCACGAAGGACCGCGTCGCGATCTCCGGCGAACACCACGTCGTCCACCCAGCGGATCGGGGCGACCCCGGCCGCACGCGCTCGCACATCGGCGATCGACAGGACGGCTTCGGCCACCGAGACCGACGGCGAGGGGCCGACCGGCACGCCGCGGACCCCGGCGGCGCCCATCCGCGCCAGGTGCGCCAGCAGCGGTCCGGCGTCGCCGCCGGCACGGACCGCCGCCATACGGATGGCCGTCTCGCCGATCGAGGGATAGCAGTCGGCCACATCGCTCACGATCACCAGCTCGGCATCGGCCAGCTCACTCGCCACCGCCCGTCGCCATGCGAGCCGAGCCACCCGCCACGGCCGCCCGGGCCTGGCGGGCACGGCGAAGGACCGAGGGCCGTGCTCCGGTCGTGGCAACGCGGCGGAGACGGCCAGGGCGTAGGAATGCGCTTCCCGCGGGTCGAGCCGCGTGAGCCAGCGGTTCCTGCCCGACGGCGAGGTCCACCGTTCGAGGCGCACCCGTCCTCCCTTCGATCGCCCGAGGGAGGCAAGGTCACGAGATGAGACCACACGCATGGCCGCGAAGCGATCCCCGGATCGGGGGATGTCTGTCTCCCCCGCGGCACGCCGAACCCCTAGGATGTGCGCGTGCTCGACGACCGGGATCTCGCGATCATCGCGTGTCTGCAGGATGACGCGCGCGCCACGTACGCCGACGTCGCCGCGCGGGTCGGGTTGTCCGCATCCTCGGTGCACGAGCGCGTCCGTAAGCTCGAGTCATCGGGCACGATCCGTGGCTACCGGGCCATCGTCGACCCCGAGGCGATCGGATTGATGGTGACGGCGTTGATCGCCGTCACACCCCTGGACCCCCAACAGCCCGACGATCTCCCCGAGCGCCTAGGCGACTTCGGCGAGGTGGAGGACTGCCTGAGCGTCGCCGGCGAAGCGAACTACGTCCTCAAGGTGCGTACCCGCAGCACGAGCGATCTGGAGGACCTGATCCGACGCCTCCGCGAGAAGGCGGGGGTCGCCACGAGAACGACGATCGTGCTCTCGATCCCCTACGAGGGACGCCCCGTGCGCCCCTGAGGCGTCCCGGCGTTGCTCGCGACGCCGACTATCCTGTGCCGATGCGGTTGTTCAACTCGCTGACCCGTCGGGTCGAAGACGTCGTTCCCCTCGAGGCGGGGCACGTCACGATGTACGCGTGCGGCCCGACCGTCTACCGGTACGCCCACCTGGGCAACCTCCGGAGCTTCATGCTCTACGACCTGATCCGGCGAGCGCTCGCGTTCGAGGGCCTCCGAGTCACCGAGGTGATGAACATCACCGACGTGGGCCACATGACAGATGAGTCTTCCGTTGAGGCCGTCGACAAGATGCAGCTCGCGATGGAAGACGAAGGGCTCTCGCCCGTCCAGATCGCCGAGAAGTACACGGCCGCGGTGTTCGAGGACGCCGCGGCCCTTGGGATCCACCCCGCCGATCGCTACCCGAAGGCCACCGAGCACATCCAGGAGATGATCGAGCTGACGGCGGCGTTGGTCGAGGCGGGTCACGCCTACGTGGTCGACAACGGGTCGGTCTACTACGACGTCGCCAGCTTCGAGGGCTACGGCAAGCTCTCGGGCAACACCCTGGAGAACCTCCGTGAGGGGCATCGCGACCTCGAGACCGACCCCCGCAAGCGGAACCCTGCCGACTTCGCCCTCTGGAAGGCCGCCGGTCCCGGCCGCGTCATGAAGTGGTCGAGCCCGTGGGGCGAGGGGTTCCCCGGGTGGCACATCGAATGCTCGGCGATGTCGATGAAGTACCTGGGCGAACGCTTCGACATCCACACGGGCGGCACCGACCTGCGGTTCCCGCACCACGAGGACGAGATCGCGCAGTCCGAGGGCGCCGTCGGACACCAGGTCGTCTCGATCTGGGTCCACGCCGGCCACCTCCGCCAGTCCGGGCAGAAGATCGCGAAGTCCACGGGCAACGTGGTCCTGGTCCGCGACCTCCTCGATCGGGGTTTCGACCCGCTGAGCTTCCGCTGGCTGTGCTTCCAGACGCAGTACCGCTCCGAGATGGACTTCACGTGGGACGCGATGGCCACGGCCGATCAGCGGGTGAGGCAGCTCCGGCGTCGCATGGCCGAGTGGGCTCCGGCAGCGAACGAGCTTGGCGGGGACGCCGCCGCGTTCGACGGCAGGTTCCGTGACGCCTTGGCCGACGATCTCGCGATGCCCAGTGCCGTCGTGATCGTCAACGAGCTCGTCTCGAGCGCCGACGTGCCCGACGACCAGAAGTACGCGCTCCTGACTTCCTGGGACGCTGTGCTCGGCCTGGACCTCCACCGGGAGGCCATGGCGGGATGGGAGCCCTCGAGCGAGATGCGGGCGCTGGTCACCGAGCGCGACGGGGCGCGAGCCGTCAAGGACTTCGCCACGTCGGATCGGATCCGTGATGAGCTCGCCGCGATGGGGCTCGAGGTCATGGACACGGCCGACGGTACGAAGATCCGGCCCCGCGACTGAGGCTCACTCGACGACGAGCAGGTCGCGCGGTGACCGGTTGAGCTCCTCGACCCCGTCGTCGGTGACGGCGACGATGTCCTCGATCCGCACGCCCAGCAGGCCGTCGAGGTAGATCCCGGGCTCCACGCTGAAGGTCATCCCGGGCACCAGCACCGTGTCGTCGTCCTCGTCCGCGTACGGTGGCTCGTGCACCTCGATCCCGATGCCGTGGCCGGTCCGGTGGAAGAACCGCTCGCCGTATCCGGCCGCATCGATCACGGCCCGCGCCGCGCGATCGACCTCGCGGATCTGGATGCCGGGCCGGACCGTGGCCCGGGCGGCCGCTTGCGCCTCCCGCACCACGTCGTGCACCTCGATCAGTTCGCGAGCGGGCTCCCCCACCGCCAGGGTGCGGGTCGTGTCGCTGCAGTACCCGTCGAGGACGCCGCCGAAGTCCAGGACCAGCGCATCGCGCGGCGTGAGCACCCGGTCGCCGGGCTCGTGATGCGGTGAGGCCGCGTTCGGTCCGGAGGCAACGATCGTGAAGTCGACGCGCTCGTGCCCGTGGGCCAGGAGCAGCTCGGTGAGGTCGGCCGCGACGTCGCGCTCGCGACGATGCGCGAGCGGCATCTGGAGGAGATCTCCCAGCGCAGCATCGGCCGAGGCGCCGGCCCGGCGGAGCGCATCGAGCTCCGCCGCGTCCTTGCGGGCGCGAAGGGTTCCCACGACCGGTCGCGCCGATGCCCACGTCCGTCCCGGCGCGGCCGCTTGGAGCGCCAGGAGGTGCACGCCCCAGAGGCGATCGCCGACGGCGACGCGACCCCCGGGCGGCAGCCATCCCGCGACGACCTCGTAGGGATCCTCGCCGTCGCGCCAGCCCGAGACCGCGAGCGCACCCGCGCCCGGCGCATCGAGAGCGAGCGGTCGCTCGAGCATCGGCACCACGAGTCGAGGCGCCGTGTCGGGCACGACCATGAGCAGGGTCGCCCGTTCCAGCGGCATGGGCTCGTACCCGGTCAGGTATGCGAGATCGGGGGACGGCGCGACGATCAACGCGTCGAGCCCCTCGACCGCGAGGAGCTCCGCGGCGGCGGCGAGTCGGCGACCATGATCCGCGCGCACGCTCACACTTTCAGCAGGATCTGGTGTGGCACGACCTGGAACGTTACCGGCGTCGTGCCGAGCGCCCGTCCGTCTGCCATCACCGGCAGCGCCTTCGGCGAACGCACGTCGATCTTGAGCTTCGCGCGCAGCTCGGTGATGTGCGGGTCCGGCAGGTGATCGCCGTGGCGGAAGATCCGCGGCAGCATCCGGTACGCGTCGGACTTCGGACCGGTGAACACGAGCGCGTCGAGCACGCCGTCGCCCGGAAACGAGCGCGGCGACAACCGGATGCCGCCGTCGGCGAACTGCCCGTTGCCGATGACGACGCTCCAGGCCCGCGTCTCGATCGTCTTTCGATCCGTGCCGATCGTGAGCGGCTGGGCGCTGCTGCGTAGATAGGCGCGCCAGAAGCCGAGGAAGCGACCGAGGTTCGTGTGCTTCCCGCCGCCGCTCGCGATCGTGGCCGCCGCGTGGAAACCGACCGCCGCCATGTTGTGGGCATACCGGATCACCCGCTCACCGCCGGGCCCCGTCACCGCGATCTTCATCACGTCGAAGGGGTAGGTGTTGTCGCCGGCCAGGTGTCCAACCGCTCCGGCCACGTCGCGCGGCAGCCCGAAGCTCAACGACAGGTCGCACCCGCCGGCGGCGACCACCCCGAGGACCGGCTCGGCTACGATCGGGCGCCCGTCGCGGAACATCCCGTTGACCACGTCCTGCACGGTGGCGTCGTCGCCCACGGCGGCGACGAACCGGTAGCCCTCGTCGAGCGCCGCCCGGCTCAGCCGGGTCAACTCCGCCGACGTCTCCCCCACCTGCAGCCGATAGCTGAGGCCCCGCGCATCAAGCGCGCGCTCGACCTCGGTCGCGACCGCCGGGTCGCCGGCCCGGGGGTCGAGCAGGACCGCGAGTGGGCCGAAGGGGCTGGTCGCGACGCTCATCGGGCGCTCATCGTATCGAGACGCCCGTGTAGCCGACGACGCCATGCGAGACGAGGGTTCGCGCCTCGCGGATCACCGCCGCCACGCCCGGGTCCGCCACTTCCTCGATCTGGCGCAGCAGGTCCATCAGCTGCTTGCAGTTCCGTACGAAGTCTCCGGGAGCCATCTCGGTCTCCTCGAGCAGGTCCTCGAGCGCGGCGCCCTCCGCCCAGGCGAGGACAGGTGCCGCGAAGCCCGGCTCCAGCTCCCGGCATAGCTGTACCTCGTGCGCATCCT
>CAZZND010000119.1:0-8404 GCA_964655465.1 uncultured Actinomycetes bacterium
CCATCATCCGAACGAGTTCGTGGTCGAGCCCGAGGGCCGGGACATCCACGTCGACACGATCCGCGATGAGGTCTGGACGCCGGCCTCGCGCACGGCCCCCGAGCCGGGGCGCAAGGTGTTCTGGATCCGCGAAGCCGACCGCCTCTCGCCCGCGGCCGCGGATACCCTGCTGAAGGTGCTCGAGGAGCCGCCGCCCGACTCCGTGTTCCTGCTGCAGTCCGCGCGGGCCGACGAGCTGCCGGCGACCGTCATCAGCCGGTGCCACGTCGTCACGTTCTCGGCACTCACCGAGTCGTTCGTGGTGGATCAGCTCCGAGCCGAAGGGGTGGAGCCTGTACGGGCCGCGCTCGCGGCGCGGCTGGCCGGGGGTAACCTCGGGCGCGCCCGGCGCATCGCGTCCTCGCCCGATGGGCTCGCGTTCCGCGGAACGGCCCTCGAAGCCCTCGAAGCAGCCACCGGCGGCGCCCGCGGCGCCCTGCGTGCGGCCGACATCGTGGTGGGCGCCGCGAACGTGTACAAGAAGGGTCTTCGGGGCGAGGTCGACACCGAGCTCGCCCCGTTCCTCGACGCGAAAGGGCGCCCCGAAGACGCGTACCGCGGGGCGGTCCGCCGGATCGAGACGAGGTTCGAACGGCGCACACGCCGCGCGGAGCGAGAGCACATCGACCGGGTGCTGATGGCGGCCTCATCGATCGTGCGCGATCACCTCGCGATGTCGGCCGGCATCGAGGCGGACCTGCGCATGAACCTCGACCTTGGGGACGACGCCCCGATGCCGTTCGCCCGCGCGGCGGCCGCGCTCGCCGCCTTCGAGCAGGCGCGCTCCGATCTGGCGGCCGACGGCAACCTGAACGCTCGCCTGGCCCTCGAACGAGCCTTCCTTCGGCTTGCGACCAACGCCGCATGAGCCGGGTCTTTCGACCGGGTGCGTTCCTACACAGGATCAGGTAACGTGCGGCTGTTGGGCCGGTCTGGGAGGGCCGCGTATGAACCCTGTAGACCGATTCACTCGAGATGAAGCGAGCGCCAAGGTCTGGTGGCCGCTGGCCATGCTGCTCGTGGTCGGCTTCGTGCTGACCTTCCCCGGCCAGAACCGGGCCGTCGACCAGAGGCGCGAGGACGCCGCCGCGCGGGCGGTGCTGATCGTCACTCAGGTCGTCGACCCGTTGGTGGCCGGCGTCACCGCCACGGTCGATGAGGCCACGGCCGACGCCACGACCGCCGCGCTCGAGGATCAGATCCTGAGCGAGGACGCGTCGGTGGGCGCCATCCGGCTCTGGGCCCTCGACGGGACCCTGCTCTACTCCACGTCGGGTCGCGACGAGGTTGGGTCGCAGGCCGCACTCAACGATCCGTCCATCCGGTCCGCCGGCGCGGCACCCGGGCAGCCGGTGAGTGAGCAGACCGCGAGCACGCCGACGGGCGAGCCGGCGTCGCCTCGTCTACGGGTCTACGTCACGCTCCCGTCGCAAACCGCGGCGATCACCGAGATCGAGTACGACGACGACACCCTCTTGCAGGACGTCCGCGGCACCTGGGCGGGCTACCAGCTGGCGCTCGGGGGCGCTGGGCTTCTCGTGCTCGGCCTCGCCATCTTGTCGATGCGGACCCCCGTCGCGCCCGTCGGGGCCGGAGTGAAGTTCTACCCGACCTCTGTCCCCGAAGGCATGGCCGTCCTCGGCGTCGACGAGGCCACCGAGCTCCGCCAGGCCGGTGCGTACGCGCGCGGGCGCATCGGATCGCAGCAGGAGCGGTTGCAGGAGCTCGAGGCGACGAAGCTCCGCCTCGAAGGTGAGCTCCAGCGCGCCCTGTCGGCCCACTCCATGAGTGCCGCGACCGCGACCACGGCGATCCCGCGGCCCGAGATCGCGCCTGCAGCGCCGGCAGGCATGCCGGCACCCGCGCCGGTGCCAGTCGTTCCCGTGATGCGGATCCCCGATCGAGCGCCTGAGCCCGAGCCGATCGAGGCCGCCGAGCCCGAGCCCGTCAAGGCGGCGAAGCCGGCGCCCGAGCCCCGGCCGGTCAGGCCCGAGCCCGAACCGGTCAAGGTCGCCGACCCCAAGCCGGTCGGCGCGGCGGACGACTCCATGGGCTTCGTCTTGCTGCCGGAGACCGAGGTCGTCAAAGCGCGACCCGCCCGTGGCCGCAAGCCGGCTGCTGAGGTCGTGAAGGTCCCGGAGTCCGACGACGTGGAGCGTCACGACGCGCAGGTGCTGGACGTGCTCGAGCGACTGGTGGAGCCGATCGGGGCCGGTGCGCCGACAACCGACCCCGGCGATCTGCGCGCGAGGCTCGCCCGTACGGCCGCCGCCAAGAAGCCTGGCTCCCGCTCGGACGAGCGGTTCCACGAGGATCCTTCGGCCCCGTAGCCCCGCGGTCCCAAGGGCGCACCAAGAGTGGTGCTGCCACTACTGGCACGGCACCGAGCCTCTGCCACGCTTGAACGTGACCGCCATGTCCGTCCGCGTCCTCATCGTCGATGACCAAGAGCCCTTCCGGCTCGCCGCTCGCATGGTCGTTGACGTCACGGACGGCTTCGAGGTCGTCGGCGAGGCCGAGACCGGTGAGGACGGCGTCACGATGGCCGCCGAACTGGGTCCCGACCTGGTCCTGATGGACGTGAACCTGCCGGGGATCGACGGTCTCGAGGCGACCCGCCAGATCCTGGCGGCGGACGGTCCCCCGGTGGTGCTCTTGCTCTCCACCTACGAAGAGGCCGAGTACGCCCCCCGCGCGGCCGAGTGCGGCGCCTCCTCCTACGTCCCCAAGTCGGCGTTCGGTCCCGACCGTCTCGAGGAAGCCTGGGTGGCAGCGACCATCTCATGAAGGGTGCTGCCCACACCGGCAGGTGTGGTGTTCACGCCATCGGCAACCCCTGCGAGGCGCCGTAACCTTCGACCCATGGATGCTTCCCTCACAGCCGCGCTGCAGGCCGTCGGTGTGCGCAAGACCTTCGAATCGACCGAGGACGAACAGATCCCCGTCCGTGCCCTGCGAGGACTGGATCTCACCGTCGGCACCGGCGAGTTCGTCGCGATCATGGGCCCGTCCGGATGTGGGAAATCCACGCTCCTCAACCTCATCGCGGGTCTGGACGTGCCGACCGACGGCACGATCGCGGTCGGAGAGCAGTCTCTCGAAGGGCTATCGGAGGACGACCTGGCCGTGATGCGACGGCGCCACATCGGCATCGTGTTCCAGTTCTTCAACCTGCTCGAGGGCATGACCGTGCTCGAGAACGTCACGCTGCCCGCGGTGGTAGCTGGCAGGTCACGGAGGGCCGCCGAGACGCGTGCGCGCGACCTGCTAGACCTACTCGGCATCGCGGACAAGGCCGAGAAGGCGCCTGGCGTCCTGTCCGGCGGTCAACGCCAGCGGCTCTCTATCGCACGAGCACTCGCCAACGAGCCGACCCTGCTGCTGGCCGACGAGCCGACCGGTTCACTGGATTCCACGGGAGGCGACGAGGTTCTGGAGCTGTTCCGGCGCCTCCACGCATCCGGACAGACGATCGTGCTCGTGACCCACGCCGACCACGTGGCTGAGGCGGCCGACCGGATCGTTCGGATGCGTGACGGTCGGATCGACGAAGGCACAGGAGAAGCCGCCCCGGTCGGTGGGGTGTTCGGCGTCCTCGAAGGGGAGTCTCCGTGAGCGCGGTTCAGATGCGGGCGCGCGCGGATCTCCGTGCCCGCCCGCTGTCGGTGGTGGTCCTGGCGCTGTTCCTGGGTGTGGTCGGGGCCGGTGTCATCGCCTGCCTGGCCGGCGCCGCCCGGATCGAGTCGGCCTATGACAGGTATCGAGAGTTGTATCGCCCACCCGAGGTCGCGTTGTTCGAAGCGGGGTTCTTCGGGCCGGGAGGCGTGGACCTAGCCGAGGCAGCCGATCTCGACATGGTCGAGGGATGGTCGACCATCGAGTTCCTGAACGGTCAGGCGTTCGCGAGCGACGGAGACCCACTCTTCTTCGAGGGCGACCCTGAGGCGAACGTTCTCGTCGTGCCCGACGACAGCCCTTTCACCTTGAAGGTCATCGAGGGCCGGATGCCTACAGGCCCCGACGAGGTCGCCGTGTCATGGGCCGGCGACTCCGACAAGCCGGCCGAGATCGGGGATGAGATCCGTATCACCCTGTTCAGCGATGAGTTCTTGGAGGAGTTCGGGGATCCCACGTTCGAGCCACCGGCCGACGCCTTCATCGAGTCGTCTCCCGAGGTGGTCGGCTTGGTGGTGCCGTGGTTCTACACGGGCGGCGGTTCGAGCGACATCGTGGCTCCGGCGGCGTTCGGACTCGACAACCCCGGCGCGTTCCGGGCGCTCGTCGGGGGGTACCGGCTCCGCGGCGGCATCGACGACGTCGAGCCCTTCCTCCGAGAGGTCCGCGCGATCGACCCGGACACGTTCGCCATCGATGCTTTGACCGAAGCCGAGTTCGCCCGACGGAGCGCGCGGTTCCCGGCATTGGTGTCGCGGATCGTCGCGCTGTTCCTGGCGATCACCGGCTTGCTGGTCGTCGCCCAGACCCTGGTGCGACGAACGGCCCTCGGCGGTGACGATGACCCCATCCTTCGATCGCTGGGGATGACCAGGCGTCAGGTCATGACCGGGGCGCTGGTCGCACCGGGACTCGTTGGCATCACCGGCGCCAGCATGGCTATCGCGGGCTCGTATCTCGTCTCGTCCCTGTTCCCGTTCGGCCTCGCCAGTGGCTATGAGCCGGAGGCCGGGCGAGCGTTCGACGCCGGCACGGTGTTGCTGTGGGCAGGTGTTGTCGCGCTCGTGCCGATCGTCGTGACCGCGTTCACGGCCTGGCGCCTCTCGGGAGCCCACGGGGGTGTCGGCGGTACCGTCGAACATCCGGGTTCGGATCGACCCTCTGCCGTCGCTAGGGCCGTTGCTCGGTTACGCCTGCCCGTGCCCGCGCTGGTCGGTACTCGGATGGCGCTGGAGACCGGTCACGGACGGTCGGCGGCGCCCGTTCGCAGCACCATGGTCGCGCTCGTGCTCGCGGTGGCGGCGGCGGTCGGTGGGTTGGTCTTCGCCGCGAGCATGGAACATTTCACGGCCACACCCCGCCTGTGGGGCGTCGATTTCGAGTTCGCGACCGGCTTCCCCTTCGGGGAAGGCGTGTTCGAGGATGTCGCGCTTCCCGCGATCCTGGAGGAACAGGGTTTGGCCGATCTCTCGGTCGGGAATTTCCAGCAGACCGCCAGCCTGACGGGGTCGAACGGGCGGGCCCTCGAGATCAACGTGTGGGGCATGGAGGCCGTGCGGGGTGACGGGGCGTTCCCGACCATGACCGAGGGACGATGGCCCTCATCACCCGATGAGATCGCGCTCGCGGCGCATACCCTCGATGATCTCGGCGCGTCGGTCGGGGAGACCGTCACGGCGCGCGTCGGCGATACCTCGGTGGACATGACGGTGGTCGGCGTGCCGGTCTTCCCCGATTTCGGCTTCGGCCCAGGGCTCGGCGAAGGTGCCGGGATCTCGATGGACGCTTTGAAGGGCTTCTATCCCGAGTCGGCCTGGATCGAGCTCGCCGCCGGCAACTACGCGCCGGGTGCCTCCGTGCCCGACGTGCTCGATAGGCTGAACGAGACGCTCAACGAGATCGATGCAGGGGTAGCCGAGGGGGACGTCGAGAACTTCGGGACCACGGTGCAGGACGCGAGCCGGTACGGGCGCATCCCGTTCTACGCGTCGTTGCTGTTCTCGGTCGCAGCGCTCGTCACGCTGGCCCACGTGCTGATCACATCGGCACGCGTGCGCCGGCGCGACGTCGCCGTCCTTCGGACGCTCGGGTTCCGCGGCCGGCAGGTCATGGGAACCATCGGGTGGCAAGCGTCCACGTTGGCTGCGGTCGGATTCATGCTCGGCACCCCGTTGGGGCTCGTGATCGGGCGGTTCGGGTGGAACATGCTCGCCGACGGGATGGGGGTGATCCCGGTGCCCGTCGTGCCGATCGGGTCCGTGCTGCTCCTCGCGCCGGTGCTGCTGCTGGCCGCTTTACTGGTCGCCACCGGCCCCGCGATCGCGGCCAGGCGGACGAAGCCGGCGCAGGTCCTGCGGGCGGAGTGACCTGATGAGCGGGCGTCGTTTGATCGTGACGGTCTCCTGGATCGTGGCGCTGGTGATCGGCCTCGCAGCGGCGGGCGCGACGATGGTCCTGATCACCGGTGAGATGCCCGAGGAAGACCGCCGGCTGTGGATCGCCGCCGCCCTGGCGGGCGGGACCGCGGCAGCACTGCTCCTGCGGTGGCTCCAGCCGCGGATCGCCTCCTGGTTGCTCCGCGCGTTCCACCGCGATCGGATGTCGGCAGACGATCTGGCGCGTGGCTTCACGTCGCGCATGTCGCGGGCGATCCCGTTGGACGAGCTCGTCCTCCAGGCGGCCGAGACGATGCGCTCGTCGTTGCACGTTCGCGCCGTCGAGATCTGGCGGTTGTCCGGCGATGTCCTCCAGCCCTGGTTGGGGGACCCGGACCTCCGGCGGAGCCCGGTTCCGCTGTCCGGTGTCGCGCCCGCGGCGGTGATCCAGGCGGGACTTTCGGGCCATGGGTGGATGCAGGTGTGGCTGCCCCCGATGCTCGAGGGACGCGAGGACGCCTACGTTCGCCTAGCGCCCATGGCGAGCGCTGGCGAGCTCCAGGGCGTGGTCGTCGTCGAACGTCCCGTCACGGCCGATCCGTTCACGCCCGACGAGGAGCGAGCCGTCGTCGAGATCGCACGGCAGCTCGGCGTCGCGCTTCACAACGCGCAGCTGGACTCGGCGCTCCAGGCTTCACTCGACGAGGTGCGGCGCCAGGCCGACGAGATCCGGGCGTCGCGGACGAGGATCGTGACCGCGGCCGACCAGGCGCGTCGCGAGATCGAGCGGAACCTGCACGACGGCGCGCAGCAACATGTGGTGGCGCTCGGCATCAAGGTCAAGCTGGCGCGGACGCTGCTCGATCGCGATCCACCGAAAGCTGCCGCACTCCTCGATGAGCTCGGCGGCGCGGTTGACGACGCGCTGCAGGAGATGCGAGACCTGGCGCACGGGATCTATCCACCGGTGCTCGCCGATCAGGGGCTGCGCGCAGCCCTGGAGTCGGCGGCTCGACGGTCGACGCTCGCCACCACCGTGCGGGCCGAAGGCCTCGGCCGCTACCTCGCCGAGGCGGAAGCCACCGTCTATTTCTGTTCGCTCGAGGCCCTGCAGAACGCCGCCAAGTACGCCGGCCAGACGGCGACGATCGAGATCGAGGTCCACGAGGACGACGACGCACTGGTATTCACCGTGAGCGATGATGGATCCGGCTTCGACGTGCATGGCAAGGGGATGGGGGCGGGATTCACCAACATGCTCGACCGTCTCGGAGCGCTGGGCGGAACCCTCCGCGTGGAGTCGGCACCGGGCCGCGGGACGAAGGTGTCGGGCGCTCTGCCGGCTGCCCGGCGCGACGCGCCGGACGCTACGGACCCTGACTGACGGGCACGGTGCCCGAAACGACGGTGCCCCGAGTGGGCATGCTCTCGATCCGAAGCTCTCCGCCGACCGAGTCGAGGCGATCTCGCATCCCCTGCAGGCCGGTTCCGCCCGTCGAAGCTGGCACGTCGAATCCCCGCCCGTCGTCCGCGATCGAGAACATGGCACGGCCATCCGAACGGGAGAGCGTGATGGTGACGTGTGTGGCTTCGGCGTACTTCGCGACATTATTCAGCGCCTCGAGCACGCAGAAGTAGACCGATGCTTCCTCGTCGCGTCCGAGGCGGCCGATATCGCCGGCGCGGATCTCGATCGGCGCGATCGCTCGCCTGGCCTGCGCTTCGACCGCAGCGACGAGCCCCTTATCGGCCAACAAGGGTGGATAGATGCCGCGCGCCAGGTCTCGGAGGTCGTCCAAGGTCTGCGTGGCGTCGCCTTGGAGGGCCTGCAGTGCCTCGTGTGCTCTCCCGGGGTCGCGATCGAGGAGTTGATCGGCCAGCCGGAGCTTGACCGTGAAAGCCACGAGCTGCTGTTGCACCCCGTCGTGGATATCGCGCTCGAGCTTGCGCGCCCGTTCGTCCTGGGCCGTCACGATCCGCCGCCGCGACTCGCGGAGGTCCTCGACCAGCCTGACGTTCCGCAGCACCGGGCCGGCCTGCGCGGCGAGGTCCGCCATCAACCGTCGTTTCGCGTCGTTCATCGGGTCGGCTGCGGGCATGATGACCGAGAGCGTGCCGAGCCGGTCACCTTGGTAGAGGACCGGCACGGGGTCGTCGCCGGGGCTGTCGAGGGCGGTGTCGTCCGGCCATCCGGCGACATGGCTTAGACCGGCAGGCGTGTCGAGCCACACGTCGGCGCGTTCGGCGCCCACGGCGGTCCCGAGGACGGCCGCCATCCGCGGCAAGACATCGTCGGTCGCGTAGGACTCGCCGAC
>CAZZND010000120.1:0-1821 GCA_964655465.1 uncultured Actinomycetes bacterium
CCTCGGTAGCTCAGGAGACCCGCGCGAGCTCGCGCGGCGACCGGTTGAGCTCCTCGACGCCGTCGCCGGTCACGGCGACGATGTCCTCGATCCTGACGCCGAAGTTCCCGTCCAGGTAGATCCCCGGCTCGACGCTGAACGTCATCCCGGCCCGGAGCATCGTCCCGTCCCCTTCGACGGCATACGGAGGCTCGTGCACCTCCATCCCGATGCCGTGACCGGTCCGGTGGATGAACCGGTCCCCGTAGCCCGCCTCGTCGATGACCCGGCGGGCGGCGCGGTCGACCTCATCGATGGCGACGCCAGGCTGCACGGCGGCGACGCCCGCCCGCTGGGCCTCGTGCACCACACCGTGGACCCGCTCCTGGTCGGCCGTCGGCTCGCCGACGACGACGGTCCGCGTCGTATCGCTGCAGTACCCGTCGAGGGACCCGCCGAAGTCCAGCACCACCATGTCGCCGGCGGTGATCGTGCGGTCGCCCGGTTCGTGATGCGGCGAGGCGCTGTTCGGTCCTGAGGCGACGATCGTGAACTCGGCGCTCGCGTGGCCATGCTCGACCAGGAGCCGAGCCAGGTCGACCGCCACGTCCCGCTCGGTGCGCCCGGCGAAGGGCAGTCCGACGATATCGGCGAAGGTCGCGTCAGCGGCCGCGCCGGCCCGGCGGAGCGCGTCGAGCTCGTCGGGGTCCTTCACCGCGCGGAGCGCCCCGATGACGGGCGACGCCGAGGACCACGACAGACCGGGGGTCACGGACTGGAGGCCCAGGATGTGGGAGGCCAACGTCCGATCGGCAACGGCGACGCGTCCGGCCGCCGGGAGGAGCCGCGCAGCCTCGGCGTACGGGTCCACGCCGTCGACCCATCCGGCCATCGCGAGCGACGACCCGACCGGCGACGCGGCGGCCAGTGGCTGTTCCAACCGAGGGACCAGCAGCGTAGGCTCGCGGCCCGGGCGCAGGATCAGCAGGGTCGGCCGCTCGAACGGCATGGGGTCGTATCCGATCAGGTACGCGAGGTCGGGCGAAGGCGCGACGACAACTGCGTCCAGACCCGCCGCCGCCGCCCGCTCGATGGTCGCCGCGATCCGGCGCAGGTACCGCTCGGCGCTCACAGCTTCAACAGGATGGGTTGGGGCACGACCTGGAACGTCACCGGCGTCGTGCCGAACCAGACGCCGTCCACGACCACCGGCATCGGCCGGTCCACGTCGACGCTCACCTTGATCCGCGCGCGGAGCTCCTTGATGCCGTCGTCGGGGATGTGATCGCCGTGGCGGAAGATCCGCGGGAGCAGGCGATAGGCCTGTGATTTGGGTCCGATGAACGCCAGGGCGTCCAGCACGCCGTCGCCCGGGTAGGACCGTGGCGACAGACGGATCCCACCGTCGATGAACTGTCCGTTGCCGACCACGACGCTCCACGTCCGCAGGTGGTGCTCGCGCGTGTCCACGCCCAGCGTGACGTCGCGGACGCGCTGGGTCGCGTACGCGCTCCAGAAACCCAGGAACCGGCGGGACCCCCCGAGCCATCCGGGCATGCGGGTCGCACGCACAGCCGCCGCGGCGTGGAGACCGACCTGGGCGAGGTTCGTGCCGTAGCGGATCCGCCGCTCCCCCGTCGGATCGGTCACCGCCACCTTCATCACGTCGAAGGGGTAGGTCGTGTCACCCGTGAGGTGGCCGATCGATGCGTCGACGTCGTCGGGCAGGCCGAAGGTCCGCATGAGGTCGCAGGGACCGAGCGCGGGGACCACCGCGAGGACGGGGTCCTCCACCACGGGCCGGCCGTCGATGGCGACGATCAGATCGCCGGCCCGCAGCCC
>CAZZND010000120.1:1831-8359 GCA_964655465.1 uncultured Actinomycetes bacterium
GCGGAACATGCCGTTCACGACGTCTTGGACCGTCCGGTCGTCTCCCACCGCGGCCAGGTAGCGGTAGCCCTCGTCCAGCGCCGCGCCCGCCAGCCGTGACGCGTGGTCGGCGTCGTCGCTCACCTGGAGCCGGTACGTGAGACCCCGCGACGTGAGGGCCCGTTCGACGTCGTCGAGCCGAGGTCCTGCCCGCAGGTCCGCGATCACGGCCAGGCTCCCGAACGGACTCGTCATCGCCGCGTCATCGTAGCGAGACGCCCGTGTAGGCGACGACGCCGCGCGCGATGGCAGCACGCGCCTGCCCGACCTTCGCGGCGGTGGGTCCCCCGGCCACGTCCTCAACCTGGCGGAGCAGGTCGAGGAGCTGCTTGCAGTTGCGGACGAAGTCCCCCGGCGCCATCTCGGTCTCCTCGAGCAGGTCCTCGAGCGGCTTGCCCTCGGCCCAGTGGAATATCGACTCGGCGAAACCTGGTTCCAGCTCACGGCAGAGCTGGACCTGGTGGGCGTCCTCGGCGCGACGGACCTGCCGCCACAGACGCTGCAGCCGCTCGTAGGCGTCAGCCGCCGGGCCGGTCGGCATCCGCCCGGTGAGCGGATGCCGCTCCCTGGCCTCGTACACGACGGCGCTGATGAGCGCCGCGATCTCCGCCGGGGTCAAGAGGTCCAGGAGTCCCGCGTCGAGCGCTTCACCCACCAGGAGATCACCCTCCCCGTAGATGCGCGTCAGCCGGCGGCCCTTGTCCGTGATCGACCAGTCCTGGACGTAGCCGAGGTCGTCGAGGACCCCGAGCACCCGGTCGAGCTGACGCGCCAGGGTCTCGGTGCGGACCCGGATCCGGCGTTCCACCCCGGCGAGCTGATCGCGGAGCTTCGACGCACGCTCGGCCCAGCGCTCGTGCTTCTCGAGCTCGGGGCAGGTGTGGCACGGATGCGACCTCGCTCGCCCCTCGAGTCGCGCGATCTCGCGCTCGAGCTTCGGGTCGTTCACCTTCGGCTTCGGCGTCTTGGGAGGCTTCACCTGAAGCGAGACGAGCCTCGCGGCCACGTCGCGCCGGAAGCGCGCGCTGCGGGCACTGCCGGACCTCGGCAAGGCAACCCGGGTCAGGACCATCGGCGGCTCATCGAAGTCGCGCGGCGACAGGCGTAGGTTCCGCCGGTCCTGCGCCAAGGTGCTCGGGCGCCCGTCGCGGGATGATGCCAGCACGACGACGAGCCCCCGGCGCTTCGTCGACGGCACGTACACGACGTCGCCCGGCTGCAACGACGCGAGGGTCTCCCGCACCGCACGCTCGCGGGCGGCGTCTCGGCCACGGCGGTCCTCCTCGCGGAGGCGGCGGGCGCGCTCGCGGTGGTCCCAGTACTCCTCGAAGTCCCCCAGGTCGCAGATCATGTTCCGGCGGTAGCCCTCGAGGGCCTCGCGGTCGCGGTCACGGGCGCGCTCGAGCGCGACGACGCCGCGATCCGTCAGGAACTGCGCGAAGGACGAGTTGAGCAGCTCGTGCGCCTGCTCGGGCGTGTAGTTGCGGACCAGGTTGACGGCCATGTTGTACGAGGGTCGGAACGACGATGAAAGGTCGTACGTGCGTGTGGCGGCGAGACCGGCGACCCGCTCGAACGGCACCTGGCGCTGGTACACGACGACCGCATGCCCCAACGGGTCGATGCCTCGGCGGCCCGCGCGACCGGTGAGCTGGGTGTACTCGCCCGGTGTAAGGAGCTCGTGGCGCTCACCTTGGAACTTCCATAGGTCCTCGATCACGACGGTCTTGGCCGGCATGTTGATCCCGAGGGACAGGGTCTCGGTCGCGAACACGACCTTGACGAGCCCCTCCTCGAACAGCTGCTCGACGGTCTCCTTGAAGGCAGGGAGCATCCCGGCGTGGTGCGCCGCCACCCCGGCCGTCAGTCCGTCGAGGAAGTCGTAGAAGCCGAGCGCCTCGAGGTCCTCGTCCTCGATCCATGCCGCGCGCTCTTCGGCGCGTGCCCGGATCCGGTCGGCCTCCTGGCGGGTGGTGAGGCGCACGCCCGCGTCTCGGAGCCAGCGAACGCTCTTGTCGCACCCCGCGCGGCTGAAGACGAAGTAGATCGCCGGAAGCATGCCCTGTTCCTCGAGCGCGAGCACCACGTCCTCTCGTCGTGGCGCGTAGGAGCGTCCTCGCTCGGGGGCGCTGCCGCGCCGCCGGTCCTTGCGCGCGTGGATCTCCTGGCGGTCGAGGCTGACCACGTAGGGGTTCGGCAGCAGCACGCCGTCCTGTTCCACGTGCATGGGGTGCAGGCGGCGTCCCACCAGGTAGTGGTGCTCGAGCGGGATGGGTCTGCGCTCCTCGATGACCACGCGTGTCGCTCCACGGAGCGTGCCGATCCACTCCCCGAACTCCTCCGCGTTGGAGATCGTCGCGGACAAGCACACCACGCTCACCGAGGGGGGCAGGTGGATGAGCACCTCTTCCCAGACCGCGCCGCGGTAGGGATCTTGGAGATAGTGGACCTCGTCCATCACGACACTCTCGAGCCCTTCGAGGGTGTCGCTCCGTTCGTAGAGCATGTTGCGCAGCACCTCGGTCGTCATGACGACGACGGGAGCCTCGCCCTTGATGGTGTTGTCGCCCGTCAGGAGACCGACCGACCCGGGGCCGTAGGCCGAAACGAAGTCGCCGAACTTCTGGTTCGACAGGGCCTTCAGCGGGGTCGTGTAGAAACACTTGCGGCCGTGCCCGAGCGCGCGCTCGATCGCGAACTCAGCCACCACGGTCTTCCCCGCACCGGTGGGTGCTGCAACGAGGACGGACTCCCCTTGGTCGAGGGCCTCGATCGCCTTCGACTGGAAGTCGTCGAGCGGGAACGGGTACCGCTCGGCGAACGACTGCGGGGAGGTCACGGCGCCCAGTGTAGGCGCGGGGTGGGCGGATGCTCCCCTCAGCGCACGGCGTCCGGGTTGGGACCCACGATGAGGGACAGCGCCGCGGGCAGCACATCGAACGAAGCCGGCGCCGCACCGATCCGCTCGCCGTCGGCGTACACCAACACGCGACGATCCGCTTCGATCTCGACGTGGCGTGCCCGGAGCATACGGACGGCCGGATGGGTCACGTGGGTCCCCCGGAACACACGGGGGAACGCGCGGAGGAACGCCGAGGTCGACATCGCCTCGAGCAGGCAGATATCGAGCAGGCCGTCGATGACGGAGGCATCGGGCGTCACTCGCATGCCGCCTCCGTATCGGATCGAGTTGCCCACCACGACCAACATGTGCGGACCGGTCACGACCTGGTCGTCGGCGCGGATGGTGAACCCCGCGGGCTTGAACCGCGACAGGGTCTTCAGGATCGCCGCGACGTAGGTCCCGGTCGCGCCGAGCTTCACGCGCATGGCGTTCGCAGCTTCGTTGACCTCGGAATCGAACCCGCACCCTGCGACGTTGACCATGATCCTCGACACCCCTGCCGCCTCGACGCGAACGACGTCGATGCGCTCGCTGACGCCCGCGGCGATCGCGCGCACCGCCTTCTCGAGTGACCCCACCCCCATAGCCGCGGCGAAGTCGTCCGCGGTGCCCGAGGGCAGGACCGCCAGGACGGCATCGGTGCCCAGGAGGCCGTTCGCCGCGATCCCCACCGATCCGTCGCCACCGAGGACCGCCACGGTGCCTGCGCCGTCGTCGGCGGCGGTCCTGGCGCGTCGCTCGAGGTCGGCCGCCGATCCGCTGAGCACGATCCGGTAGCCGATGCCGGTACCGTGGAGCATCCGGTCGACCCGACCGATCAGCCGCCCGGCCTTGCCGTGCCCGGCGGTGGGGTTGGCGATGACGACGAGCGGCGTGGTCGTCATCGCCGATCGTTACGGCGTCAGGCCGCTCAGCCCGCCGGGCTGCTCCCGCACGGTGGCGATCCCGGCGTCGTTCAGGGCGATCGTGTACGAGCTGTGCGCGTTCTGCATCAGCGCGTCCGCCGTGTCGAGCAGCTCTGTCGCGCGCTCCGCCAATGCCGCAGCGGTCTCGGGATCGTCGGCCTCGAGCGCCACGGCCATCACCCGTGCGGCGCTCCGATAGGTCCTGAGCGCGAGGACCATCTCGGTTCGCGCCGACAAGATCTCGCTCGCACCCTTGCCGAACCCTTGGTCGCGGACGCCCTCGGAGAGCGCGTAATCCTCGATCGCCTTCGCCGCCTTCTCCAGATCCTTGGCGTAGGACTCGAGGCCCGCGGCGTCGGTCGAGGGGTCCGTGCTCTCGAGCAGGTCCGTGGCCGCCTGGCGCACCTGTGGCGCGATGGCCGGGGGCAGCGGGTCGCGGAACTGACCCACGTCGCCGATCTCGGTTTCGATGTGCGCCTTCCAGGTCTCGAGGATGGCCGCCTGTTCGGCGCGTTGCTCGTCGAGACGGGTGCGTTCGAGGCCGTCCGCGATCCACGTGATCAGCCAGAACGTGAGGAACCCCACGACCAGTGCCGCGGTGACCTGGACCCACCGGCGCCGGAAGAACGGCACGGGCACCGGGACCGGCGCGCGGCGGGGCGCCTTCGCGACCATCCGGCCCTTCGACCTTCCCTTGCCCTTGATCGACATCCCTCAGCCTTCCATGGAGGTTCGCTGCCGTCTGATGATGCGGCCGATGATGATAGCCGCCTCGTAGAACAGGTACATCGGCACCATCATCGCGACCATCGAGAACACATCCTGCCCGGGCGTGATCACCGCGGCGATGGTGGCGATCACGATGATCGCGTAGCGCCGGAAACCCGAAAGCGTCTCGGGGGCGATGACCCCGACCGCCTCGAGGAACACCAGGACCACCGGGAACAGGAACGAGACGCCGAACGCCAGGGTGACGAGGGTGACGAACCCCACGTACCGGTCGATGGTCAGCAGCGGCACGACCCCCTCCCCCGCGAACCCCAGCAGGAACTGCAAGCTCTTAGGCAGGACGAAGAAGGCGGTGGCGGCGCCCGCGAGGAATAGCAGGAACGACGCGACGACGAACGGGATCGACCACCGCTTCTCGCGCGCGGTGAGCCCCGGTACGACGAATGCCCACAGCTGGAAGAGCACGACGGGCAGCGCCATCACGAAGGCCAGGTACAGCACGGTCTTCATGCGGATTGCGAATGCGTCGAACGGACCGTTGAACACCAGGTCGCACCCCGTCGGTGGTGCGTACTGGGGGTTCTGCGTCACGAACGTGCAGAACGGCTTGCGGACCAGGTCGAGGAACGGCTCGTAGACGAACCACGCCGCGATGGCGGCGATGCCGATCACCCACATGCAGATGATCACCCGGCGGCGGAGCTCGGTCAGGTGCTCCACCAAGGTCATGGTGCCGGCCCGCTCCTCGTCGGTCCGGCCACGCCGGGGCAGCAGCTTCATGGGGCCGTCGGGGCCTCGCCGCCGCCGGTCTCGGGCGGCGGGGCCGCCGGAGGCCGGTCATCGACGGGCGGCCTCGCGGCCTCCATCGCGGCGGGCGACGAGGTGGCCGGCGCCGGTCTGGGGGTGCGATGCACACCCGGCGACGTCGGGGAGGCAGGGCGCCGGGCCGCCGGCTTGTCGGCGGGGTCTTCGAGGTCGAGCTTGACCATGCCCTTGACCTCGTCCTGGACCTTGCGGAACTCGCGGAGGCCCCGACCGATCTGCCGTGAGAGCTCGGGCAGCTTCTGGGGCCCCACCACGATCAGGGCGAGGATCAAGACGATGAGGAGCTCCTGAGGGCCGATGTTGAACATGGCGCGGTTCCGATCTTACCGCCGGGGGGGCCGGGGATCCCCGACCGACAGCCCTGAGGCCCGGTCGGCCGCCCTGGAAGCCTCGGTGCCGATCTCGTTCGCGAGATCGCCGACCTCCTCCGCCATCCGGGCCGCCGAACGGCCCACGATGAGCCCGTGCTTGGCGAGTCCGACGGCGAAGATGACGGTCACGGCGACGGTTACCAAGGCCAACACGATCCAGACGGCGATCCAGACGGCCATGAGGCGATGCTACACGCCCACCTCGGGGCGAGGGTCAGTAGCCGCCGCTGCTGGCGAGGAACTCCCGGATGTAGCCCTCGTCTTCTAGGAGGTAGTGGAACTCGATGACGTCATCGGTGGTGAAGGCGGGCCCGAGATCGCGGAGCTCCTCTCCCAGCTCGTCGAAGAGCTCGGGGTGGGTGGCGGCGAGTGTCATCTGCCCGGTCTCGTTCTCGTCGATGTCGACCCCAGCTGATACGAGGAGGGCCACGATCTTGCGGTCGGCACGCTTCTCGACGTCGTCGGCGCAGCTCGGGCACGTGAATCGGTAGCTGCCGTCGTTGCCGTTCCCACGCACCGACAGGAAGATCGATTCGGGGCCCATATCCACCTCGCCGCAGCGAGGGCACGTCGTCCGGATGGTGGTCATCTCACCCCGAAACATCGGTCCGAGGTGCAGGGGCCTTGAGCGCGTTCCGCCGGTCGTGTCAGCCCCTAGAAGACTGCTGAAGAAGGGGCATCTGGGGAGGCGACCGGTCGCATCCGTGGTCCGTGAACGTCGGCGGATCACCGGAGTCAGATCTGCTGGCGAAAC
>CAZZND010000121.1:0-6709 GCA_964655465.1 uncultured Actinomycetes bacterium
GGCCGAGGTCCTCGGCCGGCCGAAGCACCTGTACTCGATCTACGAGAAGATGGTGATCCGCGGCAAGGAGTTCGACGAGATCCACGACCTGGTGGGCATCCGCGTCCAGGTCGAATCCCTCCGCGACTCCTACGCGGCGCTCGGCGCGGTCCACGCGACCTGGAAGCCGGTCCCCGGGCGTTTCAAGGACTACGTCGCCATGCCCAAGGCGAACATGTACCAGTCACTGCACACCGCCGTGGTCGGTCCCGGCGGGCGCCCGATCGAGATCCAGATCCGCACGCGCGACATGCACCGCACCGCCCAGTTCGGGATCGCCGCGCACTGGCGCTACAAGGAGGGCGCGCGGCAGAAGGACGGCGACCTCGCCTGGCTCGGTCAGATGATGGAGTGGCTCCAGGACATGGCCGACCCGAAGGAGTTCATGGAGGGGCTCCGGATCGACCTGTCGGGCGGGCGGGTGTTCGTGTTCACACCCAAGGGCGACGTCACCAACCTGCCGCAGGGCGCGACGCCCGTGGACTTCGCCTACACCGTGCACACCGAGGTCGGACACCGCACGATCGGCGCGAAGGTGAGCGGCAAGCTCGTTCCGCTCGACTACGAGCTGCGCACGGGCGACTCGGTCGAGATCTTGACCTCGAAAGCGCAAGGCGAGGGCCCGAGCCAGGACTGGCTGCAGTTCGTCGCGACGCCGCGGGCGCGTAACAAGATCCGGCAGTGGTTCGCCCGTGGCCGGCGAGAGGACGCGCACGATCAGGGGCGCGAGCTGTTGCGGAAGCAGATGCGCAAGCAGAACCTGCCGCTCAAGCGTCTGGCCACCGACGACGCGCTCGAGCAGGTCATCGCCGACCTGAAGTATCCCGACCTGGACTCGCTCTACGTCGCGGTCGGGGAGGGGCACGTCTCACCGCAGAGCGTCGTCGCGCGGATCGCCCGGATGGTCAGCGGCAGCACCGACGAGGACATCATGGAGGTGCCGCTCGCGCGGCCGGTCAAGATCACGCAGACCGACGTGTCGCAGGGCGTCATGGTCAAGGGGCTGCCCGACGTCTGGGTCAAGCTCGGCCGATGCTGCACCCCGGTGCCCGGCGACACGATCGTCGGGTTCGTGACCCGCGGCCAGGGCGTGTCGGTGCATCGCGAGGGCTGCCCGAACGTGAAGGCGCTCCGACGCGAGCCCGAACGCATGATCGATGTCTCCTGGAGCGAGGGCAAGTCCACCACCTTCGTCGTCGCGATCCAGGTCGAGGCGCTTGACCGCACCCGCCTGCTCTCCGACATCGCCACGGCGTTGTCGGACCACCACGTCAACATCTTGTCGGCGACGACCACGACCGGGCGCGACCGGATCACGCGCCTGCGGTTCACGTTCGAGCTCGCCGACATCACGCACCTGTCGTCGATCATGGAGGCGGTGAAGCGGGTCGAGAGCGTCTACGACGCGTACCGGGTGGTCCCCTCGTAGATGCGGGTCGTCCTGCAGCGCGTGAGCGGCGCCTCGGTCTCGGTCGGCGGCGAGCTCGTGTCGTCGATCGGACCCGGCTACCTGCTGCTCGCCGGGGTCGGCCACGACGACGACGCATCGGTGATCCCCAAGCTCGCCGACAAGATCGTGGGGTTGCGGATCTTCCGCGACGACGCCGGCAAGACGAACGCCGACCTGGCGAGCGTCGGCGGTGAGGCGCTCGTCGTGTCCCAGTTCACGCTCTTCGCCGACACGCGCAAGGGCAGGCGGCCCTCGTTCATCCAGGCGGCCGACCCGGACGTGGCTGCCGGGCTGGTCGAGGCCTTCGCGCGAGCGCTCGAGGAACGCGGCGTCCGGGTGGGCCGAGGGGTCTTCGGCGCCGAGATGGCGATCGACCTGGTGAACGACGGCCCGTTCACGTTGATGCTGGATACCGCCCAGCCTTAGGTCCACGATCGGTCTGCGCGTCGGGCCGAAGGTTGCTAGCGTCGGCGAGATGCGGTGGCGCGGACAGATGATCGACGGGCTCCGAGCGGCGGCGAGGGCCTTCTCGAACCCCCACCTGCGCCGCCTCGAGATCGCGTGGGCCGTGTCGGTGACGGGCGGACCTCGCCGGGCTGGTGGCGCTCGGAGTCTTCGCCTACGAGGCGGGCGGCGCGGCCGCCGTGGGCATCGCGGCGATCGTGCGTCTGCTGCCCTCGGCTCTGGCGGCGCCCTTCATGGCACTCCCCGGCGACCGGTTCCCGCGGGAGCGCGTCCTCACGGTGGTGGAGCTCTCGAGGGGCGCGCTCGTGATCGGCGCCGGGGCCGCGGCGCTCGCGGACCTTCCCCCGCTCTGGGTCTACGGCCTCATGGGGCTGGCCGCCGTGGTGTCGAGCGCGCTCCGGTCCGTCCAGTTCGCGCTGCTGCCGTCGCTCACGAGCGACCCCGAGGAGCTGGTGGCCGCGAACGTCGGGCTCGCATCGATCGAGGGTCTCGGCACCCTCGTGGGTCCGGCCATCGGCGGCGTGCTGCTCCTGGCGTGGGGCGCTCCCGAGACGATCGCCGTCTCGGGCGTCGCCTTCGTGGTCGCGGGCGTGATCCTGCTCTCCGTGCGCTCGTCGGTGCGGTTCGCGAGGACGGGTGAGCCCGCCCGGCCTTCGCAGGAGGTCCTCGAGGGCGTCCGGGAGATCGCGCACGACCCGAGCCCCCGGTTCATCGTCGGTCTGTTCTTCGCGCAGACCTTCGTCCGCGGATCGCTCGGTGTGCTCGTCGTGGTGCTCTCGATCGACGTCCTCGGTCTCGGCACCGAGGGGGTCGGCTATCTGTTCGCCGCGCTGGGGATCGGGGCGCTCGTCGGAGCCGTCCTGACGCTCGCGCTGGTCGGGAGGCCGCAGCTGGCGAAGTGGTTCGGGGTGGGGCTCGCGCTGTGGGGCGCGCCGATGATCGTGCTCGCCGGTGCCGGGGTCGCCCTGCCCGCCTTCCTCGCGATGGGCGTGGTCGGCATCGGGAACAACCTGGTCGACGTGGCCGGCATGACCCTGCTGCAGCGCACGGTCGAAGACCGGGTCCTCGCACGGGTCCTGGGCGCTCTCGACGGGATCGTGCTGGCCGGCGCCGCCGCCGGCGCGGCGCTCACGCCCCTGCTGATCGAGGGGATCGGCGCGCGGTGGACCGCGGCCGTGGTGGGCACCGCGATGCTGGTCGCCGTGGCTGCGGCGCAGCCGGGCCTGCGCCGCCTCGATCGGATCGCCGTGGTCCCGACGCGGTCACTCGCGCTCCTCCGACGGGTCCCCATGTTCGCGGCTCTCGACCTGCCGACGATCGACCACCTGGCGCTCGTCTCGGATGGATCGCAGATCCGTGCCGGCGAGGTGCTGATGCGCGAAGGCGAGG
Organism: uncultured Actinomycetes bacterium; assembly: GCA_964655465.1. Classification (GTDB taxonomy): domain Bacteria; phylum Actinomycetota; class UBA4738; order UBA4738; family HRBIN12; genus AC-51. The sequence continues at coordinate 3,344 of CAZZND010000121.1, forward strand.
CGGGGGACCGGTTCTACGTGATCGACAGCGGCAGGCTCGAGGTCGCGAAGGCGGGACGCGTGGTGGCCACGCTCGGGCCCGGTGACCACGTCGGCGAGATCGCGTTGCTGCGGAACGTGCCGCGCACGGCAACGGTCACGGCCGTGGAGGACGCCGTCCTGCTCGCCGTCGAACGCGACGACTTCCTCCGCGCCGTCACCGGGTTCGCGCTCAGCTCGGCCGAGGCCGAACGGATCGCCGATGCCCGGATGCGCGATCTGTAGGAGCCGCGGCTCGATCCCGGCCCCCGGTAGCATGGCGCCCTCATGTACCTCGACGTCTTCGACCGCAATCCCTACGGGACGAACTGCTGGCTGCTCGGCGCGCCCGGCTCGGACGAGGTCGTGATCGTCGATCCGGGCTTCGAACCCGGGGTGGTCCGGGGGATGCTCGACGCGGCCGGCAAGCGCCCCGTCGCCGCCCTGCTGACGCACGGGCACATCGACCACGCGGGCTCGGCGGCCGGGTTCGCGGGTGACGACGTACCCGTCTACCTCCACCCGGGTGATGTCGACGTGTTCCGCGACCCCGGCCGATGGGGGCGATCCGGGACGCCGCCGCTCGCGGAGCCCGCGGACCTGCGGACGATGGTCGACGGTGACGTGCTGCGCCTGGGCGGGATGAAGGTGGCCGTGATCCACACCCCCGGCCACACACCGGGGTCGTGCTGCTTCGTGGTGGACGACGACCTGCTCGTGTTCTCCGGCGACCTCGTGTTCGCGGGCTCCATCGGCCGCTCCGACTTCCCGGAGTCCGATCCCGCTGCGATGCGCGAGAGCCTTCAGCGATTCCTGGCGCTCCCCGACGACCTGCGGACCCTGCCGGGTCACGGGTCTGAGACCACCGTCGGGCGAGAGCGCGTCTCGAACGCGTTCCTCGTGGGGCTCGGCTGATGCAGACGGCGCCGCCCCGGGGGACCCAGGACTTCCTTTCGCCTGAGGGATCGCAGCTGCGCGCGCTCTATGACCAGGCCGCCGCGCTCGCACGGCTGCACGGCTACCGCTACGTCGAGACGCCGGGGTTCGAGGCGACCGACCTCTTCTCGCGAACGTCGGGCGAGACGAGCGACGTGGTCACGAAGGAGATGTACACCTTCCAGGATCGGGGCGAGCGCTGGCTGACGCTTCGGCCCGAGGGCACGGCCCCGGTGATGCGGGCGTACCTGCACCGCCGGCACGACCTCGGCACGCCCTTCAAGGCGTACTACCTCACCCGGATGTACCGGTACGCGCGCCCACAGGCCGGACGCTATCGCGAGCACCGCCAGTTCGGCGTCGAGGTCTTCGGGACCGACTCGCCGGTGGCCGACGCCGAGGTGATCGTGCTCGGCGATCGCTTCCTACGCGACCTGGGGATCGGCGCGTACGAGGTCCAGGTCAACTCGATCGGGGACGACGTCTGCCGCCCGGCGTACCGCGAGGAGCTGATCGCCTACCTCGGCGAGCACCGCGACCGGCTCACGGATGAGCATCTCGGCCGCTACGCCGAGAACCCGATGCGGGTGCTCGACTGCAAGGACGAGGCCTGTCGCGAGGTCGCCTCGGGGGCACCCAGGATCGCCGAGCGGCTGTGCGAGCCCTGTGCCGCGCACTTCGAGGCCGTCCTCGAAGCCATCCGTGCGGCGGGTCTCGAGCCCGTCATCACCCCGACGCTCGTGCGCGGGCTCGACTACTACACGCGCACGGCGTTCGAGCTCGTCGCATCGGGTCTGTCCGCGCAGCAGGGGACCCTGTTCGGGGGCGGCCGCTACGACGGCCTCGCGGAGGCGCTCGGAGGACCACGGGTCCCCGGTGTCGGCTTCGGGATGGGGCTCGAGCGCGTGCTGCTCGCGATCGCCGACGAGGGGCTGACCGCGCCGGCCGAGCCGGGTCTCGCGGTCTACGTCGTGGCCATCGGCGTGCTCCTCGGCGACGCTGTCCGTGAGGAAGGGCGCGTTCTGCTGGCAAAGCTGCGCGCGGCCGGGCTCCCCGCCGACATGGCGCTCGACGAGCGCCCCCTGAAGGCGCAGCTGAAGATGGCCGACCGCGCCGGGGCCGCGTTCGTGGCGATCGTCGGCGAGCGCGAGCTCGCCGAGGGCACGGTCACGCTCCGGCGCATGGCCGACGGCGATCAGCGCGAGGTGCCGGCCGGCGCTGTCGTCACGGCGCTCGAGGAGGGCGCGTGAGCGAGGGTTCACCGATGGCCACGACGATGCGCTCGCACGTGTGCGGCGAGCTCCGCGCCACCGACGCGGGCGCTTCGGTGACGCTCTGCGGGTGGGTCGCGCACCGGCGCGACCACGGCGGGATCACCTTCATCGACCTGCGCGATCGCGACGGGGTGATCCAGGTCGTCTTCCATCCCGAGGACGCGCCCGAGGCGCACCAGGCGGCGCAGGACCTTCGCGCCGAATGGGTCGTCCGCGTGACCGGGACGGTTCGCGCGCGCCCCGACGGCATGGCGAACCCCGGGCTCGCGACCGGTGAGGTCGAGGTCGCGGCATCGGCGATCGCGGTGCTCGCACAGGCCGAGACACCGCCGTTCGTGATCGAGGATCGCGTCGAGGCCGACGAGCTGCTGCGCTTGGAGTACCGCTACCTCGACCTGCGCCGCCCCGAGATGACGAAGGCGCTGGCGCTTCGCCACCAGGTGACGCGCATCATGCGCGACCACCTGGAGCCGCGGGGATTCGTCGACGTGGAAACGCCGATGCTCGGCCGCTCGACCCCCGAGGGGGCGCGCGACTTCCTGGTCCCGTCGCGGCTGCACCCCGGCACCTTCTTCGCGCTCCCGCAGTCGCCCCAGCAGCTGAAGCAGCTGCTGATGGTGGGCGGGCAGGACCGGTACTACCAGATCGTGCGGTGCCTGCGGGACGAGGCGACGCGTGCGGACCGGGGCTTCGAGTTCACCCAGCTCGACATCGAGATGTCGTTCGTCGGCGAGGAGGACATCTTCGCGCTGATGGAGCCGCTGTACGCGCGGATCATCCTCGAGACCCAAGACGTCGAGGTCCCTGTGCCGTTCCGGAGGATGACGTATGACGAGATGGTCGACCGTTACGGCTCGGACAAGCCCGATCTGCGCTACGGGATGGAGTTGGTCAACCTGGTCGACCTCTTCGAAGGCTCCGGGTTCAACGCGTTCGCGTCGGTCGCGGCCTCGGGAGGCGCGATCAAGGGGCTGTCGGCACCCGGCGGCGCCGCGCTCAGCCGCAAGGAGCTCGACAGGCTCGTCGAGGACGCGAAGGGGCGCGGCGCCGCCGGTCTCGTGTGGATCGTGGTCGAGCCCGGCGGCGCGCTCCGGTCGCCGGTCGAGAAGTTCCTGTCCTCCGACGAGAAGGCGCAGCTG
>CAZZND010000121.1:6809-8265 GCA_964655465.1 uncultured Actinomycetes bacterium
GCGCGGGCGCAGCGCCGGGCGACCTCATCTGCATCGTCGCCGATGCGCCCGCGCGCGTGAACGTCGCCCTGGACGGCCTTCGCCGCGACCTCGCGGCGCGGCTGCACCTGATCCCGGAGGGCCGGTGGGAGCTCTGCTGGTACACCGAGCCGCCGCTGTTCGAGTGGAGCGAGGAAGAGGGGCGCTGGACCTCGAACCACCACCCCTTCACCGCGCCGCTGACCGACGACCTCACGCCTGAGACCGCCAAGTCGCGGGGTTACGACCTCGTGCTGAACGGCTTCGAGATCGGTGGCGGCTCCATCAGGATCCATCAGCCTGACGTGCAGCAGCGGGTGTTCGAGGTCCTGGGCCTGCCCCAGGCCGAGATCGAGGAGAAGTTCGGCCACCTGCTTCGGGCGCTCCGCTACGGCGCGCCGCCCCACGGCGGGATCGCGATGGGGCTGGACCGGCTGGTCATGCTGCTCGCCGGCAAGGACTCGCTCCGCGACGTGACCGCGTTCCCCAAGGCGGGATCCGGCGCCGACCCGCTCACCGGCGCGCCCGCGCCGGTCGACGCCGCGCAGCTCGAGGAGCTCGGGCTGGCCGTGACGGTGACGCCCGACGGACAGGGATGAGATGGCGCTCCCGGACGAGGCCGTCGCCATGCTGCGGCGCGCCGACGTGCTCGCGTACCTGGGGACGACGAACGCCGACGGCTCGCCGCACGTCGCCCCGTTGTGGGCCGACGTCGACCCGGAGCGAGGCCTGATCGTGCTGAACACGGCCGATGGGCGGCGGAAGGTCGCGAACATGCGCCGCGATCCTCGCGTCATGGTCGCGGCGCACGCGCCCGAGTCGCTTCACCCGCCGCTGCTGATCGAGGGTGAGGTCGTCGAGATCACCACCGAGGGCGCCGACGAGCACATGGACGGCCTGTCCCGGCGCTACACCGGGGAGGGGTGGACGTTCCTCGACGGGCAGATCCGCCTGCTCGTTAAGATCCGCCCCACGAGGATCGACACCGGTCATCGAGGCCGATGAGCGACGCGCCGCTCGCCGCCCGGATGCGTCCCCGGACGCCGGCGGAGTTCGTCGGGCAGCGCCACCTGGTCGGTCCGGGCCGGGCGCTGCAGAAGCTGACCGACCGCGGCGCGCTGCCGTCGCTCATCCTTTGGGGACCGGCCGGGACCGGCAAGACCACCCTCGCCCACCTGCTCGCCGATGCGGTGGGGGCGCAGCTGGTCACGCTCTCGGCCACCTCGAGCGGCGTCGCCGACGCGCGCAAGGTGATGAGCGAGGCCCGGGGCGGTGCGTTGTTCAAGACCGTGCTGTTCGTGGACGAGGTCCACCGCTGGTCGAAGACGCAGCAAGACGTCTTGCTGCCCGCGGTCGAGAACGGCACCGTCACCCTGATCGGGGCGACCACCGAGAACCCGTACTTCTCGCTGAACACGCCGCTGCTGTCGCGGTGCCT
>CAZZND010000122.1:0-8219 GCA_964655465.1 uncultured Actinomycetes bacterium
CCTAGGTGTTCATCGTGAACCTGTTGACGATCGCGTGCGTGAGTGCGGCCGTCGGGTGTCAACAGGTTGCCCTCCCGTGCTCCGTGGTCGGTTCGACGTGTCCTTCCACGGTGGCTACGATGCTCCCCGGCTGAAGCTCCTGCCCGCCGGCAGGAGCAGACACAGGGGGATCACCGTGGAAAACCGCGACCTCACACGAGCCATCACACCACTGCTCGGCGCCGCGATGGCGATCTTCGTGTTCACCGTCGTGATCGGCATCCTGAACGGCACCGACCTCGTCGATCCGGGGCACGGATTGCTGCTCGCGCACGTGCACTCGGGCACGCTCGGCTGGATCACGCTCTCGATCTTCGCGGCCGGCTCGTGGATCTTCGGCGCGCCGCTGCCTCGACTGCTCCGCAACGGGGCGATCGTGGCGGTCGTGCTCTACGTGACGATGTTCTGGATCGACTCCGAGCCGCTGCGGCCGGTGGCCGGTTCCCTGATGCTCGCGGCGATCGTCTGGTTCACCATCTGGGTCTTCCAGCGTCGCGCGGGGCTCACGATGACCGTGCCGCGGCTGTCGATGCGGCTGGCCGCGGTCAACCTCACGATCGGCGGGGTGCTCGGTGTGCTGCTCGGGCTGCAGCTCGCCGGCACGATCGACCTACCGGAGGGGATCGCCGGCGCCCACCCGGCCATGATGGTCGTCGGCTACCTGATCCTCGCCGGCGTCGCGATCGACGAACAGCTGCTGGGCGGCCCGGGCACCGAGGGACTCCCCCGCGCCGGTGTGATCCAGGCATGGCTCTTCTTCGGTGCCGGGATCGCGCTCGCGGTCGGGGTGCTGCTCGACATCCTGCTGCTGCTCGGGCTGAACCTGCTGGGCGAGGTGGTCGGGGTCGTGATCGTGTTGGTGCGGCTCCGTCGGGTGATCGCCAGCGCGGGGTGGCCGGCGGCCTCGGAGCGGCTGCACGCAGCGGCGTCGGTGCTGTTCACGATCCCGGCGCTCGGCCTGCTCGGCTATCTGATCGTGAAGTACGCGGAGGACGTGGAGGCGGCGCCGCGCGGGCTGTTCCTGGCCCTCGACCACGCGACGTTCGTCGGCATCCTCACGAACGCGATCGTCGGGCTGCTGCTCGTGGTCTGCGCCGCTCGGCGCGAGATCTGGTCGTGGGCCGACGGGCTCGTGTTCTGGGGCATCAACCTCGGGCTCGCGACCTTCTTGGTGGGGCTCCTCGCCGACGTCGCGGTGATCAAGCGGATCGGCACGCCGGTGATGGGCGCATCGATCCTACTTGGCCTCCTCACCGCGGCGGTGCGGCTCCGCACCGAGTCGGAGCCGGCCACGGCATAGCCCCGAGTCCCGACGCTCGATCAGGGCCCTGCCGTGTTCGCGTCCGGGATGCGATAGATGCCGCTTCGTCCACTCCTGCACGAGGACCGGTCGAAGTACATGGTCGTCGACCCACCGATCTCGTCGAGGGCGAACGTCTGCAGGGCGTCTCTGCCGTCGGGGAGCGTCGCGATGACCACTCCCGGACCACCCACCGGGTACCGGACGACTTTGGCGTGGCTCCCGCACACCCAGTGATCGTCGTTCGCGGCGCGCACGAGGTAGATCGTGCCGTTACCCGACACGGCGCCCGCGTACTGCTGCACCCCCGGGTTCGCGATCTTCACGAGCTCTTCCGTCGAGATCTGGTAGCGGAAGACCTGGCAGTCGAAGAACTCGCCGCGCCTGAAGCCGCACGATTCGAACGTGGCCCAGTCACCGTTCACCTGGTCGCTCACGAGGTAGGTCGAGCGGTACGGCGACTTCCGGAGCACGATGCTCGTGCTGGTGGAGACGTCGAACAGCACGACCTTCCGCCAGGCGCCGCGCAACCCCGACACCCGGTTGACGTTCGTCCGTGTGAACAACAGCCGGTCGCCCGAGAGGCTCGGCCGGTACTCGACGTTCGCGGTGTTGACACCGGCGGGCGGAGCGGAGCGCACCTCGGTGATCGCGTCGAAGAACCAGAGGTCCTCGCCTTCGGAGGTCGACTCCTGGTACACGATCGTGGTGCCGTCGATAGCTGCACTGTAGCTCTGCGCACCGGCCGGATCGATGCGAACAGGTGAGCCTGCACCGGCCATCACGTAGCTGTGGTAGCGGTTGGGCTTCGCCTCGCTGTTCGCGCTCCACACGAGGTAGCCCTCCGACGCCGAGGCGCTGGTCTCGTTCACCGCGGGGTCGTTCAACACGACCTCGGGTGTCGCTGCGTAGGCCACGGTCGCGATCGTGGCGAGCACGAGCGTGGCCACCAGGGCGATGAGTCGTCGCACGATGCCTTCCTCCTCTCGCGCGGATGCCGGGGTCGGAGCCATCCGCGAACGGGCGCGCAGGTGACTTCCCACCGTGTTCCTCTTGCACAACGCCGTCAAATCGAGCCCACCGGGTACCTCGCGATCGTTCACGTTCGACGACGAGGTGCGCCTGTTCGATGTACGATCCGACGAGCCAGCTTGGACGCGGCCGCGCCCGTGATGACAGGAGGTGCCGATGTCCGGAACCCGTATCGCTTGGACACACCAGCCCACCGGTCGCGGAGGTGGTCGCGCCCGGCGACAGCGACTGTCGGAGAAGATGGCGCTGCTCGCGCGAGCACCGCTCTTCGAGGGCCTCCCGAAGACCCATCTGCGGAGGATCGCGAGGGTCAGCGCGGCTTGGAACTGCCGCGCTGGCGAGGAGCTGGTGAAAGAGGGCGCCGTCGGATCTACCCTCTACGTCATCTTGGATGGCCGTGCGAAGGTCGTGCGGCGAGGCAGAACCGTCAAGCGCCTCGGTCCGGGCGACTTCTTCGGCGAGATGGCCATCTTGACCAAGGCTCCGCGATCCGCGAGTGTCGTGGCCGAGACGCCCATGGGATGTCTCGTCCTGTCCGCGACCCATCTTCGGGATGTCCTGATGGATGAGCCCGTGATCGCGGTGCGCATGCTCAACACCTTGGCGCATCGGCTCGCGGACCTTGACCGCCGATTCACCGCCTGACAGCAAGGAAGGGGACCCACGATGGCGCCGAAGACCTGGGGACTGTCCAAGCAAGCATCGAACTACCGGCCGGCACCCAAGCCCGAGGTGTCCTGCATCGAGTGCAAGTGGATGTTCCCCCGGCTTCCGGTCGGCTCGTGCAAGTACGTGCGCGGCATCATCCAGGGATCGGCGACCTGCGACGAGTTCGACCCGAGGCGCCCCGGACCCTCCGCGTGACCCGCCGCCCCTACGAGCGCCGAGAAGGTCCTCCTTCACGACGAGGGGTCGAAGATGCGTAACACCAGGAGACTTCCCGCCGTGTCCGTGCCGCCGAGCCGAGGTTGCGCTCGATGTCGTGCAACAGCAGCCTTCGTACCAAGGGGCCGTGGGGGTCGTCCCACATAGTGGAACACCGTCCCACTATGTGGGACGCACAGCGCAGCTCAGGGGGCGGTCGTCGAGCGCTGGATCTCGCGATAGAGCATCTCGGGAGACAGGTCGGCGCCGTTCGGCCACACGACGGTGCCGGCATCGGGGTCGACCCGCACGCGACCGAACACGTCCGGGTCGCGCAGGGACTCGAACATCGGACCCCACAGACGCGCTTCGAGGTCGACGATGCCGTCGGTGCCGTCGTCGAAGCGCAGGCGGAGCCGGTATCCGCCGGCTACCTCGACGTTCGTCACGCTCGGTACGTTCATGCTCCGACCCTACTTCAGCGGCTCGATCGCGTGAAGCGGCTCATGAAGGGTCGCGCGTTGCCAGTTCAGGTGTAACTCCATCAGGTGCTCCTTCCTCCAGCGCTCGACGAGGGCTCGCTGCCGTGGCGGGAGCCGTCCCTCGACCCGCCCCGTCCGGATGAGCACGACCGCGTCGCCATCGGTCGACCGCACGTGGTAGTGCGGTGGGGCGTGGTCGTCGTAGTACAGGTAGATCGAGAGCCCACGGGATCGACTGATCAGCGGCAAGAGCCGAGCCTGTGCTCGGACGCGACCGCCCGCCGTGACCGGCGTCACGTTCGAACACACGTTCGTGTCACACCTCCGGGCTACCGTGGCATCAAGCAACCAACCATCCCCATCCGCGCGGCCCCGAACTGCGCCAGAGAAGAAGGAGGACTCCCCCTCATGCGTGCTTCCGTGCGCTTCGAACACGAGCTGCTCGCCGTCGAGCAGGAGCACGACGTCTCGTGCCTGCTCGAGCTGACCGCTCCCCCGGCTCCCGCCACCACCGAACGCCGGCCGCTCGCGCTGGCGCTCATCATCGACCGCTCCGGCTCGATGGCCGGCGACAAGCTCGAGGTCACCCGGCGCTCGGCCACGTTCCTCGTCGACCGGCTCGCGCCCACCGACCGCCTCGCCATCGTCACGTTCGACGACGAGGTGCGCCTGGACGCGCCGCTCGTCGAGGTCGGCCCCAACCGCGTCCAGCTGCACGCCGCCATCGCCTCGATCGACGACGGCGGCTCGACCAACCTCTCCGGCGGCTGGCTGAAGGGCGTCGAGGTGCTGGCCCCGCTCGAGGACGGCTCGTGCACCCGGCGCGTGCTGCTGCTGACCGACGGGCAGGCCAACGTCGGGATCACCGACGACGTGCATCTCGCGAAGATGGCCCGTGCGGGCGCCTCCGACGGCATCGGCACGACGACCATCGGCTTCGGCGAGGGCTTCAGCGAGGACCTGCTGACCGCGATGGCCGACGCCGGCGGTGGCGGCGCCCACTTCGCCCCGACCCCCGACGCCGCGCCGGCCATCTTCGCGACCGAGTTCACCGACCTGCTGTCGCTCGTCGCGCAGAACGTGAGCGTCGAGATCCGCCCGAGCACCGACGAGGTCACCGTGCTGTCGATCCTGAACGATTTCCCGCAGGTGCCGGTCGCAGGCGGCGTGCAGGTGGTGCTCGGCGACGCCTACGGCGATGAGACCCGGCGCGTCGTGTTCCAGCTGCACGTGCCCGGCCTCCGCCGTGCTCGGGCCGATGAAGATCGCCGACGTCATCGTCCGCTACGTCGAGGTCGGCGACCAGGTCGCGATGCACGAGCTCGCGGTGCCGGTGATCGTGAACGCGGTCTCGGCCTCAGACGCCGCGGCCTCCGTGCCCGACGCCGAGGTGACCGAGGAGGTCGTCATCCTGCTCGGCGCCCGCGCCCAGGACGAGGCGCGCGAGCTCGCGGACGCCGGCGAGTACGACGAGGCGTCGAAGAAGCTCCGCGTGATCGCCGAACAGCTTCGGCAGGTCGCGAAGGGCTCGGCGCGCTCCGAGGAGCTCGAGACCCAGGCGCACGCGTTCGAGGACCGCTCCGCGATGCTCGACGAAGGCGCGTTCACTCTCGAGAACCGGAAGCAGATGACGTATGAGAACCGCGCACGGCACCAGCGCCGTTCGCGCCCGGAGCCGTCATGAGCCCGTGAAGCGCCTCGCTGATGCTGCGTGTCGTGGGGGCGTGTCGAGTACGTCCCATATAGTGGGACACCGTCCTGCTATGTGGGACACGCCCCGCGATCCCCGGGCCTGCGCCGCACCGGTCGGCGAGCGCGTTCATCGATCGAAGCCAAAGCCCGCGCGCGCGCTCGGCACCAGGCGTGAGCGTGAAAGGTGCCCCAGGAGCGCGATGTGAAGCTCCCCTCGTGCGTCTTCATGGTGAGATGCGCGAGGGGACGGTGCCGATGGAAGGGGACGAACGGCTCACTGGGCGGGTGGAGCCGCGTCCAGGGAGCCTGGAAGACCTGTACGTCCGCCACGTCCCCGAAGCGACCAGGCTCGCGTTCCTGCTGACGCACGACGGCACGACCGCAGAGGATGTGGCGCAAGAGGCGTTCATCAAGGTCGCCGGACGGTTGCGACACCTGCGCTCGCCCGATGCCTTCGCGGCGTACCTACGGCGGACCGTCATCAACCTCTGCATGAGCCACCATCGGCACGAGAAGACCGCACGCACGTACGTCGAAAGCGAGACGGCGAGGTCCCTCGGTCGAGAACCAGCGAGCGGGCTCCCCGACATCGAGACGCGGGACGAGCTGCGGATGGTCCTCGCCGATCTTCCGGGACGTCAACGCGCCGCGGTGATCCTCCGCTTCTACGTCGACCTCGACGAGGCGCAGGTCGCGCACGCGCTCGACTGTACGATCGGGGCCGCACGCTCGTTGGTGTTCCGAGCGATGGAGACACTTCGGAGCCGGATGGGAGGCGACGAACGATGAACGACGTCGAACGGAAGGTCCGCGAGATCCTGGTGGACGAGGCCTCGCGTGCCCCGGTCGTCGGGCACATGCCGGATCGCGTCCGGCCGAGGGTTCGACGGAGGCAGGCCGCGACGGTCGCCGTCGCGGCGCTGGCCTCGCTCGCCGTCGTCGCCGGGGTGGCCATCGTGATGCGGAGTCCTGGATCCGTGGACAAGCCAGCAGACTCGACGCCCCCCCCGGCACCGAGCCTGTCGGCCGCCCCGCTCCCGGTCGAAGGGGAGATCGTCCACGGCTGGCCGGGAGCTCGAAGCAACCCGGCGGGCCGCTACTCCTGGAACGTGCGTGGCTCGAGTTGGATGCACAATCCCAAGGACGAAAGCCTCGGCGTCAGCGTCACATTCTCAGCGTTGGCCAGCGCCTACGAGAGCGGGCCGACCGCGGTCACCGTCGCCGGGTACGACGGGACCTACCAAGAGCTCCCCACGAGCACGGACGGCATACGCACGGAGCTGTGGATCGTGCACATCGAGGAAGTGAGGGTCACCTTCACCGTCGAGGCGCAACCGGGCACGACAGAGGCCGAGCTGGCGGAGGCCCGCGCGATCATCGGGTCGATCCGTAGCGAGCCAACGGAGAACGGCGCCGGCTTCAGGCTGACTTTCACGCTCCCGAAGGGCTGGGATTCCGGATAAGGCTGGCTGGGAACAGCGGGGCGATCTCTCGGACCTCGGCCAGGTTATCGGCGACGGCTCGTTCCCGCCGCCGGACACGACATGACGACGGAAAGAGACATGATGACGAAAGGCACGCACCGAAGGACGGTCGGCCGATCGCTGGTGGCATCCGCGTCGCTGCTCGTCGCGGTCGCCTGCTCGGGCACGACGGAAGAAGCGCGATCGTCGACGCCGACAACGGCGGCATCGAGCCCCACGGCGGCACCCACCTCGACGCCGGCCTCGTCGGCCGGCCCGGACGTCACCGCGATCGATGGCCAGGTCCTCGGCGCCGGAGACTACCCGGGGTACACCGTCGACGTACCCCCCACGTGGTCATCCGACGGCCACTTCACGGTCAAGCCAGGGCCGGATGCACTGGGCGTCAGCGTCTGGGACGTGGGTCAGGTCCCTCGGGACCCGTGCCACTGGCGGACGTCGCTCTCCGATCCAGGACCGACCGTCGACGATCTCGTCGAGGCTCTCACGACCCAACGGTTCCGCAACGCCACGGAACCGGCCGAGGTGACGCTCGGCGGGTACCCGGCCCGCTCCCTCGCGTGGTCGGTGCCGGAGGACTGGGTGGTGACCGGGGACGCCGAGTTCAAGGGTTGCGACAAGCAGGACAACGGGCTTCGGGACTTCGTCAGCTGGTTCGGCGACGGGTTCGGCGAGCGGTACCAGCAGGTCGCGGGCCAGGTCGACATGCTGTGGATCCTCGACGTCGACCGGCGACGACTGCTCGTCGATGCCACCTACTCACCCGACGCGACGAAGGTCGACCGGCGCGAGCTGATGGGGATCGTGGAGTCGATCCGCTTCACCGACAACGCCGCGTAGCGACCACCGCCCTGGCTGACGGGAGCTGAGCGGATCGGAGGTTCGGTCCTAGGTGCCGGCGGGTTGCTCGACCAGGGCGACGACCCGACTCGTCATGAACCGTGATGTCCGCACGACCGTGCCGCCGCGCGTCACCTCCGACACCTCGACGAGGGAACGACCGGTCGTCACCTCGACCCGTCGGCCGGCCCTGGTGGCGACGATCTCGAACACCTTGACCCCGTCGCCGATGTCGACCGTCACCTCGACACGGTCGCCTCTCATGCCGGCATCCTAGGCCCTTGGCGAGCGGAACCGACGGCTGGATCAAGACCCACCGCCGAGATGACCGTGTGTCACCGCAGATGGGCCACGCGTGATGGCCTCGATCAGCTTCGCGGACCCCAGTTACGTTCGATCGGTGTTCACGCTCGGCGCGGTTGCGGCCGCCTGGCGGTGAACAGGGCGGCGGACCCGAGCGTCTCCACGTGGACGTCGTGGAAGGAC
>CAZZND010000123.1:0-8173 GCA_964655465.1 uncultured Actinomycetes bacterium
TGGATCACGCCGCCGGCGTTCACCGCGTAGTCGGGCGCGTAGACGATCCCGCGGGCCTGGAGCCGTTGGGCGTCGGCGTCCTCGCCGAGTTGGTTGTTCGCGGCACCGGCGATGGCTCGGCAGGCGAGCGTGGGGATCGTCCCGGCGTTCAGCACGCCGCCGGTGGCGCATGGGGCGAGCACGTCGCACGCGGTTCCGATGATCTCGTCGGCCGGCACGGCGCGACCACCGTGCGCGCGGCGACCTCGTGGGCGCGGGCGGGGTCGACGTCGGCCACCGTGACGGTCGCGCCCGCGCCCACGAGCACCTCCGCGAGCGGTGCGCCAACGGCTCCTACCCCCTGGATCGCGACCTCGCGTCCCGTGAGATCGTCGGTACCGAACACATGGCGGCACACGGCCCGGATCGCGTGGAACACCCCGGCCGCCGTGTCGGGCGCGGAGCTACCCGATCCCCCGGCGCCCTCGGGACGCCCGAGGACGTGCGGAGTGCGTGAGGCGACGAGCTCCATGTCGGTCTCGGACGTGTTCATGTCGCACGCGGTCACGTAGGTACCACCGAGAGCGCCGACCAGGTCACCGTAGCCGGTCATCAGTGCGCGCCGGGCACCTCCCGTCGGGATCGCGGGCACGGCGAGCACCGCCTTGCCGCCCCCGAACGGAAGTCCGGCGAGCGCGTTCTTCAGCGTCATCGCGCCGGAGAGCCGAAGGACGTCGCGGAGCGCGTCCTCGGGCGAGGGATAGACCTTGAGTCGCGTCCCCCCCATAGCCGGGCCGAGCACCGTAGAGTGGATGCCCACGAAGAACCACGCGCCCGCTGGCTCGTCGAACCGGACGATGAGCTCTTCGCCGTCCCATCCGTGGAGAAGGTCTTCGAACACCGACGTCAGTCTAGGCGGCGCACGAAGGTCCGAAGCCGCCTGGTCCGACCGGTATCCTCACGCGCGAAGAAGGGATGCGATGACGACGACGGACGAGCACGTCGGCTCGGTCGCCGGCTTCGCGGTCCGATCCGACGTCCCGTTGCTCTACCTGCGCGGCGGCGGCTCCGACCGGATGCAGGTGGTGCTCGGGCCGCGGGAGCCGCCTCCCGCCCCCAACGAGCCGCCGACGCGGGAGTGGGTGCCGCAGCCCGACAACCCGTTCCGGGCGAAGCTGTGGCGGGACGGCCACTCGGCGCGGATCTGGATCCACGGGCTCGGGTGGTACGCGGTTGACACCGCCGCGGGCAGGATCGAGCTTCCGCCGGATGCCGACCCGGTGCCGCGAGAGGAGCGCCTCTGGGGGATCCCCACGTCCCTCTGCGTGGTCGCGCGCGGCGACCAGACGCTGCACGCCGCGTCCGTCGACGTCGGCGGCCGCGCGATCGTGTTCGGCGCTCCCGGTCGTCACGGCAAGACCACCCTGGCAGCGGCCCTCCACGCCGCCGGTCACCGTCTCCTCTCCGAGGACACCACCTGCTGCCGGCCAGGGGCCGAGCCGGTGTCGTTCCCCGGACCGGCGATGCTCCGGCTGCGCCGGGACTCCTTCGAGCGGCTCGGGACGACCGACACGACGGTTGTCGGTAAGGACCGGGACCGCGTGCACCTGGCGTTGGACCCCGCACGCCGCGGCGACGGCGCTCCCCTTCCGATCGCGGCGATCGTCCTGCTGCGCCACGGCGAGCGGTTGGCGCTGGAGCGGATCGAGCCGGAGCACGCGATCCCGGAGCTCTGGGCACTCGCCTTCAAGCTCCCTACCGACGAGGATCGCGCGCGGTGCTTCGGCGCGGTGACGACGCTGGCGGCTTCGCTGCCCGTTTGGAACCTCGTCCGTCCGCTGACCTACGAGTCACTCGACGCGGTCGTCGAGACCCTCGTGGGCCTGGCCCTCGGTTGACTCAGCGGCGTCGGGCCCGATCAACACGAGATCTCGGGCCTGCAGGGCCCGAAGGAACGCCGCCACGTCCTGCTCGAGTTCGGGCGGCGGATCCTCGACCTGCTCGCGCAGCGCCTCGACCATGACGCCGAAGGTCGTGCCCGGGCGAACGAGCCGCCAGATCACGGTGCCGATCCCGTTCAGCCCGTGGTACGCGGCCGTGTCGAGGTGGAGCAGCACGGCACCGGACCCGTCGGCGAGCTCACGGTAGGTGGACCTCGGGTTCGGCCGCACCGGCACGTCCCGCCCGATCGGTTCGACCACGGTTCCCTTCTCCCTCGCCATCAGTAGAGCCCCAACGTGCCTAGGCGGCGCTCGCGACGGAGGGCAGCCCGGAACGCCCAGACCCCGAAGCCGAGCGTGATCGCCGCCACCGGAGCCAAGATCGCGATCGCGGGGAGCGTCTGCGCCCATCCGGCGCCGCCCAGCAGCGCGTCACGGATCGCGGAGAGCGCCAGGGTGATCGGGTTCAGCCTCGCCAGCTTCTGGGCCCAGTCCGGAAGGACAGTGACCGGGAAGTAGGCACCCGATGTGATGGTCAGCACCGAGGCGGCCAAACCGACCAGGCTCGTTCCCCGACGGTACGTCACCGTGGCCGCCGCGCTCACCACGCCGAGCCCCCACACGAAGGGCACGAACACCACGAGAACCGCCACCGCCTCGGGCAACCCCTGTATCGTGAAGTGCACCCCGAACAGGGCGGCAGCGAACGCCAGGAACAGGATGACCCGGATCGGCACGTAGGCGATCTCGTACAGGGCCGAGCCGAGCTGGAAGGTCGCGGGTGCGGTCGGCGTCAAGAGCAACGTCTCCAGCGTCCCCTGGAGCTGCTCGGTGCGGATCGCGGTCGTCACGCGTGCCAGGCTCACCTGCATGAACGACGTCACCGCGATGCCGATGACGACGAATTGCATGTAGGAGGCCTGCTCCCCGCCGTAGCTGGGGACCTTGGACGGATCGATCAGGTCGCTGACGAAGAAGAACACGATGACCTGTGCCAGCAGGTTGATCCAGTCGGTGAAGAACGCCAGGCGGTAGCTCCACGTGACGAGCAGATCGCGGCGGAAGAACGCGGGCAGCTTCCGGATCTCCTCGCGGAACGACGCGACCCGGGACGTCGACGTGAGGCTCATGACGCCCCCGTCAGACGCAGGAAGGCTTGCTCGATCCCGGATCGTTCCTCGCGGCAGGCCACCACGTGGATGCCGTCGTTCGCGATCGCGGCGATCACGTCGCCCAGCACCGCGTCGGCTTGGAGGACCATCAGCAGATGCTCGCCCTCCTCGCCTGTCCCACCGGCCGGCAGCACAGCGGCCCGCTCCCCCACGAGGTCGACCACACGGTCGATCATCGGACTCCGTCCCGGGTGTCTGGCGATGTGGAGCAGGAACCTCCGCGTGCCGCTCGTCCCCATCAGCTCCGGCACGGTCCCCTCGAACCGTACGCTTCCTCGGTCGAGCAGGGTCACCCGGTCGGCGAACCCGCGGATCTCGTCGACCCGTTGCGTGGTCCAGAGCACGGCGGTGCCGTTCTTCGCCGCGTCGCTCACCAGCGACCGAGCCCGCGCCGACGCTTCCGGATCGAGGTCGTGCGTGGCCTCGTCCACGAATAGGATCGGCGGCGACAGCAGCAGCGCCCGCGCGAGCGACAGCCGCTTCTGCATACCGTGCGAGTAGACGCCCACCACCACGTCCGCCGCATCGGACAGCTCCACCGCCTCGAGCACCTCCCGCGATCGGGCGATCGCTTCGCGTCGCGAGAGCCCGTACATCCGCGCGAAGAACGCGAGGTTCTCGAGCCCCGAGATGCGCAGGTAGAACGTGCGATCGCCCGAGGGCACGAACCCGAACAAGCGGCGGACCGCTCGCGAGCTCGACCCGCTCCACGGGATCCCCATGAGCCAGACATCGCCCACATCGGGCTGGACGAGGCCGATCAGCACCCGCAGCAGCGTCGTTTTGCCGGCGCCGTTGGGTCCCAGAAGCGCATGGACCGCCCCCGCGCGGATCCGGATCGACACGTCCTCGAGCGCCACCTTCGAGCCGAAGCTCCGGCCGACGCCCACCGCCTCGACCGGCACGACCCGTGCGCCCGAGGGTTCCGGCGTCGAAGGGCTCACCACAGCGCCAGGAAGGCCTGTACGCACGCCAGGTCTTTCGCCCATTGGTATTCGATCAGCGAGAGGTCCTCCCGCCCGAGGCGCTCCGCGAGCAGGTCGTACCTGATCCCTACGACACGGACCGGGGGATCGAGCAGCCAGCGCCGAAGCTCCTCGTACTCGATACGGGCCAGGATGGACGCGTTGAAGAGCGTCTTCGTGGGCCGGTTCAGGACACTGTCGGGCAAGCGCCCACGCATGAGAAGCCGGACCAGGTCCTTGCGGCGCCGCCCCTGGTACTTCGTCTCCGCGGGGAGCGAGGCGAAGAACTCGAAGAGGTCCACATCCGCCCATGGGCGCCTCGACATGATCCCGCTGACCTCCTGGCAGATCTCGTCGGCCTCCATCGTGAGACCGGGCCCGCCCAGCGCCGCGAGCTGCGCCGCCGCCCATCGGTCACGTCCGGCAACGGGCTGCGCGAGCTCGGCCCGGGTGACGCGGGCAGGATCGACCCACGCAGGCAAGCCCACCCGCGCCGCCGGGCCCCGCCGACGGATCCTGAGCGCCTCAAGGCGGCTCGGCGTGAACGTCGCCGCGAGCTGGCCGGCGAACGAGAGGGCGGACACGCCTCGTTGGCGGTTGATCGCGTGGATCTCGCGCAGCGCCTCCCAGCGCCGCGCGCGAAGCAGGTGCGACACGAGGAACTTGCGCTGATCCACGAGGAACTCCGCGAGCTCTCCCGTGAGCATCGTCCGATACCCGAGGCTCACCGCCCGATCGTAGTGCTCCTTCGCGTCGTTCACGACCAGCGTGGGCACGGGCCCGTCGAACAGTCGCATCCACTCCTGCAGCCCGTCCAGCGGACGTGCGGATCGCCGGTACGTGTGCAACGGCATCTCCAGAGACGACGCCACCTCCTCGATCCACACGGACTCGTCCACCTGTGGCTGATCCGGATACACGGTGGACAGCGCCGCGAGCGGCTTTCCCGCCACCCGTACGTGGGCCGGCGCCGCGAACGCGGCGACGGTGGGCGAGTCGAGCCCGCCGGATAGCGAGAGCACGTCCTGACCTGTGAGCGTTCGCCCCACCGCTTGCTCCATCAGCGCGTCGAAGCGTTCGCGGAGCTCGTCGATGTCGGGATCGGCCGTCTCCAGCAGCGGCCGGGGATCCCAGTAGCACCGCGTCCGCACGCCCCGCTCGTCGACCTGGAGCAGCGTCGATTTGGGAAGCCGTCGGACGCCGCAGAGCGACGACGGCGTGTCGTCGTTGAAGTCGCCGAAGAGGATGCGGTCCACCGCGTCGAGGTCCGGTTCGAGGGAGAGACCCGCAGCCGCAACCACCTGCTTGGCCTCGGTGGCGGCCACGAAGGACGAGGCGCCATCGTGGAAGAAGAGCGGGCGGAAGCCGAACTGATCGCGGAACAGCCAGGCACGCGTCCCGTCGGTTACGACCCCTTCGAAGACGCCCCGCAGGAGCGCCACGGCGTCCTCTCCGTGGCGGAGGAACGATCCCAACACGACGGACGCCGCCACGTCCGCCTCGACCTCGGACCCCTGGTCGAGGAGCTCTTTCGCGAGTCCTTCGAGGTTGTCGATCCTGCCCGCCACGGCGGCCAGCCAGCCCGGTGCGGTCGCGATCGTCGCCGAGGCAGGGCCCGAGCCGTTTGTCACACCAACCGCGGCACGGCCGAGCTGTGCGACTTCCGTCCGTTCCCCCCGGTGCGGCGCCGCCCGGAGTCCGCGCAACGACACGCCCGGATCCACCGAGCCGCGTCGCGCGAGGAGGAAGACGAGCGATGCCATCGGGCTACTGTAGGAAGGGTGGACGGAGCGCGGCAACGACCGAACGTCGCGATCCGGTCGTCGAACGTCGCCGGATCGGGACCGTGCGTGGACCCCAGACACCAAGGAACCCCGGGACGGAACCCGGGGAACCTCAGTCAGCGATGCGGGACCTTGTTAGGAGTGGTCGCCGCACGAGTACTCGCCGAACATCGGGTCAAGCTCGCAAACCTGCCAGTCCTTGCTGTGCCCACCAGGGGTGATGAAGGTGTGCTGGCCGATCGACCCGAAGTCGCTAACACGCGGAGTCTCATACTTCACGCGCCGCCCTCCTTCCTGTTCTCCTATTCGAGAACAGCAGAATACCCTCTACGTCAGCTGATGTAAACCCATCCATCCGCCGGATCGCCAGGATCAGGCCGAAAGACCTACTCCCGGCCGCCGTCCGCGATCCCCCAACAGATCGCGTCTTCGAAGCTCGAGGCCGCCATCGGCTGCGGCGCGAACCCCCACGAGGCCATCTCCGGCGCGAACAGCTCCCACTGGTCGATCGACATCTGCACAACCAATCGTCCTTGCGGCGCAAGGAACATGATGGATTGACGGAGGAGCTCGCGCTGGAGCCCGAGCCCGTCGTCGCCCTGCCCGAGGACGGCGCCTTCCCGGTCCAGGAAATCCTCCCCGAAGACGTGCGATGGGACGTAGGGGACGTTCGCGGTGATCACGTCGACCCGTTCGAACAAGCCGACATCCAGCGGCTCCAACAATGACCCACGGTGGAACCTCGCGTTGCGGATCCCCAGTCGCTCACGGTTGCGTTCGGCCCAACGCAGACCCTGCTCGGACAGGTCGCAGCCGTGCACCTCCGCGTCGGGTCTCGCCTCCGCGATCGCGAGTGCCACCGCCCCCACGCCGGTCCCGACGTCGACGACCGTGGCGGGACCGGCCGGGGACAGCCCCTCCAGCGCGAGCCGCACCATCGGCTCGGACACCGGCTGCGGCGTGAACGCGCCGGGGCCCGCCCGCAGCTCGAGCCCGGCGAACCGAGACCGAACCACCGTGTCACCCACCCTCGGGATCCCCCCGAGGAACGCCCCGAACCGGCGCGGCCGGAGTCGACGTCGCAGCCAGAGGGCGCCTCGCCATCCGCCCCGGCGGGCGCCGTCGAACAGGGGCCCGCCCTGGTTCCGGGGGAGCGCCTTCGCTGTTGGATCGAGGGCCCACGTCAGCAGTCTGCCGAGGCCCAAGGAGGACGCCATGGCCATCGCCTCCGCTCGGCCGGCAGCCGCAACGTGCGCCGCCACGTCCCCGAGCCAGAGCTCGCGGTAGGAGCCGGGACGCGCGGCCTGCGTCGCGGCGAACAGCGCCAACGGGGCGGCATCCGGCACCGCGAGTCCGCAAGGCGTCGGCCGAGCGCTCGAGACCAGCGCGCGTTCCAGGCGACGGAGCGAGCCCGGCGGCAGCGGTCCCATCGGGAGCCCTCGGTGGACGTCGAGGCTCGGCGCGTAGTCCCAGTAGTACGAGACGGTGGGGACGCGTGCCCAGGGTCCCAGGCCGCCGATCGCGACCCGCCACTCCAGCGTTTCCATCGCCTGGTCGGTCGCTTCCCTTGCGCCCCACGGCACCATGACGTCGAGGTCATGACGCCAATTCCCTTCGCCCACGTTTCCGGCCTGGCCGGCGTCCACGCCGGGCGCTCGCAGGAGCACGGCCGGCACCCGGTGCTCACCGAAGGCGGCGGCGAGCCGCGCGACGACCTCCTCGCGCGATGTCCCCTCCGGGAGTTGCGCCGGTCGCGGACCCATGGCTCTCATCCTACGGCCGGAGTCTGCCGGGCTCGGCCGGCCCTGGGGCGGGAGACGACGAGGGCGGGGCTCGATGCCCCGCCCTCGTCGAGCGTTCGATGGTAGGAGCGCTGGTCAGTGCATGTGACCGTGACCGCCCGCGTCCTCGGCCGGCTCCTCCGGCTTCTCGACGACGGCCGACTCGACCGTCAGCACGATCGCCGCGATCGAGGCCGCGTTCTGCAGCGCCGAGCGGGTCACCTTGGCCGGGTCGACGATCCCGGCCTTCAGCATGTCGACCCACTCGCCGGTCGCCGCGTCGAAGCCCCGGCCGTCGCCCTCGCCACGCGCCTGGATCACGATGACGGAGCCCTCATAGCCCGCGTTCTGGGCGATGCGGCGCGTCGGCTCGGCCAGCGCGTCACGCACGATCTTGGCGCCCGTGGCCTCGTCGCCCTCCAGGTCGAGCTTGTCCAGGGCCGACTCCGCGCGGATCAGCGTGATGCCGCCCCCGGGGACGATGCCCTCCTCGACCGCCGCGCGGGTCGCCGAGACGGCGTCCTCGATGCGGTGCTTCTTCTCCTTGAGCTC
>CAZZND010000124.1:0-8135 GCA_964655465.1 uncultured Actinomycetes bacterium
GTGCATGTCCTCGCGGCGCTTCACCGACGCGCCGGCGCCGTTGGCGGCGTCCATGACCTCGGCGACGAGACGCTCGGCCATCGAGTTCTCGCGGCGGGCGCGGCTGAAGTTCACGAGCCAGCGCATCGCGAGCGTGGTGCCTCGCTGGGGCTTGACCTCGATGGGGACCTGGTAGGAAGCACCACCGACGCGTCGGGACTTCACCTCGAGCAGCGGGCGGACGTTGTCGACCGCCTTCTTGAGGGTGACGACCGGGTCGTTGGCCGTCTTCTGACTGATCTGCTCGAGCGCGTCGTACACGATGCGCTCGGCGGTGGTCTTCTTGCCGTGCAGCAGGATCCTGTTGATGAGCTGGGTAACCAGCGCGTTCTGGTAGACCGGGTCGGGCTGGACGGGGCGGCGGGTGGCAGGTCCTTTGCGCGGCATGGCTACTCGCCGCCCTTCTTCGCCCCGTAGCGGGACCGGCTCTGCGCCCGGCCCTTGACGCCGGCGGTGTCGAGCGTGCCGCGGACGATCTTGTAGCGGACGCCGGGGAGGTCGCGCACGCGGCCACCGCGCACGAGGACGATCGAGTGCTCCTGCAGGTTGTGGCCCACGCCGGGGATGTAGCAGGTGACCTCGACGCCGCTGGACAGCCGTACGCGGGCGACCTTGCGCAGCGCCGAGTTCGGCTTCTTCGGGGTCATGGTGTAGACACGGGTGCAGACACCGCGCCGCTGCGGGGAACCCTTCAGCGCGGGGGCCTTCGTCTTGCTCTTGCGGACCTTGCGGCCGCTCCGGACCAACTGCTCGATCGTGGGCATGGGCCTCTCGTCTGCGCTCTGCCGTTGTCAAACACCGGAGCCTCGGACGGTACCGAGACCCGCGAGCCGTGTTGCCGACGCGCGCGAGGAACGACGCGTTTCAGCGGGAGGTCCAGTTGCGCGCGCTCAGAGGGCTCGCCGAACTGAGGCGCGAAGGCTAAGGCTATCTGTCGGGGCCGCGCAGCGTCAACCGCGCGCCGTTCGACCGGGCGGCGTGCCTGCCTCCGGCCGGAGGTGCTCGCCGAGTCTATCGCACCTTATGCTTCATGCGTGTCGAGACTGACCGAGCCCTTCATGCACACGTCTCCTCGCGGCCGTGTGCTGTTCAAGCTCGCGGCGGACCTCGGCGCATGGATGGCGGCGGGGGTCTTCGCCTTCCTCCTCCGCCTTCCGGCGCAGTGGCCCTCGGTCGGCATCATGGCCACCTACCTCGTGGTCGCACTGGTGGTGAAGGCCGTCGCCATCCGGTTGGGCAAGCTCGAGCGGGCCTCGTGGCAGCAGGTGACCGTGCCCGATCTGCTCCACCTGACCGAGGTCGTCGCCCTGGGGACCCTGGTCCTGTTCGCGCTCGGCCTCGGGGTGCACGCTCGCTCCCCGGAGTTCCCGCGCACGGTCCCGTTGATCGAGGGGATCGTGGCGGTCCTGCTGATGGGGTCGGCACGGCTCGTGGTCCGCGAGGTCGTGGACCGCCGGATGCGCCGGACGGGTCCGGGTCGTGATGAGGAGCACCGCGTGCTGCTCGTCGGCGCCGGGCGTGCGGGCGCGCAGCTCGTCCGTGACTTCCGCCAGCACCCCCGCGAGCGGATCATGCCGGTTGGGTTCCTCGATGACGAGCCCGTGAAGCAGAAGCTCGTGCTGGCGCGCCTTCCGGTGCTCGGGACCATCGAGGATCTTCCCCGTGTGGTCGCCGAGCACGACGTCGCCGAGGTCCTCATCACGATGCCGACGGCGCCGGGCTCCCGGGTGCGCCATGTGATCGAGCTGTCGGCGAGCGTCGGCGTACCGTGCCGTATCCTGCCCGCGATCACCGAGATCTTGGCCGGTGACGTAGACATCTATCGCCTTCGCGACGTACAGGTCGAGGACCTGCTCGGCCGCCCCCTCGTCTCGCTCGACCTCGACGCCGTCGAGTACATCGCGGGCCACACCGTGCTGGTCACGGGGGCGGGAGGCTCGATCGGCTCAGAGATCGTGCGCCAACTGGCGCTGCTCGGACCACGGTCGGTCATCCTGCTCGACCACGACGAGAACGCGTTGCACGCCCTCGGCTACGAGCTCGAGCGCGACCACCCAGGGCTGCACCACGACTTGGTGGTCGGAAGCGTGCGCGACCGCGCGAAGCTCGACCGTCTGATCGCGGAGCACCGGCCCGAGGCCGTGTTCCACACCGCGGCGCACAAGCACGTGCCGCTGCTGGAACGCGCCGCCGACGAGGCGATCTTGAACAACGTCGGCGGGACCCTGAACGCGGTCCAGGCGGCGGCGGCCGGGGACGTACGGTGGTTCGTGCACACCTCGAGCGACAAGGCGGTCGACCCCGTCTCGATGCTCGGCATGACCAAGCTCCTGGCTGAACAGATCGTGCGCGCGGTCGCCCGGCGGGTGCCGGACGGATCGACGTACGTGTCGGTGCGGTTCGGCAACGTTCTCGGGAGCCAGGGCAGCGTGGTCCGGGTCTTCCAGGACCAGATCCGCCGCGGTGGACCGGTGACCGTCACGCACCCCGACATGACGCGCTACGTCATGACCATCCCCGAGGCCTCGCGGCTGGTCATCCAGGCCGGCGCGCTCAGCAGGAACGAGGCCGTTTACTTCTTGGAGATGGGCACCCCGATCGAGATCCGCCGCCTCGCCGAAGACATGATCGAGCTGGCCGGGGCCGACCCGGCAGACATCAGGATCGAGTACACGGGGCTTCGGCCCGGAGAGCGCCTGACCGAGGAGCTCCACTCCGCCAAGGAGCGCGCGACACCTACCGGACACACGGGGATCACGATCGTGGACTCGGGTCAGGAGCCCCAGGCGGACTTCCTCGACCTGGTCGGCTCGTTGCTCGAGGCCGCCGCGCTTCGGGATTGGGGCGACGTCGCGCTGTGCCTGGACAAGCTCCACCCCGGCTACGCCCTGCCCGCCGAGTCCACCGACCAGCCTCGGGCCTAGGGAACAGGAGCGCCCGTGAACGAGGCGCAGGACCTGCTGGTCGCTGCGGTTCTCGCGGCGGTCGTGTCGCTCGTGCTCACCCCCGTGGCCAAGCGCCTCGCCCGCCGGTTCGCGTTCGTCGATCACCCGGGCGGCCACCGTGTCCACGCCGAGCCGACGCCGGTGCTGGGCGGGCTCGCCGTCGCCTCGGGGACCCTGGTGGCCGCGCTCGCGGTCGCCGGTGCCCCGAAGGAGGTCGTGGCGACGCTCGGTGTGGCCTTGGCCCTTGGCGTGGTCGGTCTGGTCGACGACCGTCATCCCCTGCCCCCCACCGCCCGGCTCGCGCTCGAGGCCGTCGGCGGTCTGGCCCTGTTCCTGGCCGGGGCGCGCACGGGGATCGGACCGTCGTGGCTCGACCCGCTGCTCGTCGTGCTGTGGTTCGTCGCCGTCGTGAACGCGTTCAACATGATCGATAACCATGACGCGATCTGCTCGTCGCTCGGCGCGACGGCATGTCTGGGCGCCGGCACGATCGCGGCGCTCGGCGTTGCGGGGGCCGACGCCGTCCTCGGGTTCGCCCTGGCGGGCGCCGCGATCGGCTTCCTGCGGTGGAACCTGCCCCCGGCTTCGATCTTCCTCGGCGACACGGGCTCGATGTTCGTAGGGGCGTGCGTCGGGGCCGCGGTCCTGTGGCTCCCCACCCCGAGCGGCTCGTCGCTGCAGCGCCTGACCGTCGCGGCGCTGTTGCTGCTCGTCCCGTTCCTGGACGAAGGCGAGGCCATCATCACCCGGCTCCGAGAGGGCCGGGGGCCGATGATGGCCTCGACCGACCACATCTCCCACCGCCTGCGGCTGCGGGGCGCTTCGCCGCGTCGGATCGTCGCGACGATGGTCGGGGTGCAGGGCGCCGCCGCGATCGCCGCCGTGGCGGTCTGGCGACTGCGGGGTCAGGCGGCGATCGCGGCGGCGGCCGGGCTGGCGCTCGTGATCGGGGTCGTTCTCCTCGTCGGCGTGCTCCGGATGCCCCACCCCGGCCGCGAGGCCGGTGACTGAAGGGGGCAGGGGGTGGATCTCGGAGCGCTCCGCGACGTCGCCCGGCGGGCGGCCCTGGTCGGGTCTGACCTCGTCCGCTCCGCACCGAGGGCGGCCGGGCCCGAGGGCAAGGGGCTGCCCGGCGACTGGGTCACCGAGGTCGACCTGGCGAGCGAGCGCGCGATCCGTGACTTCCTGCACGCCGAGACGCCCGAGATCGCGTTCCACGGTGAGGAGACCGGTGGAGCCGGCGAGGGGCTCCGCTGGCTCGTCGACCCACTCGACGGGACCACGAACTTCGTGCACCGCTTCCCTGCTGTCGGGGTCTCGGTCGCCCTCGTCGGCGACGACGGAGTGCTCGCCGGCGCGGTCACCGCCCCGTTCCTCGGCGACGTCTGGCACGCCGCGGCCGGCGCCGGCGCGGTGTGGGTGCACGCCGACGGCCTGACGGAGCCCTGTCGGGTCAGCGCGCGGCCACCCGCGCAGGCGGTCGTCGCGACCGGTTTCCCCTTCCGGCGGAAGGAACGGCTCCCCCGATACCTCGCGGCGATGACCGCCGCGCTCGAGACCTTCGAAGACCTCCGGCGACCCGGTGCCGCGTGCCTGGATCTGGCTTGGGTCGCCTGCGGCGTGTTCGACGGGTTCTTCGAGCTCGGGCTCGCCCCGTGGGACGTCGCCGCCGGCGGGCTGCTGATCCGAGAGGCGGGCGGCGTTGTCACCGACTGGCGAGGCGGCCCCGACTACCTCTCCGGCGACATCCTGGCGGGGCCGCCCACGGTCCACGACCGACTCGAGGCCATCGCCCACGCGGACTGAGCGTCACTACCCTGGGTGGATGGGACGACGCCAGCGGGCAGCGATATCCGCGTGGGCCGAGGATCTGATCGACCGGCACGGTCCGGCGGTCGCCACCGTGATCGGCCTCGCGCCCCCGCCGCCCGCCGTCCCCGTCGACGTGACCCCGCGACCGGGCGTCGCCTCGACGGATGGCACGACCATCACGCTGCACGAGCCCTGGTTCCGCGAGCACCCCGACGACGAGGGCTGCGTGATCCACGAGCTGAGTCACGCCTACCTGCGCGCGCCCGAGTACTCGGGCATGGACACGTCATGGTCCTTCGCGCACTTCGAGCCGGAGAAGGCGACGGCCGGCTACCAGACGACCGCGCACTTCCTCGCGTGGCTCGAGCAGCAGCATCCAGGGGCGGTCGCCGCGCTCGCGCGGCGACTCGCTGAGGGCACCTACGACGAGGGGGTGTTCGCCGCCTTCGGCGGCGAACACCCCCTGCCGGAGCTGGTGGCGGCCTACGAGGCCGCCCAAAGTCCCTAGGTCTTTGGCCCCCGCCGGTACCAACGGTGTCGATGGTTGTCCCGCCGACGGGTCGTCAACCTGTTGACCGCCCCTCGCGACCCTCCCCCCGAGCGTTGTCAACAGGTTCACGACGAAGACCTAGGTCGCAGTCGTGAACAGGTTGACGATCGGCTGCGCGGAAGGCGCCGACGGTCGTGAACAGGTTGACGATCGAAGCGCCCGCTTCCGCCAACGCGTCGGGGCGCGCAGGCCGAACCGGCCGACTACTTCTCGGGGCCCGCCCCCACGCCGCCGAGCATCCGCTCGGCTTCTTCGCGGGTAAGCCCGGCGAGCGCCGGCTCGCCAGCCCGCGAGACGTCCGAGGTCGCGTCGGCCAGCTCGCGCTGACGCTGCAGCCAGTACTCGGGGATGGCCTCGGGCTTGATCCGCACCGAGATGTTGCGGTAGCGGGGCAGGCCCGTGCCGGCCGGGATGAGCTTGCCGATGATCACGTTCTCCTTCAGACCGAGCAAGGGGTCGGACCGGCCGGCGATCGCAGCATCGGTCAGCACCCGGGTGGTCTCCTGGAACGACGCCGCCGACAACCACGAGTCGGTGGCGAGGGACGCCTTCGTGATCCCGAGAAGCACCGGGCGGGCCGAAGCCGGCACGCCGCCGTTCTCGACGACCTCGCTGTTGCGGTCCTCGAACGCGCGCCGGTTGACCAGGTCGCCCGGCAGCAGATCGGTGTCACCCGGCTCGATGATGTGCACCTTGCGGAGCATCTGCCTCGTGATCAGCTCGATGTGCTTGTCGTGGATCGTCACCCCCTGGCTGCGGTACACCTGCTGGACCTCGTCCACCATGTGCTTCTGCAGCTCGAGCAGGCCCTTGACGCGCAAGATCTCGTGCGGGTTGACCGAGCCCTCGGTGAGCTGCTGGCCCACCCCGACCTGATCGCCCGCGGACACGCTCAGCCGAGCGCGGAACGAGACCGGGTACTCGACCATGTCGCCGTCCTCGGACGTCACGCGGATCCGACGGATGTGCTTCTCGTCGTCGTCCTCGATCGTGACCTCGCCCGACAGCTCGGTGATCTGCGCCTCGCCCTTGGGCTTGCGCGCCTCGAACAGCTCGACCACACGTGGCAGACCGTGCGTGATGTCCTCACCCGCGACACCGCCGGTGTGGAACGTCCGCATCGTGAGCTGCGTGCCTGGCTCGCCGATCGACTGCGCCGCGATGATGCCAACCGCTTCGCCGATGTCGACCATCTTGCCGCTCGCGAGCGAGCGGCCGTAGCACGCCGCGCACACGCCGACCTCAGCCTCGCACGTGATGACCGACCGGATCCGGATCTCCTCGACCCCGGACTCAACGACCACCGCCGACATCTCGTCGGACAGCTCGGTGCCGGCCTTCGCGATCTTCTTGCCGCCGACCTTGACGTCCTCGGCCAGCACGCGCCCGAACAGGGTGGTGTCGGCGTGCGCATGCTTGACGAGCGTGCCGTCGGGCTTGCGGACGTTCACCAGGGCAGGGACCGAGCGGTCGCTGCCGCAGTCCTCCTCGCGGACGATGACCTCCTGCGCGACGTCGACCAGACGCCGGGTCAAGTACCCCGAGTCGGCGGTCCGAAGCGCGGTGTCGGCGAGCCCCTTGCGCGCGCCGTGCGTCGAGATGAAGTACTCGAGCACGGTCAGTCCCTCACGGAAGTTGCTCTTGATCGGCCGCGGGATGATCTCGCCCTTGGGGTTGGCCACGAGGCCACGCATGCCCGCCACCTGACGGATCTGCATGATGTTCCCTCGCGCGCCCGAGTTGGCCATCATGAAGATCGGGTTCGTCGGGGTGAACTGCTCCTCCATGGCCTTGCGCACCTCGTCGGTGGCCTCGGTCCAGATCTCGATCAGCTCCTGGCGACGTTCGTCGTCGGTGATGATCCCCTTGCGGTACTGCCCCTCGACCTTCTGCGCCTTCTTCTCGTGCTCGTCCAAGATCTTGGCCTTGGACGCGGGAGTGGTCACGTCCTCGATACCGATCGTGACGCCGGCGCGCGTGGCCCAGTGGAAGCCCAGGTTCTTGAGGTTGTCCAGGACCTCCTCGACCCGGGCCCGGTCGTAGTTATGCACGACCTCGTCGACCAGACGGGCCACGTCAGCCTTCTGCACCTGCTGGCTGCGGTACTCGAAGTCGGCCGGGAACGCGCTGTTGAAGATGACTCGGCCGATCGTGCTGCGGACCACCGGAGCGCGGCCCGACGCAGGGTCGAAGCCCTCGGGCAAGAGGTCGGCGGGCACGTTCTTGCCTACCAGCCGGATCCGGATGGGGTCGTGGATCGGGTTGCCACGGTCGAGCGCCAGCAGCGCCTCGGCCTCGGACCCGAACGTCGGGATGTCCTCGTCTGAGCGTTCCTCGTTCTGCGCCAGCGTCAGGTAGTACAGCCCGAGCACCATGTCCTGGGTGGGCGTGGCGATCGGACGGCCGTGGGCCGGCGACAGGATGTTGTTGGTGGACAGCATCAGGATCCGCGCCTCGGCCTGGGCCTCGGCCGACAACGGCACGTGCACCGCCATCTGGTCACCGTCGAAGTCGGCGTTGAACGCCGTGCACACGAGGGGGTGGATCTTGATGGCCTTGCCCTCGACCAGCACGGGCTCGAAGGCCTGGATGCCCAGACGGTGCAGTGTGGGCGCCCGGTTCAGCATCACCGGGTGCTCGCGGATGACCTCTTCGAGCACGTCCCAGACCTGCGGGCGGGCGCGCTCGACCATGCGCTTGGCGCTCTTGATGTTCTGCGCCAGGGCCTGGTCGACCAGCCGCTTCATGACGAACGGCTTGAACAGCTCGAGCGCCATCTGCTTCGGCAG
>CAZZND010000125.1:0-8125 GCA_964655465.1 uncultured Actinomycetes bacterium
TTCGCGCCCGGGACCGGGGGCTACCCGGTGTTCGAGACGGCGGTCGGCAAGCTCGGCGTATACATCTGCTACGACCGTCACTTCCCGGAAGGGTGGCGGATCCTCGGCCTGCGCGGTGCCGAGCTGGTGTTCAACCCGAGCGCTACGCACCGCGGCCTGAGCGAGTATCTGTGGCGCCTCGAGCAGCCCGCGGCCGCGGTCGCGAACATGTACTACGTCGGCGCGATCAACCGCGTCGGGATCGAGCCGCTCGGGGACAACGACTTCTACGGGCAGAGCTACTTCGTGGATCCCGAAGGGCGGTTCGTCGGTGATGTCGGCGACGCCCACGAGCCCGAGCTGATCGTGCGCGACCTCGACCTGGGCAAGATCCACGACGTCCGCGACCGGTGGGCGTTCTACCGAGATCGCAGGCCCGATGCCTACGACGACATCGTCGAGCGCTGAAGGAGGCACCGATGACCCGCACGCTGATCGAAGGCGGCACCGTCATCTCGGCGACCGGGCTCGCCGAGGCCGACGTCATGATCGAAGGCGAGACCATCGCCGCGGTCGGCGCCCGCGGCTTCTTCGCCGAGGCCGCGCCGACGTTCGACAAGGTGATCGATGCCGCCGGCGAGTACGTCCTCCCCGGCGGCATCGACGTCCACACCCACATGGAGCTGCCGTTCGGCGGCACGTTCGCCTCGGACACGTTCGAGACCGGGACCCGCGCGGCGGCCTGGGGTGGCACGACGACGATCGTCGACATGGCGGTGCAGCGCACCGGTGAGGACGTGCAGGCCGGCCTTGCCGAGTGGCACCGCAAGGCCGAGGGGAACTGCGCGATCGACTACGCCTTCCACCAGATCATCGGTGGTGTCGACGAGGAGTCGCTGAAGTCGATCCGCTACCTGACCGAGCACGAGGGCGTCACCAGCTTCAAGCTGTTCATGGCCTACCCGGGCGTCTTCTATAGCGACGACGGCCAGATCCTGCGGGCGATGCAGACCGCGGCCGAGTGCGGCGCGATGATCATGATGCACGCGGAGAACGGGATCGCGATCGACGTCCTGATCGCGCAGGCGCTCGCGCGCGGCGAGACCGACCCGGTGCACCACGCGTACACCCGGCCCTCCGCCCTGGAGGCCGAGGCGACCCACCGCGCCATCGTGCTGTCCCACGTGGCGGGTAACGTCCCCCTCTACATCGTGCACATGTCCGCGGGCGACGCCCTCGAGGAGGTCGCCGCCGCCCGTCACGACGGGCGGAACGTCTTCGCCGAGACGTGCCCGCAGTACCTGTGGCTCACGCTCGAGGAGACCCTCGCGCGGCCCGGGTTCGAGGGCGCGAAGTGGGTCTGCTCGACCCCGCTCCGTTCGCCGCACGACCATCGGAACCACCAGGCGGACCTGTGGCGTGGGCTCCGGACGAACGAGCTCGCGTTGGTCAGCACCGATCACTGCCCGTTCTGCTTCAAGGATCAGAAGGAGCTCGGGCGCGGCGACTTCTCGAAGATCCCGAACGGGATCGGCGGGGTCGAGCACAGGATGGAGCTGCTCTACCAGGGTGTGGTCGCCGGCCAGCTCACCCTGGAGCGTTGGGTGGAGACCTGTTCCACGACCCCGGCCCGGATGTTCGGCATGTACCCGCGCAAGGGCGTCATCGCGCCGGGCTCGGACGCCGACATCCTCGTCTGGGACCCCAACGGTCGAACGACGATCGGGACCCTGGGCAAGCACCACATGAACATGGACTACTCCGCCTACGAGGGGTTCGTGGTCGACGGCAAGGTCGACACGGTGCTCTCCCGCGGCGCCGTGGTGATCGAGGACGATGCGTTCACGGGCCACGCGGGCCACGGCCGGTTCGTCCGGCGCGGGCTGTCACAGTACCTGGTCTGAGGAGGCCGGAGATGGACATCGGTGTCGTGCTGCAGACCACCCCACCGAGCGCGCGCGTCGTCGACCTCGCCGCGCGTGCGGAGACCTACGGATTCAGCCACGTGTGGACCTTCGACAGCCACATCCTGTGGGAGGAGCCGTTCCCGATCTATACGCAGATCCTGGCGAACACCCGCAACGTCACCGTGGGACCGATGGTGACCAACCCGCTCACCCGCGACTGGACGGTGACCGCGAGCCTGTTCGCCACGCTGAACGAGATGTTCGGCAACCGGACGGTCATCGGGATGGGTCGCGGCGACTCTGCGGTGCGGGTGATCAACGGCTCGCCGTCCACGCTCGTCGCGCTCGGCGAAGCGGTCCACGTGATCCGCGAGCTTGCGAACGGGCGAGAGGTCGAGTACCGAGGATCCACGATCCGGTTCCCGTGGGCGTCGAAGAGCCGGACCGAGGTGTGGATGGCGGGCTACGGGCCGAAGGCGCTGGACCTGATCGGCCGCGTCGCGGACGGCTTCATCCTTCAGCTGGCCGATCCCGACATCGCGGCGTGGACGATCGGCGCGGTGCGGAAGGCCGGCGAGGCCGCGGGGCGCGATCCCGAGACCATCAGCATCTGCGTCGCGGCGCCCGCCTACGTGACCGACGATCTCGCTCATGCGCGCGAGCAGTGCCGCTGGTTCGGCGGCATGGTGGGCAACCACGTCGCCGACCTCGTGGCGCGCTACGGCGAGCGCTCGGACGTGCCCGCCGCCCTCACCGACTACATCTCCGGGCGCGAGGGCTACGACTACAACCAGCACGGACAGGCCGGGAACGTCCACACCGCCTTCGTCCCCGACGCCATCGTGGACCGGTTCTGCGTGCTCGGACCGGTCGAGGAGCACGTGCGCCGCCTCCAGGAGCTGAAGGCCCTCGGCGTCGACCAGTTCGCGGTGTACCTGCAGCACGACGCGAAGGACGAGACCCTGCAGGTCTACGGCGAGAAGGTCATCCCGGCGATCGAGGAGACCGTCGCCGCGAAGACCTAGATCCGCCTTTACGACGGCTCGCCCCCGGGTCTAGGGTGGATGAGCCCGCAGGGAGGTGGTGTTCATGGGGAAGGTTGAGGTCAAGAGCCTCGAGAAGCCCGACGAGACAAGATCGTTCTCGAACGGCGTGGCCGAGATGGTCACGATCGCGGGGACGATGATCGGCCGGGCACGGTTCGAGCCGGGCTGGCGGTGGTCCAACGACGTCAAGCCCATCGCTCAGACGGAGCGGTGCATGATCCTGCACAAGGGCTACGTCGTCTCGGGCTCGCTCGTCATCCAGGGCGAGGACGGCACGGAGACGACGATCGGCGCCGGTGACGGCTACGTGATCGAGCCCGGTCACGACGCATGGGTGCTGGGCAACGAGCCCTACGTCGGCATCGATTTCTCCGAGCAGATGGCGGAGTACGCGAAGCCACGGTGATGCGGGGGTGGGGCGCCCGCGGAGCGGGCGCCCCACCCGTCACGCCGACAGCGAGCCGGCCGGACGCTCCTTGCGGGGATCCACGAAGGGGATCGCCGCGGTCGTCCCGACCAGGTGCTCGCCGTCCTCGGTCTCGATGTCGAGCCGGTTGCCCGGACCGGCGAGCTCGATCGGCACCCACACGTAGCCGATGTTCTTCTTCAGGCCCGGTGACCACACGGCGTCGGTCATGTGCCCAACCTGCTTCCCGCCCGAGTGCACGAACCAGATCTGGCTCATCTCGGCGCGCAGCTCGTCACCCTCGATCTCGATGCCGACGAGCTTGCGGTCGACGCCGCGCGTTCGCAGGTCCTCGAGGGCGGTCTTGCCGATGTAGTCCTGCGGCTGATCCTCGACCAGACGCTCGAGACCCATGACGTGGAAGGGCGTGTCGCCGAGCTTGATGTCCGAGCCGTAGTTGAAGATACCGGCCTCGATGCGCCGCGCCTCACAGGGTGCGATCGGCCGGATGCCGAACTCCTCGCCGGCGCCTGCGACCGCGTCCCACAGGTCGTCCCCCCGTGTGCCGTCCAGCAGGTTGACCTCGAACCCTGGGATCGCCGTCCAGCCGGTCCGGCTGATCAGGGTCGGGATGGCGTCGATCTCGAACCGCTCGGTCCAGTAGTACTTGATGTCGTAGATCGCCGGGCCGACGAGCTTCTCGAGCGTCTTGCCCGATAGAGGTCCCTGGACCTGCATCGGGTGGACGTCGGGCAGCGTCACCTCGGCGTCGAGCCCGCTGCTGGCCGCGACACCGAGCGCGTAGAGCCCGGCATCGGAGTCCGCGAGCTGCATCCACCAGCGGTTCTCATCGACGTGCAGCAGGACGGGGTCGTTCACGATCGAGCCGTCCGGACCCGTGACCAGCATGTACTTCCCCTGCTTCACGGCGCACTTCGTCAGGTCGCGGCACGTGATCATGTCGATCAGGCGGTCGGCGTCGGGACCGCTCACCTGGACCGTCCGCTCCACGCCGACGTCCCACATGGTCACGCCGTCGTTCAGCGCCCAGTATTCGGTCTCGGGGTCGTCGAAGTACGCGGGCAGGTACATGTGGTTGTAGATGTCGTACGACGTGCACCCGGCACGGCGGGTCGCCTCGAAGAACGGCGACCGCCGGTACCACGGGCCGAAGTACAGCGTCGCGCTCTTCTGGAGCATCTCCTCGCGTTCGTGGACCACCGCGTCTGCCTCCCCGTCTCGATCGGCCGGGGTTCCGGCCGCGATCTGAATCATCATTCAAAGGCAGCGCGGAATGCAAGTTGGCGCAGGTGAGCCTCGTCTGGGCGCTAGGACACGGGGATCTGCTTCTTCGGGTCCACGAACGGCATCTCGACGACGGTGCCGGTCCGCTTGCCCCATTCCGAGGCCACCGACAGCGTGGTGCCCATCTCGCCGAGTCCCGTCGGGACCCACGCGAACCCGATATTGGCGTCCAGCCGCGGCGAATAGATGGCGGAGGTCACCATCCCGGCGACCTCGCCGCCGGAGGACACGGGCCACTTCACGTTGTTGAGCGCCGGGAACGGGTCGCCGTCCATCTGGACCCCCACGATCTTCTGGCTGACGCCCGCGTCGCGGATCCGCTTGAGCGCCGCCATCGAGATGCACGCGTCGTCGCTCACGGTGTCCCAGTCGACCAGACGGTGAAGACCCATCTGGATCGGGTCGTTCTCGTAGGTCATGTCGGCGCCCCAGTTGAAGATGGCGCCCTCGATGCGGCGGATGTCGCTCGGCCCGGTGGGCTTGATGCCGAACTCCTCACCGGCGGCCATGATCGCCTCGTACACCCCGTTCCCGCGCGACGTGTCGGTCGTGTAGACCTCGTAGCCGACCTCCGAGGTCCAGCCGGTTCGCGTCACCACCACGGGGACGCCCGCGATCTCGGCGTGGGTCCAGTAGTAGTACTTCAGATCCAGGATCGAGTCGCCGAGCAGCTTGACCATCAGGTCCTTCGAGCGCGGTCCCTGGACCTGCAGCGGCGCGACGTCGGCCTCCTTGATGGTCACGTCGAGGTCGGGGTAGGCGTTCTTCAGGCCGCGCGCGAACAGGAGCGCGTCGGAGGACGCGAGAGCGAACCAGAACGTGTTCTCGTCCATCCGGGTGAGCACCGGGTCGTTGATGATCCCGCCATCGGAGTCGCAGATCAAGACGTACTTCGCCTGCCCGACCGCACACGCCGAGAGGTCGCGCGGGGTGAGCAGCTGCGCGAACTTCAGACCGTCGGGGCCGCTGATCTCGAGGCACCGCTCGACCGAAACGTCCCACAGCGTGACCGCGTTCAGAAGCGTGTCGAACTCGTTCTCGAACGTGTCGAAGCGGATGGGGAAATACATGTGGTTGTAGACCGTGTAGCCCTTCGGCCCGTAGCGCTGGGTGGCCTCGTAGTAAGGGGTCCTGCGGTTGCGGGCCCCGCGCTGCACCTGACCCATGTCGAACGGCTCGGTCATCGTCGGCTCCTCTCAGGGTGGGAACCCGGCCGCGACTCGGCCGGTCTTCACCAGCGTTGGTCCGAGGATCCTCGGACGTGGAGGGCCGCCGCGCAACCGTGCGGCTGACCGGGGGTCAGCGGTCGGCGTATCGTGGCCTCGGAGGACACCGTTGGACCGGCCGATGAACTGGCGAGACGAGGACCCCGGGCTGCCGATCGAGTTCGGCCCGTGCTCGAACGGCGAATACGACCCGGAGCCGGCCCTTCCCCCCGTGCTCCGCGAAACGATCCGCCGTGCGCGCCATCTCTGCGACGAGACCGCCGATCACCTCGGGGTCTCGCGCCGCGAGTTCCTGCTTTCGGCGTGCGGCGCCGCGGCGACCATGCTCGCCCTGAACGCGTGCACGCAGGAGGCCTACCGGGCCGACCCCAGCTCGAGCTCTTCGGCGGCCGGCGGCTACCTCGACGTCACGCCGAGCGCCACGGTGGAGCCGCCGGCCGCCGAGGAGGAGCTCGACTGGGACGCGTTCGTGTTCGACATCCAGGGGCATCTGCTCGAGTACAACCTGAACCCGGTGCTGAACGGGCAAGACTTCTACCAGGCGTTCCCCCAGCAGCATTGCGGCGAGGAGGACCCTCGGGTCTGCTATTCGATCGAGCACTTCCTCGACCTGATGTTCCTGCGGTCGGACACGAAGAAGATCGTGCTGTCGGCGCTCCCGATCTTCCCGGAGGGGAGCCCGCAGTCCCACGAGATCATGGACGTCACGCGCATGACGCAGCTCGCGCTCTGCCAGGACGAGCGGATCTTGCTGCACGGTCAGGCGCTCCCGAACGTCGGCACCCCGAAGGCGGCCCTGGACGCGATGGAGGTCACCGCCCGCATGTACCCGATCGTCGCCTGGAAGACCTTCACCCACTTCCCGGCCGCCTTCGAGGGCGACGGCAACGGTTGGTACCTCGACGATCGCGACCGCCCGGACCAGCCGCTGGCCGAGCCGTTCATCCGCAAGGCCGTCGATCTGGGGCTGCCCACCATCTGCATCCACAAGGGGCTCTCGCTCGGCAGCCCGTTCGGCACGCCCGACGACGTCGGTCCCGCGGCCAGGCGTCACCCGGACGTGAACTTCG
Organism: uncultured Actinomycetes bacterium; assembly: GCA_964655465.1. GTDB lineage: Bacteria > Actinomycetota > UBA4738 > UBA4738 > HRBIN12 > AC-51. Next base: position 6,940 of record CAZZND010000125.1, read on the forward strand.
TCGTCTACCACTCCGGCTTCGAGACCGACGTGACCGAGGGGCCGTACACACCGGCGACCCGCAACGCCGGCACCAACCGGCTGCTCTGGTCGATGGAGCGTGAGGGGATCGGTCCGAACGAGAACGTCTACGCCGAGATCGGATCGTCGTGGTGGTTCGTGATGCGCTACCCGGATCAGGCGGCGCATTTCCTCGGCAAGCTGCTCCGCTACGTCGGCGAGGACAACGTCCTCTGGGGGACCGACTGCCTGTTCTACGGCTCGCCGCAGCCCATGATCCGGATGCTCAAGGCTTTCCAGATCACCCAGGAGTACCAGGAGCGCTACGGCTACCCGGAGCTTACGCGCGAGCTGAAGGCGAAGATTCTCGGCCTGAACGGCGCGGACCTCTACGACGTGGACCCGACGGATGTGCGGTGCGAGTTCACGGTCCGTGAGCTCGAGCAGATCCGCCGCCAGCTCCCCGGGCGCAACGGCGCGCTCGGACCGAGGACGCTCACGCAGACGAAGGCCTTCCGCGACGACGACCGCGAGCAGTGGGCGGCCATGGCGAAGGTGTTGTCGTGACGTCCCCGCCGCTCATCGGGTGCCGGCATCGCAATGCTCCCGAACGGTGCCGATCAGCTCGCGCACGTTCACGGGCTTCGACACGTATCCGTCGAAGCCCGCCGCCAGGAACCGCTCGCGGTCTCCGTGCATCGCTTGTGCGGTCACGGCGAGCACGGGGATGCCGGCCGTGCGCCGGCTCGCACGCAACCGGCGAAGCGCGTGGACACCGTCGACGTCGGGGAGCTGGATGTCCATCAGGACGAGATCCGGCCGGTGCTCGGCCGCCAACTCGACGGCCTCCGCGCCCGTCGTCGCCTCGAGCGTCCGATACCCCGTGGCGATCAGGACGTCGCGGAACAGCTTCATATTCATCTCGTTGTCCTCGACGACGAGGATCCGCTCGCCCGTCATGACGAGGCCGCCTTCGCGGGCAGCGTGAACACGAAGGTACTTCCCTCGCCGAGCTCGCTCTCGAGCCAGATCCGACCGCCGTGGAGCTCGACCAGTCGCTTCGAGAGCGCGAGACCGAGGCCGGTACCCTCCCGCTGCTCGAGCCCGGTCTCGCTCTGCTGGAACTCGTCGAAGATCCGCTCGTGATCCTCGGGAGCGATGCCGGGACCCGTGTCGGCCACGGAGAT
>CAZZND010000126.1:0-7989 GCA_964655465.1 uncultured Actinomycetes bacterium
AACCCCGGAACCGGCAAGACGCACCTGGCGATCGCGCTAGCAGCGGCCGCGTGCGCCAAGGGTTACCGGACCAGGTTCGTTCGGGTGACCGAGCTGGTCACGCTCCTGATCGAGGCCCGTGACGAACGTGGTCTGCACGGACTGAAGAGCCGCCTGGCCAAGCTCGACCTGCTGGTGCTGGACCTCCAGCGCCACCATGGCACCCCAGGAATGCCCGACCAACAGCGGCTTGCGGGAACGCGTGGCGCGCAGCACCGCCAAGGCGTCGCCGACGGTGTGGTCGAAGCCGTAGCCGCCGCCGGGCTTGGCGCTGCGGCCGTGCCCGCGGGCATCGAACGTGACCACGCGGAAGGTCCGCGACAGGGCCGGGAGCATCAGGTCCCAGATGTGCTGGCTGGACGCGAGCCCGTGGTGCAGGACCACCTCCGGGGCGTCCGCCTCCGGGCCCGGGAAGATCCGCACCGCGAGCCGAACGCCGTCTGTCCCGATCACGGAGGTCTCCTGCATACTGCCGCCATGGTAGATGGCTTTCGCTCGCCGCTCGCCCCGGACGCGCTGGCCGACCGGGTGGCGATCGTCACGGGCGGTGGCACCGGGATCGGCGCCGCCACGGCGCGCGCCGTGTTCGCGGCCGGCGGCTCGGTCGCGATCTGCGGCCGGCGCCCCGAGCCGTTGGCGGTGATCGCCGAGGAGCTCGGTGAGCGGTGCCTCGCCCTGCCGTGCGACGTACGCGAGCCCGAGCAGGTGGCGGGATTCCTCGATGCGGTAGCGGCCCGGTTCCCGCGGGTGGACATCCTGGTCAACAACGCGGGCGGGCAGTTCGCCGCCCCGATGGAGCAGACGTCGCTGAAGGGGCTGCGGGCCGTGCACCGCCTGAACGTCGATGCGGTTTGGGACATGACCCAGCAGGTGGCGTCGCGGTGGATGATCCCGAACCGCGGTGGCTTCATCGCGTTCCTCGGCTTCAGCCCGCGCCGCGGGATCCCGTCGGTGGTGTCCTCGTCGATGGCGCGCAGCGCGCTGGAGACGCTCGCCGCCGGGATCGCGCTCGAGTGGTCGCGGTACGGGATCCGGGCGGTGTGCGTGGCTGCGGGGCTGATCCAGACGGAGGGCATCCTGCAGTACGGGGGCCAGGAGGTCCTCGACGGCTTCGCCCAGCAGGTGCCGATGCGCCGGCCCGGCGCCCCCGAAGAGGTGGCCGCCACGATCGCGTTCCTTGCCACGGCCGGCGGCGGCTACATCACGGGCACGACGGTCGTGATCGACGGTGGGACCGACGCCTGGGGGATGGGCGAGCAACCCCCGCCGCTCGAACCCTGAACGAGGGGTTCCGCCGGGCGCGAGCCGGCTCTAGGCTGGTCGTCGTCGGTCGGAAGGGTTCCGGCTGAGAGGAGGGAGCCATGTACGGCACCGTCGCGAAGATGCAGATCAAGGCGGAGAATGTCGATGCAGTGCGCAAGGTGATGGCGGATCAGATGGCGGGAGCACAGCCCGCCGGCTACGTCCGGTCCTACGTGCTGTCGGAGAACGGTAGCGACACACAGTGGCTGTTCGTGGTCTTCGAGGATCGCGCGAGCTACGACGCCAACGCCAACGACCCCGCGCAGCACGAGCGCTACACCGCGTTCCGCGCCCTCATGGAGGCCGATCCCGAGTGGCATGACGGGACGATCGAAGAGGGCTGAGATGGAGCCGATCGGGAGGCGGGCGTTCCTGCAGCGCGCGGCGCTGCTAGCCGTCGGTCTTCCGCTGGCGGGTGCCGCGGCGGCCTGCGGCCGCCGCGGCGCGACACCGACCGGTACCCCGGAAGCGGCTGCCCTTGGGCAGCCGCTGCCGGTCGACGCCGGGCTGACGCTGGCGAGCGACCTGCCGATCGAGCGCGGCTCCACGCTGCGCGTCTACGAGTGGAAGGACTACCTCTCGTCCGACGTGCTCGGCGCCTTCGAGCGCGCCTATGCCGACGACGACATCCACGTGCAGGTCGAGAGCTTCTCGCACATCAGCGAGGCGGTGGCGCGGCTGCAGGATCCCGCGACCGACTTCGACGTGGTGTTCCCAGTGATCGATGTCTTGCCGGGGCTGGTCGGCGCGGGACTGCTGCGCCCCCTGAACCACGACTACCTGCCGCACATTCGCAACCTCTGGGGCTGGTTCCGGGACGAGGGCGGTCCCTTCTACGATCCCGGGCAGCGGTACACGACCCCGTACACCGTCTACACGGGCGGGATCGGGTGGCGTTCCGACCTGGTCGCGGAGACCGACGCGCCCGATCGCCGCGACGACCCGTTCGACGTGTTCCTCGACACGAGGTACCGCGACCGGGTGGGCATCTACGACGCGTATCGCGACGCGCTTGCACTCGGGCTGCAGCGCGCCGGCGTCACGGACCTGCGCGCCGCTACCGATGCCGAGCTGGCCGCGGCGGCGGACTTCCTGTCCGCGTCGGTCGCCGCCACGAACGCCCGGTTCACCGACGACGGCGCCGAGGAGGGCCTCCCCGAGGGGACCTTCGCGGTCCACCAGGCGTGGTCCGGCGACATCCTCACCGCGCCGCGGTATGCGGCCGAAGAGGGCGACGACCCGCGCGAGGTCGCCGCGACGTTGCGCTACTGGTCACCGACGGGCCCCGAGCGCGTCGTGGGGCTGGACCTCACTGCGATCTGCGCCCGCGGACGTAATCCGGTGGCGGCCCACGCGTTCCTCGATCACCTGCTTCGGTTCGACGTCGCCCTGGACAACTTCGCGTGGAACGGCTACCAGGTCCCCATGGAGGGCGCCACCGCCGAGGCGTTCGCCGACCCGTCGTTCCCGTGGCACGGCGCCGTGCCCGCCAATCTTCGCGAGGCCATCGTGTCGGAGGCCTCGTTCGCGGCGGGGCAGATGCTGGTGGGGTTCGGGCCCTCGCAGGACGCGCGCTGGCTTGCTCAGTGGAGCAGGGTCGAGCCGGCCTGAGTCGTCGCGACGACGGGCACCGGCTGTCCGGCGCGTGCGGGTTCCCAGTGTGTCGGCGGATCGAACGCCGAGATCCCGCCGAGCGTCTCGCCGGTGGTCGCATCGACCCCCTGCACGAACAGGTTCTGGTCGGTACATCCGTTCCCCGATCTCCCCGGCGACACCAGATCGCCCTTTGCGGTCGCGAAGCACATGTCGGGCGTGATGAAGACCCAGGCGGGTGGCCGCAGGGAGTCGTCCACGGTGTTGCCGACCCGGCCGAGGACCGCGATGGCCTGGGGCCGTTTGCCGGCCTCGAAGACCTTCGCGTAGGCGTCCTGGGGCGAGATCGCCGGCCGGTAGTCCGCATCCACCGGGTGCAGCTGCCAGTCGAAGGTGCCCGGGATCTCTTCAACCGTCGTCTGGCGCCAGGCGGCATACGGGTCCGGGGCCGACCGGCAACCGACGAGGAGCGCTAGCAACGCAGCAGCGGCGAGGGCGCGCGATCGCATGCGCACGACCCTACTCGCGCGTGGCGGGCCGGCCACGTGGGGCCAGCGCGCCGGCGATCAAGATCCCGAGCGTCGCGCTCACGATCACGCCCATCGCCGCACGCAGGTCGAAGGCCTGCGCCAGCCAGGCGAAGATCGGCGGGCTCCAGACGAACCCCGAGTAACCCACGGTCGTGACCGCGGCGATCGCGTTCGTCTGATCGTCGGGGGCGACTTGCTCCACCAGGCCGAACCCGGCCGGCGCCGCCGCCGCGATCGAGAACCCCATCAACAGGAAGCCGAACGCGACCTGCGTCGGGTCGTTCGCCATCACGGCGATCGCGCCACCGAGGACCCCGCCCGCGCCGGAGGCCATGATCGTGACGCGCCGGCCGAGCCCGAACAGCACGCGCCCGGCGAACATACGCCCCAGGAAGATCGCGGCAGAGAACGCCACGAACGCCATCGCCGCCTGCCACTCGGAAGCGCCCAGCTCGTTGTAGAGATAGAGGCCCGACCACGTGTCCATCGAGCCCTCCACGAGGAAGGCCGACAACACGACGAGCGCGGGCAGCCACAGATCGTGATGTCGCCGGAAGGCCGAGAGCGAGAACCCCGAGTCAACCTCGGTGGCACCTCGCTCTGAGGTCCCGGCCCGCGCGTTCCAGAACGCGGCTAGGTACAGCATCAACGCGCCGAAGAGGAGTCCCACCCGGAAGTTCGTGTGCGTCGCCGCGACGATGCCACCGATCACGGCACCGGTGATGCCGCCGACCGCGTAGGTCGCGTGCAGCCACTGCAGCACGGGTCGGCCCGTGATCGACTCCACCCGCTGGCCCTCGACGTTTAAGAAGACGTCCACGAGCCCGTTGCCGACCCCGGCGATCGCGAACGCAAACCACAGGGCCCACGACGGCAGCAGCGCCATCCCGAGCGAGCCCGTCCCCAGCGCCAGCAGGCCGCCCGCGCACAGGGCCCCGAGCGGGAACCGCGCCAGCCGCGGCGCGACGAACGCCATCACGATGATCGCGACGAACGACAGGAGGGCCAGCAGAAGGCCCATCTCGCCGAAGCTCAGCCCGTGGAACGCTTGGATCTGGACGACCAGGATCACCCAGATGCCCCAGTACTGGCCGAAGGCCCAGTAGCCCGTGAGCAGGGCCGGGATGCGACGACGTTCGGCGTCGACGTCCGGAACCACGGCGCGCGGGGGCGGTTGCTGCATGGGGCGACATGATGCCAGGTCGGGACCGCGCCGGGTGGCGGTTCACCCGCGCAGGAGAAGAAGGCCCTAGGGCTTGTCCCAGATCTGCAGGATCGGTGTCGCGGTCGCCGATGCACCTGGTGGGCTGCTCAATCCGAACCCGTCCTCCAGGGTCCGGAGCAGGTTGTAGTGGTTCGTGAAGCCGTCGTAGATGCCGGGATGGACGTTCGCGCCGAGCACGGCGAACGGCGTGTGTCCGCCATCGAACTTCACGGCCTTGCCTGGCCCGCCATCTTGGCCCTCGTCGTAGACGACGAAGATCACGTCGTTGCCGGACCGCCACGATGCCGAGGCCTGGATCGCGGGATCTCGCGCCGGAGGAAGTCGTCGAACTGCGTATTCGTGTTGCCCTCGGGCTTGCAGTTGTCGTGTCCGTCCTCGCACATGTTCGGCACGATGTAGTTGAAGGTCGGCACCGTGCCGGCTCGCGCGGCCGCTTCGAACGCGGTCGTGTCATTGGGCGACGTGGAGCCCATCGGGATGACGTGCGTGCAGGGAGCGCGCCTGCTGACGTCGCCGACCGGGCCCTGGAAGTCCGTGCGGACGATGTCCTTGTAGTAGACCGCGGGGTTGTGCTTTGACGCGATAGGCGTTGCCGAAGCGGTTCTCGCCGGCGTTCACGAGATAGCACGGCTGCGGCATCGACTCGTTCCACTCGGCCCAGCTGATCCCGGCCTGCTGCAGCTGGCCGAAGATGTTGGGCACGTCCTGGTTGCATGTTGCCGGCTTCTCGTCGAGCTGGTGACACTCGAGGAACTGGCCGCTCGTCATGGCGATGTAGTTCGACGTGGAGTAATGCGAGATGCCCCAGTAGTCGGTGAGCCACGCGCCGGCCGGTTTGATCGTGTCGAGCTGGTACGGAGCGTTCTTCATCGTGAACTGGGACAGGCTCGTGTTCTCGCCGACGATCACGTAGACCTTGCCGGCGAACGCTGGCACGCTCGTCACGGTCGCCTGAACGCTCGGCGTGGGCGATGCCGATACCGTCGGCAACAGCAAGATCACGATCCGCCCCGAGCGCGTCGAGATCCAGCCGCAGAACACGACAGGCGAGAACCGGCTGCCCGCGATGGTCGAGCGCACGGTCTACGTCGGCTCGGTGCTGCAAGTGATCCTGCACCTCGCCACCGGGCAGACGATCCAGGCCTGGACCCCCAACACGGGCAGCGGCGATCCGTATCGCTCGGGCGACGCGGTCACCGCCCACTTCCCGCGGGAGGCGCTTCGTGTGCTGCCCGAGGGGGGCACCGCGGTCCTGGCGGAAGCCGAGCTCGACGTCTCCCTCGAGGAGAAGTAGCCCGATCCGTCCTACAGCTGGACGAACTCCGCCGCGCCGCCGGTGTCCTGGCCGCGGTTGACCCGCTTGTAGAAGATGAGGCCGCCGCCGATCACCAAAAGCGTCGTAACCAGCATCATCGTTGCCGCGGCGTTGACCTCGGGCGTCGGCGAGGACCGCGCCGCCGAGTAGATCTTCTGCGCGAGCGTCTCGCTGCTGGCGGGACCCGACAGCGCGGCAACGGTGACGAAGTCGTCGACGCAATCCGCGAACACGAGCGCGACGCTCGCCAGGATCGCAGGCGCCAGCAGCGGCAACAGGACGCGCCGGATCGCCTGGCTCGGTGACGCGCCCAGGTCCATCGCCGCCTGCTCGTACTCGCCGCCGATCGACAGCAGCCGTGCGCGCACGATGATGAACGGATAGCTGAGCTGGAAGGCCGTCAAACCCAAGAGCTGCGCGTTCGTCCCCAGCGTCACCGTGCCGGCCAGCAGGTTGGTGAACAGGATGTAGAGCGAGACGCCCAGGATGATCTCGGGCACGACGAACGACAGCAGCATCGTGAAGTTCGCCGCGCGTGCCAGCCGTCCGTGCCACCGGTCGATCCCGATCGCGAAGAGGGTGCCGAGCGGCACCGCGATCAAGACGGTGAGGATCGCCAGCTTGAAGGTCTGCAGCATGGCCGTGCGGATCGCCGCGTCGTGCAGCAGCGAGTCCGTCGGGTCGGCCGTCCACCAGCGCATCGAGACCCCCTGCCAGGCGCTTCGCGACCGGCCATCGTTGAACGAGAACGCGACCGCGACCAGCACCGGCAGCAGTGACCACATCAGGTACCCGATGGTCGCGGCCTGCAGGAAGCGCGGTTTGCGCCACGGGTTCGAGAAGTACCCCTGACGCGGGGTCTTGACCGCCGGGGACCGCAGCGTCGCGCTCATGCCTGCTCCGCCTGGCGCTTGGTCTCACGCAGGTAATACATCATCGGCACGAGCACGATCACCGACAGGATCAACACGAGCGACGCAGCCCGGGTCGATCCGCCGTTCTGTTCTCGTTGTTGCGCGATGAGATTGCCGAACATCGAGGTCTTCGTCGTTCCCAGCAGGTCGTTCGTGTAGTAGTCGCCGAACATCGGCAGCGTCACGATCACGATGCCGGCGAGGATGGCAGGCCGCGACAGCGGCAGGGTGACCCGCCAGAACGTCTGCGCACCGCTCCCACCCAGGTCCCGTCCGGCCTCCAGCAGGCTCTCTTGGATCCGGTCGAGCGACGCGTAGAGCGGCAGGATCATGAAGGGGATATAGCCGTACACGAGCCCCAGGATCACCGTGATGGACTTGCCCTCGAGCCAGTTCGTGTTGCCGAACCCGAGCGGACTCAGCAGCCAGTTGATCGGGCCCTCGGCGTCCAGGAGCCCCTGCCACGCGTAGATCCGCATCAGGTAGCTGATCCAGACCGGCGACACGAGCAGGATCAGGATCAGGCCCCGGTACTTCGTGGCGAACCGAGCTGTGTAGTAGGCGACGGTATAGCCGAGCACGAGGCAGATCGCGCTGGCCGCGATGACGTACTCGAACGTACGGATCAGCGGCTCCTGGTAGTCGGCAGAACCGACGTAGAACTTGGAGAGCGTCTGGTTGAAGGTGCTGAACGACCACCACCACGGCGCGTAGTACGGAACGGGCTGGCCGAAGTTGCTGAAATCGATGCTGCCGAACGCCACGGCGAAGACGACGTAGAAGGGCAGCAGGAACAACACGACGAGAAAGATGACCCCGGGCGTGATGAACGAGGGCCAGTACCACCGGGGGTACCAGACGCCGGTCTTCCCGGTGTCGTCACCTCCGCCGCGACGCTTCGAGCGTCGCGGCGGGGTGTCGGTCTCGGTGGCGGTCGAGGCTATCTCAGGCACCCGACTTGATCGTGGTCCACGCGTCCAGCCACATCTGCTCGACGGCGGGCTCCAGTTCGTACGGCGTCAGGTCCTTCTTGAACATGTCTTCGGTCACGACGGCAGCGGTCAGGTTCTC
>CAZZND010000127.1:0-7886 GCA_964655465.1 uncultured Actinomycetes bacterium
CGGAGCGCCGATCCTGCTCCTGCACACCACAGGCCGCAAGACCGGGGCAGAGCGTCTCTGTCCACTGATGTATCTGCCCCAGGGCGAGCGTTGGGCCGTCTTCGCGTCCAAGGGCGGGTACGAACACCACCCCCACTGGTTCCTCAACATCGATGCCGACCGGTCGGCGACGATCGAGGTCGGCACGGACACCATCCCGGTCACGGCGACGATCCTGCGCGAGGGCGACGATCGCGACGCCATCTACGCGCGGCAGGTCGCGCGATACCCGCAGTTCGGTGGATACGAGGAGAAGACGGCGGGTCTGCGGACGATCCCGGTCGTCGTGCTCGAGCGCGCGGGATGAGATCGTCGCGCTAGGCTTGTCGGCCATGGCCTTCCCTGAACATCGGCCCCGGCGGCTTCGACGAACCCCGGCGCTCCGGGCGCTCGTCCGCGAGACCTCGCTCGACGCGACCGACCTCATCGCGCCGCTGTTCGTGAAGGAAGGGCTCGACGAGCCCGCGCCGATCGCGTCGATGCCGGGGCAGGTCCAGCACTCGCTGGAGTCGCTCCGCAAGGAGGCGGCCGAGATCCGCGCCGCGGGCGTGCTCGGCTTCATGCTCTTCACGATCCCAGCCCGGAAGGATGCGGAGGGATCCGAGGCGTGGAACCCCGACGGCATCGGGCAGCGCGCCATCCGAGCGCTCCGCGACGAGCTCGGCGACGACGCGGTCGTCATGGCGGACCTGTGCCTCGATGAGTACACCGACCACGGCCACTGCGGCGTGCTCGACGATCGTGGCGACGTTGACAACGACCGAACGCTCGAGCTCTATCGCCGGGTCGCGCGCGTACAGGCCGAGGCGGGAGCTCATCTCGTGGGGCCGAGCGGCATGATGGACGGCCAGGTCGCCGCGATCCGCCGGACGCTCGACGAGGGTGAGAATTCCCGCCGGGCGAAGCACACGCGCGCGCGCGCTGTACGGGCCGTTCCGCGATGCAGCCGAGGGCGTGCCCCGGTTCGGCGACCGCGCCGGGCATCAGCAGGATCCGGCGAACGCGGACGAGGCGCTCCGCGAGGTCCGCGCCGACATCGACGAGGGCGCCGACATCGTCATGATCAAGCCCGCACTTCCCTACCTCGATGTCGTGCGCCGCGCCAAGGATCTGGGCGCGGCGCCCGTCGCGGCGTACCACGTGAGCGGCGAGTACGCGATGATCGAAGCGGCCGCCGCGAACGGATGGATCGACCGCCGTCGCGTCGTGCTCGAGACCCTGACGTCGATCCGACGAGCAGGGGCCGACCTGGTCCTGACGTACCACGCGAAGGACGCCGCCCGCTGGCTCCGGGAACCGTAGCTCAGCTAGGGATCAGGAAGCCTCCCACGATGAGGCCAACCCTACCGGCGGTCAGGACCGGCGCGCGAACAGCGCCAGCAGCTCGTAGATCACGTTCGAGGCGGCGATGCCCGTGAGCTCGGCGTGGTCGTAGGCGGGCGCGACCTCGACCACGTCGGCCGCGACCATGCGGATACCGTCCATCGCGCGGAGCGTCGCGAGCAGCTCGCGGCTCGTCAGCCCGCCCGCCTCCGGCGTCCCCGTGCCCGGCGCATGAGCCGGATCCATGACGTCGACGTCGATCGAGACGTAGACCAGCGCGTCGCCGACCCGGTCCCGCAGTTGCGCGGCCACGTCGCCGGGCGAGCGCGACAGGTAGTCGAACGCGCTCACGACCACGAACCCGAACCCGGCGTCGTCGACCAGATCCTGGGGAGTGAACAGCGGGCCGCGGATCCCCACGTGCGCCGAGCGTTCGGCCGCGAGGAGACCTTCCTCGAAGGCGCGACGGAACGGCGTGCCGTGGGTGTACGCGGCCCCGAAGTACGTGTCCCACGTGTCGAGGTGCGCGTCGAAGTGCACGAGCGCGACCGGTCCGTAGCGGGCGTGCACCGCCCGGAGCACCGGCAGCGCGATCGTGTGGTCGCCGCCGAGCGAGATCAGGTGCGGCACATCGGCGAGCAGCGTGCGAGCCCCGGCCTCGATCTGCGCGATCGCCTCGGGCAGGTCGAACGGGTTCACGCCCACGTCGCCGGCGTCGGCGACCTGCTGGTCCCGGAAGGGATGCACGTCGAGCCCCGGGTGGTAGCCGCGCGCGAGCCGCGAGCCTGCGCGGATCCCCATCGGCCCGAACCGGGCGCCGGGCCGGTACGTCGTGCCCGAGTCGAACGGCACGCCCCAGACCGCGACGTCGCACCGCTCGACCTCGTCGAGGCGAGGGAGCCGGGCGAACGTCCCAGGGCCGGCGAACCGCGGGACCTTGAGCGGATCGATCGGGCCGAGCGGCTGCTCGCCGCCACCGGTGTACTCCATCGGGCTCATGGCGGGCTCATGGGATCCTGATCGATCCATCGGCGCCGAGCTCCCATGACGGGTTATGCGCGACCTCCCACGGATGCCCGTCGGGATCGTGGAAGACGCCGGTGTAGCCGCCCCAGAAGGCCGTCTGCGGCTCGCGTCCGATCGTCGCGCCGGCGGCCCGGGCCTGCTCGATGACCCGGTCGACCTCCTCGGGCGCGGCGACGTTGTGGCTGAGCGTGATCCCGCCCCAGCCGCCGGTGTCGGTGAGGCCGCCGTCGGCCGCGAGCTCGTCGCGGCCCCAGAGCGCGAGGACCATGCCGGCGGCCTGGAAGAACACGGTGCCGCCGAGGTCCTGCGTGGGTCGCCATCCGAGGGCCTCGTAGAAAGCCTTCGACGCGGCGACGTCGGCAACCCCGAGCGTGATCAGGCTGATCCGCTGGTCCATCGCAGGACACCCTACTCAAGGGGAGCGGACGCGCGCCCCGCTACCATCGGGTCATGTCCCGCAACGAGGAGCTCTTCGAGCGCGCCCGTGCCGTGATCCCGGGGGGCGTGGACTCGCCGGTTCGCGCGTTCGGGGCGGTCGGCGGCACCCCCCGGTTCTACGAGCGAGGCGAGGGCGCCTACGTCTGGGACGCGGACGGCGCTCGCTACCTCGACCTGGTGCAGAGCTGGGGCGCGCTGCTGTTCGGTCACGCCCGACGCGAGATCGTCGAGGCGGCGACCGCCGCCGCTTCCAAGGGCACGTCGTTCGGCGCGCCCACCGAGCTCGAGGTCGGACTCGCCGCCGTGATCGTGAACGCCGTAGTGTCGGTCGACCGGGTTCGTCTGGTCTCCAGCGGCACCGAGGCCACGATGTCCGCGATCCGCCTGGCGCGAGGGTTCACCGGACGCGACGTGATCGTGAAGTTCGACGGCTGCTACCACGGGCACGCGGACTCCCTGCTCGCGAAAGGCGGCGGTAGCGGTCTCGCGACCTTCGGCATCCCGGGCTCACCCGGCGTCACCGCAGGCGCCGCGAAGGACACGCTGGTCGCTCCCTACAACGACCTCGAGGCCGCGGGCACGATCTTCGCCGAGCGCGGCGAGGACATCGCGTGCGTCATCGTCGAGCCCGTCGCCGCCAACATGGGCGTCGTCCCCCCGGCGCCGGGGTTCCTCGATGGGCTCCGCGACCTCTGCACGGCGCACGGCGCGCTGCTCATCTTCGACGAGGTCATCACCGGGTTCCGGATCGCGTACGCCGGGGCACAGTCGGTCTACGGCGTACGTCCCGATCTGACCGCGTTCGGCAAGGTCATGGGAGGCGGCTTCCCCTGCGCGGCGTTCGGCGGCCGTGAGGACGTCATGCGTCACCTCGCCCCCGACGGCCCCGTCTACCAGGCGGGCACCCTCAGCGGGAACCCCGTCGCGGTCGCGGCCGGGCTCGCGGCCTTGGACCTCGCACGCAGCACCGATCCGTACGCCGGTCTCGAGCGCACCGCGATCGCGCTCGCCGACGGCCTCGCCCTCGCGTTCGCCACCAACGGCATCCCCGCGACGATCAACAGGGCGGGGTCGCTGTTCAGCGTGTTCTTCACCGCGCAGCCGGTCACCGACTTCGACGGCGCGAAGGCCGCCGACCACGAGCGCTACGCCCGGTTCTTCCACCACCTGTTGGCGCGTGGGATCGCGCTGCCGCCGTCTGGCTACGAGCTGTGGACGCTCAGCACGGCACACGGCGCCGACGAGGTCGAGCAGATGCTGACGGCGGCCCGCGCGTTCGCGGGGTGAACGCGCCGGCCGACGTCAGGCGGCTGCAGCCATCGCCGGCTCGACCGGATCACCGGCCGGGACGGACGCGATGCAGCACGTGCCGATCACGGTCCCATCGTTCGCTCGGACGGGGGTGACCCGGCAGGCGGTGGCGCCGAGGGCGAAGCCCGCCGCGCGCCCCTCGAGCGCGGTGAGGTGGGCCTCGACCACCGACAGGTTCGTCCCCTCGAACAGGTCGGCGACCTCGCGTCCCTCGCACCACGACGGATCGACCCGGAGGATCGCCGCGGCCGCGTCCGACAGCGTCCGCAGGCGCAGTTCCTCGTCGGTGGTCCAGAAGAAGGTCCACACGGGATCGTCCATCACGAGGGGTATCGGTTCCACCGCTCCCGCGGCCGTATCCGCCGGGGGTCCAGTCTCGCCGCCGAAGGTCGGGGGGAGAACGGGGTACCCTGCCGACCCCATGACGACCGACACGTTCGCCACCTTCCTGGCCGACACCGAGGCCCGCATCGGGGCCGAGGCCGGAGCGTGGGTGGCCGCCGCACCGGGGCTGCTGGACGAGCTCACGGCGCGGTGGGAGCTCGACCTCGGCGATCCGTTCGAGGGTGGTTCGATCGGCTACACGGTGCCGGGGACGCGCAGCGGTTCGCGGCCTGTGGTGCTGAAGCTCTCCTACCCGGACGGGTGGTTCCACGACGAGGTCGCGGCCCTTGCGGGCTGGGGTGGGGAGGGCGCGGTCGAGCTGATCGACCACGACTCTCGCGGTGCCCAGCTGCTGTCGCGGGCCGAGCCCGGGACCCCGCTCCTCGAGCACGACGACGAGGACGAGGCGCTCGGCATCGCGGCGGGGGTGCTCGAGCGTCTGTGGATCCCCGACCCCGGTGGCCTGCGAACCGTCGCCGAGGAGGTGGGCGAATGGGCCCGAACGATGCCCGCGCGGCATTCGCTGGCCGGGCGCCCGTTCCCGCGCGAGCTGATCCACGAGGCGACCGCCTACGTTCGTGACCTGGTCGCGACGCCGAAGGCGCAGGTGTTGCTGCACGGCGACCTGCACCTCGGCAACGTGCTCCGCTCGGCCGGCGGGTTCGTGGCCGTCGACCCGAAGCCGCTCGTCGGCGAGCGCGAGTTCGACGTGAGCGCGTTGATCCGCGACACGCCCGACGCCCTCGCGGCCGATCGCGGCGAGGGCCGGCGTCGGGTGCAGCACCGCTTCGACCTGCTCGCCGACCGGCTCGGTCTCGATCGCACCCGCCTGCAGATGTGGTCGTTCGTCGTGCTCGTGGACTACACGCTGTGGGACTTCGAGGTCGGCCAGGCGGCGTTCGGCCGCACCCAGCTCGCGGTCACCGAGATGGTGCGGAAGATCCAGGTCTAGGACCTACCACCGCTCGCGGTGGACAACGTCGTCGAACGAGCGACGGTTCGGGCGTGCGACCGGCGTGAGCGGCCGGTCCGCCGGGTAGCCGAGCGACACGACCAGGAGGACCTCCCGGTCGGCGGGAAGACCGAGCAGGTCGCGCGCGAGCTCCTGATCTTCAACCGCCGAGTGACAGCTGCCGACCCCGAGGTCGGCGGCCGCGAGCATGGCGCTCATCGCGGCCTGCCCCATGTCGAACGCGATCCACTCGCGTTCCTGCGGGGCCTCGGTGGCGGCCATCACGAAGACCACTGCGGCGGCCGCACCCGCGATGTGGCCGCCGTGACGCCAGACGCCGGCGAGCCGGTGGAGGCTCTCCCGCTCCGTGACGACGACGAAGTCCCACGGTTGCTCGTTCATCGACGACGGGGAACGGCGCCCAGCCTCCACGATCCGGTCGAGGTCGTCGGTCGCGACCGGGCGGTCGGCGTAGTCGCGAACGTTGCGCCGCGCGCGGAGGGCGTCCCAGGTCTGCATCGCCCGAGAGCCTATCCCGCGAGCGGGAACGGCCCCAGGCGCCGTTCCGGGCCGCCGTCGAAGACGACGAGCTCCGCCTGTCGCGCGGCGCAGGATGCGGCCCCGACGGGGGCGGCACTGGCCCACGCGACGACCTCGCCCCAGCGCGTGTCCGGCAGGTCGTCACCCGGATAGACGAGCGAGAGGTGCGGGACCCAGGCGTCCACGCCGATCGGGTCGGAGTACCCAGCCGGGAGTCCCTCGGCGGCGCACCGAGCCCAGAGGTCGCGCATGGCCGCACGGAGCGGCTCGACGGCGAGGCGCACGACGGGCACCCGCTCCTCGCCGTCGAAGACGCCGATGGCCTCGGCTTCGAGGGTCAGCGGCGGGGTCGCTGCAGCCCAGGCGGCCACGACCGCCGCGAGGCGGGGTTCATCGTCGGCGCCGAGAGGCGCCGACGACGAACCGAAGGCCTTCACCGTCACGTGGGCGGCCGCGATCCTCGCGGCCGCCCCCGCCAGCCGGTCGAGCACCTCACCCCGCAGGGCCGCGAACCGATCGGCGAGGTCGCCGGAGGGACGCAGGACGACGTACGCGGTGCCGGCCGCGTCGCGCAACAGCGAGCCGTCTGTCACCAGGGGCTCGTCGGATGGCTCCCACCGATCCGTCACGTCCAGCCACTGCACCTCGCCGGCATGGTTCAGGGCGAGCTCGATCTTCACCATGCGGCCGGCGGCCGCGAACGAGCCTCGCATCGGCGTCTCGGCCTCGAGCGACTCGACCGTCAACACCCCGTGCCGTTCGACGAGCTTCGCGGCCTCCGCCGCTCGCCGGTCGAGCGGCTCGTCCAAGGCCACATCGTCGGCGAACAGCTCGGCCGCCGCCTCGTTCGACCAGTCGCTCAGCAACGCGGCCGCACGTGTCGCCGCGTCACGTAGCGCCGCGCTCGGCGCCGTGACGCGCGCGGGACCGAGCTCATCGAGATCCGCGAGGACGTCGAGCGCCTCGATGCACGCCGCGTGCATGTTGCCGTACCAGACGTTCGACAGCGCGATCACCCCGACGCCGCGGTCGGGGATCCAGCGCATGTGTGACCCGTATCCGGGCAAGCCGCCGCTGTGACCCACGACGACGCCGAGCCGCTCGTCCACCCGGATCCCCAGGCCGATCCCGTAGCCGTGCACCGCCGCCCTCGAGGGGCCGTCGGGCCGCGGCCGTGCGCTGTCGATCGTGTCGATCCGCCTCGCCTGCTGCATCTCGCGACGTGCCCACCGCGGCAACGGACCCTCATCGGGATCGTCACGCGGCGGCCACGCGTCCAGGAAGAAGTCCACCCATCGGGAGAGGTCGCGGACGGTCGTCCACAGCCCGCCCATCGGCGCGATCCCGCCATCGCCGAGGGGCTCGGACTCCGCGAGCCACGCACCGTCCTGCCAGCGGAACGGCGCGGCTACGACGCTGCCCGCCGGCCTCGTCCACGTCGTCGCGGTCATCCCCAACGGTTCGAGCAGGCGCGTCGTCACGAGCTCCTGGGTGGTAACCCCGGCGACCGACTCGATCACGCGGCCGACCAGCCCCCACCCGAGGTTGGAGTACTCGAACGCGACCCCCGGGGTCCACGCGAACGAGGCACCGCGCGCCAGCAGGGCGTCCATCTCCGCACGCGAGATATCCAGGTGCCGGTCCGCCCACTGGTCATCGCTCGGCAAGCCCGACTCCATCGACACGAGATGGCGGACGGTCAGGGGCGGCGCGTCGGCCGTCGCGCCACGCCAGCCCGCGAGTGCCGGCACGTGTGCGGCCACCGAGTCGTCCAACCGGAGGCGGCCTTCGGCGACCAGCGTCATCAGCGCCGCGCCGGTGAACGACTTCGTCATCGAGGCGATCCGGAAGACGGTGCCGTCATCGGGCGGGG
>CAZZND010000128.1:0-737 GCA_964655465.1 uncultured Actinomycetes bacterium
AGCACCACCTTGCCAAGGTGGGGGTCGCGGGTTCGAATCCCGTCGTCCGCTCCAGCTCAGAGGGGGTCTCCACGCCGGAGGCCCCCTCTTCGGGTAACGGTTTGGGTAACACGAGGCATCGGAAGGGGAGGTTGGAGTGACGAACAGCAAGCAGGTGATCGCGACAACAACGGGTGTGCCGTTCATCCGAGGTTTCATATCAGGCGTTCCGCATGGAAGATCTAAGACGCGGGGGAACCTGCAAGTAGCGCCCGCGTGGACCGAGGCCGTCATACAACAGACGCAGAACTGGCCGATGGTCAGCGAAGCATGCGCAGTGCACGTGACCTTCCTGTTGCCCGCGACGTCATTCCCGGGCGATTTCCCGTATGGGCCCGATCTGGACAACCTGTGCAAGCGCTTCTTCGACGCGTTGAACGTCACGATTTTCTCAACCGCCCCGGGAAAGGACTCCTGCGTCATCGCGCTTCACGTGATGAAGGCCAAGGTTCCGCCGGGGGAGAAGACTGGCGTTGCGATAGAGGTCCTTCCTGTCAGCGTCTAGCGTCTCTACCTGCCGCTTCGTTCGCCGAGCAGCGTGTCCATCCGGCTCGCCGCATCCCGCTGGAGCTCGCTGACCACATCCTGATACCTGGCGAGGATGCGTGTGTCGGCGTGGCCCATCGTCCGCATCGCGACGGTGTCCGACACGCCCGCCGCCAGGAGCAACGTCGCCGCGCCGTGGCGTAGGCCGTGGA
>CAZZND010000128.1:747-7773 GCA_964655465.1 uncultured Actinomycetes bacterium
CCTCGAAGCCGTGCGCCTCGGCGAAGGCCTTCCACGCTCCTGAGAACGTGGCCGGCTGCCACGGCCCGCCGATCCCGTTGTCCACGACGATCTCGGGGTCCCGGAGCCCGATCGCGAGCAGTCGCTCGCCCTGCGCAACCTTGTGCCGCTGCAGCGCCTTCGCCACGAAGCCTGGGAGCGGCAGGTCGCGGCGACCGGCGGCCGACTTCGGCGGACCGAAGTGGTACTCGCCGTCCGCGGCCGTCAGCGTGCGCCGGACGTGGACCGCATCGTCGACGTCGGACCATCTGAGTCCGAGGACCTCTTCACGCCGCAGACCGAGCCCGAGCGCCAGGTGGACCGCCGCATCCCAGTGTTCGACGCCGGCTACGGCCTCCAGGATGCGGCCTCCGAGGTCGGCGTCGATCACGGTGAACGACGGCCGCTCACCGATGGGACGGTGCACGAGGGAAGGGTCGGCCGGATTGCGACCTACGAGGCCGCGGGCCTCGGCGCGTGCCAACGCTTGAGCCAGCACGCGCAGGACGTCGGAGACCGTCGTGGGCCCGAGACCGCCCTTCAACAGGGTGTCACGCACGGCCTCAACGTGGGCCGGACGAAGGTCAACGAGCCGTACCTTGCCGAGCTCGCCGCTGACGTGGCGCACGGCGTCGCGGTAGCGCTGGCGAGTGGTCGGCGCGAGAGGCCGGCCGCGCTTCGAGACCGCCGAGACCGCCGGGAGCCATTCCTCGGTGAGGTAGCGCTCGAGCGGTTGCTGTCCGTCCGCGAGCACGCCTTGGTCGCGATCGCGTAGCAGCGTCGTGAGAGCGCGCTCGGCATCTCGCCTGGAGCCCTTCACCGTCCGGGTGACCTGGCGCCGCTTGCCCCCGGCATCGGATCCATCGGAGACGAACAGCCGCCAGACTCCGGGTCGGCGTTCCTCTAAGTGACCTCTCATCGCTTCCTCCTTCGATTCTTCGGTCGGTTGGCCTCCAGCCACGCCTCGAGCTTCTCGGTTGGTTCGGCACCCGCGCGTCCTTGGGTACCGGGGGTCAGGAATCCCTGGACGCGGGCGCCATGGACCATGTCGCGTAGCCATGCGCGGGTGACGACATGCCCTCGCGATCGGTACTTCTCCTCGAGCCACGCGAGCGGGGAGCGGGGCGCCCGGCGCAGAGCCTCGAGGTACTCGAGCGCCCTCTCCGCGTAGTCGTCCTCGCTCTTGTGCTCGTACCGGCGGGGCACCTTGCGGCCGACCTCGACATCGACGTCCGACCAGAGCCCTGCCACGAGCTGATGCAGCTCGTCGTCCCAGCGGATGTGGATATGCCGCAGATCGGTCGTGGTGAGCCCGTGCGCCGGGATGTCCATCGGCTCGGACCAGCGGGTCGCGCGGTAGGGAGACACCATGAGCTGCGCGATCACCGGGCGCCCGTCGCGGATCACGAACCGGACGTTCGTCTGCCAGTCCACCCCCGGCCCGTCGAGCTTGTGCCAGCGGTCAAGCTCCCCCTCGGGGAGTGGGCCACGCTCGCGCTTCAGGCGTTCGTGCTCCTTCGCGAGCGCTCGTTCCATCGCCGTCTGCGCCTTCCGCCTCCCGCTCACGGGTGAAGGGTACCGTCATGTTGCCGATTTCTCAAGGGGTGAGCCCTACCTTTGAATCTCTCCTGCAAGGGCTGGTCAAATCTTGCAGTTGGAGGGCGGCATTGCCAGGGTAGTTCCAACGCTATGGCTGACCTATCGGAACTCGGAACCTTGGTGGCGGATCGACGCAGCATCCCCCTCCCGAAGCCCACGGTCGCGCGGGCCCTGCGGGTCGCCGCGGGTCTGAGCGTGTACGACTTTGGTCGCTTGCTCGGTGTGGGCGCTCCCACGATCAGCAGGTGGGAGACCGGCCGTCGTCGACCTCGGGGAGATCTGCGGCGCGACTATGCTCGGCTCCTCGAGGAGCTACGCCATGTCTGAGGCGCTCCTGCTCGGTGTCCGCGAGGCCGCGCGCGAGCTCGGGATCGGCCGCGACACCTGCTACACGCTCGTTCGGGAGGGCCGGTTACGGTCGGTCTCCCTCGGCCGGCGGCGCATCCTGATCCCGAGGACGGAGCTCGAGGCCTTCGTCGATCGTGAGGCGGGGACGGAGCCGAGCGGATGACGGCTTCAGTCGATCGCGGCGCCGCGCGCCAGATGGGGTCCACGACGCCGGCCGACGAGCGGCGGTTCTGCCGATGCGGATCGCCCTTCGCGGGCCGGCGGGTCCGTTCGTGCCTCGGCTGCGGCCGGCCCGAACCCCGGCGCCTGCTCCGCGTCCAGGAGGTCGACGGTCGGCAGGGATGGGCGCCAGTCCCCGCCGCTCTCGCCAGGGGAGGCCGGGCGTGACGCGCCTGGACTGCGCGGAGTGCGGCGAGTTCGAGGCCGACCCGGGCGACGTGATCTGCTACTCCTGCAAGACCAGTCCGGCGAAGCCCGTCGTTGTTCGGGATGAGCCCGACAGTGGGGACGTCGATCACGCGGACGATGTAGATCACGCCGGGATCGCGGCGCTGCCCGGCGAGTCCGCCATACCGGTCGTCTTGCCGCCGCCGACCGATCCGATGGGAATCTCCCGCGCGTTCGTGAGGGCGTTCCACGAAGATCGCAAGCGCCTCACACTTCGCTATCATCACGGCGACTTCTACGTCTACCGAGGGCGCCACTGGGCCGAGGTCGATGAGCGCTGGGTGAGGGCCGCCCTGTACGCCTGGCTGGAGGATGCGACCTACGAGACCCCCAAGGGAGCGCTGGAAGCGTGGCGACCGAACCGGCGCAAACTCGGCGACGTCGCCGAGGCGCTGGCCGCCGTCGCTTACCTGGACGACGAACGAGAAGCGCCGATGTGGTTGGTCGACTCCGACGTCCCGGCCAACGAGATCATCTCCATGGCCAACGGGCTCCTGCACCTGCCGACGCGGACCCTGATCCCGCACACGCCGGGGTTCTTCAACCTGCACTCGCTGGGGTTCGCCTTCGACCCGGACGCCCCGGTGCCCGTCCGATGGCTGCGGTTCCTGGATGAGCTATGGCGCGGGGACGTCGGGTCCATCCAAGCCCTGCAGGAAGTGATTGGATACGTCCTGTCAGGCGCCACCGCGCAGCAGAAGCTGTTCATGCTCGTGGGGCCGAAGCGATCGGGCAAGGGCACCATCGGCCGGGTCATCACCGGGCTGCTCGGCGCTCACCACGTAGCCGCGCCCACGTTGAGCTCGCTCACCACGAACTTCGGGCTCCAGGTGCTGATCGGCAAGCCGTTGGCGCTGATCTCCGACGCGCGGTTGGGCTCGAGGGCGGACGGCACCATCGCGGTCGAGCGCCTGTTGTCCATCTCGGGCGAGGACTCCATCACGGTCGACCGCAAGTACCGCGACCCCTGGACGGGGCGGCTGCCGTCGAGGTTCATCGTGCTCACGAACGAGATTCCGCGCTTCTCGGACTCGTCCGGAGCCCTCGCGTCCAGGTTCGTGATGCTGGTGCTCGAGAACACGTTCTACGGGCGTGAGGACCCGGCGCTCACCGACGCGCTGCTCGTCGAGTCCACCGGCATCTTCAACTGGGCGCTCGAGGGCCTGGACCGGCTGACCGAGAGGGGCTACTTCCAGGTCCCGTCGTCATCTCAGACTGCGCTCACGCAGCTCGAGGACCTGTCCTCGCCCATCGGGGCGTACGTCCGCGACCGGTGCACCGTCCGCGCCGGCGCCGAGGTCTCGAAGGACGTCCTCTACGGCGACTACAAGATCTGGTGCGAGCGCGACGGCCAGCGCGCCAGGTCCAAGAACGTGTTCCTGCGCGATTTGTACGCGGCCCATCCTCGCCTGCGGCCCGCTCGCGTACGCGATGCTGGGGACCGCGAACAGAGCCGCGTCCAGAGCCTCGAAGGCATCGAGCTCCGAGGCCCCAACGATCCCGACCCCGCGGAGTCGGAGTCACAATCCGAAGCATCCCTGACCATCCCTGACCAGACCGCGGAGCCGGCATCTCGGTCACGGATAACGACCGAGCAAAACCGCAGGTCAGAGCATGTGGTCAGGGATGGTCAGGGTTCTTCTGCATCGTGGTCTGAACCCGGACCTTCGGCCCGGCTCGTGGCTCGTGTGACCAAGGACAGAGAGCAGGTCGAGCAGCCGTGAACGATCGCGATCTCCCCGAGATCGAGCTGAGCGAGTCCGACGTCTGCGTCCTCTTCGCGGCTGCATTGGATCGCGACGACCTGGAGGCCGCCGACCGATGGGCCGGCGTGCTGCTCCGGCGGAACGACGAGGCCGCCCATGCGTGAGGACGCCGACGCCAACGTCCTCCGCTCAGGGAGTCATGAGGCGGGACGATGACCCCCGCCGGGCCTCGGGGGGATATAGGGGTCGAAACTTCGGGACTCTCGCCGCTGCACCCCACTTGTGCGCGCGGCGCGCGCCCGCAGGATTTTTCTGCCCCAGGGGCCCCCCAGGGACCCGCGCCCCGTCATCCGGGAAGAAAAGGCCGCCCCCGGGGGAGTCCCCGGATGCCCCTGAGGCCCTGCCTCGAGGCGGGCTGCCAGGCCCGTGTGAAGCCTCCTGCGGGTCGTCGAGACTCCGCTTCGGCTTCGCTGATGCCGACGACCAGCGTGGACGTGTGGGCGACCGGATCGCGAGGGGCGTTCGATGCCAGCGCCTCGTCCGGCCCGTGGCGCCCGCGTCCCGTGAGGGAGGGTCCGCGGGTGCGGCCCTCCCTCGAACCCCGCGGGGAGGAACCGACGTCATGACGAATCTCCGTGCGCTCTGCCACACCTGCCACCGCAAGCCCACCGACCGGAAGCATTGGGCGGTGGTGGGGGGGCGGGGAACGGACGGGAAAGGTATCGCCTGCGAACCCGACTCCTCGGTCAGCCGGGTTCTCTACGGGTCTGGGGGTTTGAGATGGCTGGACACGGTCCCGCTCCGAAGCAGGAACGCCGCAGGGCTAACGGCCCCGAGCGCGGCGAGTGGGAGGCCGCCGAGGGCATCGGCTGGCAACACGGCCGGACGCCGACCGCTCCCACGGGGCTGAAACCCGAGTCACGGGCGGCGTGGAAGGCCTGGATGGGCTCCTGGTTCGCGGCCCACTGGATCGCGGAGGATCTGCCGGCGCTCCGGCAGCTCGTGAAGCTGTACGACCAGGTCGAGCGCGGTGAGTTCCAGAGGATGGGTGAGCTCCGGTTGCAGATGGACACCTACGCGATCACTCCGAAGGGCCAGCAGGACCGCCGGTGGAAGCAGCCCGAACCATCGGGCAACGCGGAACCGAAGGCCCGCAAGTACGGGCACCTAAAGGCCATCGCGGGGCCGTGAGTTCCGCGCGGGGACGGCCCGACCTCTACGGGTGGCCGCAGACGTTCACCGACGGGGGCCTTGCACGCGCAATCCTCCCGGGTGTAGATACGTGCAGCGGAACGGCTCCCCCCGCCATCCGGCACCGGGTGCCCACCGCCTTGGATGAGGCCCGGACCGGGCCGAGGGGGCACACCATGGACCGTGCTACTCGTGAGCGCCGCACACCTCGGCGCATGCTCTCGATCCTGGCGATCACCGCCGTGACGCTCGTTGCGATGACGGCTGCGTTCGCGGCGACACCGACCGAGGTTCTCGATGATCCCAAGGCGGACGAGGTGGGTGTCGCCGTATCGGTTGACTACTTCGCGTGGAGCTCCAACTCCGAGACGAGACCCGATCAATGGAACACCTACGTCAGGTCGATTGGCGGCGGGCCTGCGACGAGGCTGAATCCGAAAGGGACTCAAAGCGACAACCTCGGGATCGATGGCTCGACCGTCGTGTACCTGGTGTTCAACGGCAGCAACGACAACTTGCACATGTACGATGCAGCGACGCAAACGCGATCGGGATTGCCGCAGATCAACACCCGGTTGCACGAATACCAACCGTGGCTGTCGGGTGATTGGCTGCTGTTCACGAGGTCGAAGCCCGACGAGTGGGCGAAGGTCATCTTGTTCAACCTGTCGACCGGAGAGCACAGGGTGCTGCGCCGAGCGCCGTTGCCGTCCGTGGTGCTCCGCGCAGACCAGGTGAACGGAGACTGGGCGACGTTCCATCGTTGCCGCGATCACCAGGGGCAATACTCGAACTGCAACGTCTTCCGCTACCAGATCTCGACCGGGGACCTGGTTAAGATCCCGAACCCAGGTCTGCAGCAGTATGTAGGTGGCGTCTCGCGAGATGGCACGGTCTATTTCACGAGGTCGAGGAGGGCCGACGTCTGGGAGTGTGGGCGTCGTGCCCGGATCATCCGCTATCCGGTGGGGGGCCCTGGGGTAAGGATCGCGACGCTCCGTGCCGGGTTCGAGCCCGTGCTGAACCGCGCCACGGACGAGACCGACGGCTCGACGACGCTCTACTTCGTACGTACGAAGTGCAGCTCGTTCTCGAACGGCATCTACAGCATCGCGAACGCGGACACGGCTACGTAGCGAAGGCGACGCCAAACGGGGCCCCAGCCGCTGGGTCCTGCCCGCCCAAGATGCCCACGCGGGCAGGGGGAGGAACCATGGACCGTGCAACTCGTGAGCGCCGCACACCTCGGCCCATGATGATCTCGGCCTTTGCGGCATCCGCGCTCGTGGTCGGGATCGTCGCGTGCAGCTCGGGCGGATCACCGACTTCCGCGCCTCCAACAGTGCCGAGCCCATCGGTCTCGCCAAGCCTCGAGCCTGTTGCTGCGCTCGTGGGGCGGTGGGAGCGCAGCAACACCTGCCAGGAACTGGTCGATGGGCTCGACCAGGCGGGCCTCGAGGAGATCGCTCCTGCGATCGTGGCTGGCCAGGGATTCGTTCCCGGGAGTGTCACACAGCTCGCAAAGAGGGCCGACCTCTGCCGAGGCGCGACGTCACGCGTGCACGCACACTTCTTCACCGCGGACGGGCTTTTCGGTTCGCTCGATCAGAACGACCAGCAGGTAGACAACGGCAACTACGAGATCGTCAACGACAACAAGGTCAAGATCGGCGGCACGACCTTCCACTACGAGATCGTCAACGGCGACACCCTTATG
>CAZZND010000129.1:0-7664 GCA_964655465.1 uncultured Actinomycetes bacterium
TACTACGGCGACTACGACGGCATCGCGATCACGAACGCCGGCAAGAGCGTGATCGTGTCCGGCCAAGGCGCGAGCTTCTCCACCGGCCCCGGCAGCATCTGGTTCAACCGCCAGACTTGATCGACCCCGGGTGGGGGCGGCGACGCCCCCACCGCTTCCGGGAATAACAGGCCCGCTGGTAGCATTTGCACCTGCAACAGACGCAGGCGCGTCTGTCCGGCGACCCTCCCGGGAGTGTGCTGTGGCTGAGCTGGACGGTGTCCTCTACAAGGAGATCGTGGAGCAGGGGCTCCGCGAGTTCCCCAACGAGTGCTGCGGTCTCATCGCGTCCGCAGACGGCGTGCCCGCCAAGGTGTTCACGATGACCAACGCCGACGCGAGCCCGGTGACCTACCGGCTCGACGGCACCGAGCAGCTCCGCATCTTCAACCAGATGGACGACGAGGGGCTCGAGCTGTGGGCGATCTACCACTCCCACACACACTCGGAGGCGTACCCGAGCGAGACCGACATCCGGCTGGCGTTCTACCCGGACGCGCGCTACCTCTTGCTGTCTCTCGCGGATCGAGCGGCACCCGTGCTGCGGTCGTTCTTCATCGTCGATGGCGAGGTCACCGAAGAGGAGCTGACGATCACATGACCGACGCCACGCCGAGGTTCACCGAGGAGCAGGTCCAGCGCTACGCGCGCCACATCATCCTGCCCAACATCGGGGGAGCGGGACAGCGCAAGCTGCTCGACGCGAGCGTGCTGTGCATCGGCGCGGGCGGCCTGGGCTCGCCCGTCGCGATGTACCTGGCGGCGGCAGGCATCGGCAAGCTCGGCGTCGTGGATTTCGACCGCGTCGACGTGTCCAACCTGCAGCGCCAGATCCTGCACACCGACGCCGACGTGGGCCGTCCGAAGGTCGACTCCGCCGTCGAGCACCTGCGCGCGATCAACCCGACGATCGAGGTCGAGGGCTACGACACGCTGCTGTTCTCGACCAACGTCTTCGACGTGTTCGAGGGCTACGACGTGATCGTGGACGGCACCGACAACTTCCCGGTGCGGTACCTGGTCAACGACGCGTGCCAGTTCACGAGCAAGCCTCTCGTGTACGGCTCGATCTATCAGTTCGAGGGTCAGGCCACCGTGTTCATGCCCGGCCAAGAGACGCCGTGCTATCGCTGCCTGTTCCCGTCACCGCCGCCTCCCGGGACCGTGCCGAGCTGCGCCGAAGGTGGCGTGTTCGGCGTGCTCCCCGGCGTGATCGGCTCGATCCAAGCGACCGAGGCCATCAAGCTGATCACCGGCGAGGGCGACACGCTGGAGGGGCGCCTGCTCCTGTACGACGCCTTACACATGGACTTCCAAGAAGTGAAGATCCAGTGGGACGCTGACTGCCCGGTCTGCGGCAAGGAGCCCACCATCACCGGACTCATCGACTACGAAGCCTTCTGCGGCGTGCCCGCCCAGAGCTGAGACACCAGGAGAGACGAACCGACATGTCCGTAACCGTGAAGCTCCCGACGATCCTCAGGAAGTTCGCCGGCAACGAGGCCCGCGTGGGGGCCGATGGCGCGACGCTCGGCGACGTGCTGGGCGACCTCGAGACGAGATACCCGGGTATCACGAAGAACGTGATCGCCGAGGACGGCGGGCTGCACCGGTTCATCAACGTCTATGTGAACAACGAGGACGTGCGCTACCTCGGTTCGCTCGAGACCCCGATCGCCGAAGGCGACACCGTGTCGATCCTGCCGGCCGTTGCAGGAGGTCAAGGCTAGTATGAGCGCCCCCCGTGGACCTGACTTGACGAGCGGATCAACGTCCTGAGGCCTTCCCGGAGCGTGTCGGAGACTCGTGGCAAACTCAACGGCGCAGGATCGATCGGGAGGCTTCTTGGCGCAGGTTCAGACGTATGGCGCTGTGTTCACCAAACGATGGGTCGTCGACGCCATGCTGGATCTGTGCGGCTACACCGCCGACGTTGACCTTGGCAACAGGGTGGCGCTTGAGCCGTCTTGTGGCGACGGAGCATTCTTGCTACCCATGGTCGAGCGACTGTCTGCGGCGCTCAAGGCCCATAGTCGCAGACTCGTCGATGCGGTCAACGCCATCCGAGCGTGTGACCTTCAGGGTGCCCACGTCGTACAGACCCGGCAACTCGTGGCGGACCTCCTCGCGGCTGATGGTTGGAACGAGGACGAGGCCAACGCGGTGGCCGCCGCGTGGGTCAGGGAAGATGACTACTTGCTCGCGCATCACGCGCCAGTGGCGGATTTCGTGATCGGCAACCCGCCGTATATCCGGTCGGAAGACTTGCTGCCCGAGCTTCGGGCCAGGTACCTCGTTCACTGCAAGACGATGACGCCCGGGGCTGACATCTTCGTCGGGTTCATCGAGAAGGGGCTCGTCTCCCTCAAGGATGGCGGGGTTCTCTGCTTCATCGTCGCTGATCGCTGGCAGCACAACTCCTACGGGCGCAAGCTCCGCCGCATGGTCGTGGATGGTTTCTCCGTCGAAGCCATGTTCGAGATGCATGGCGTTGATGCATTCGCTGAGGATGTCAGTGCCTACCCCGCGATAATGATGATCCGCAAAGGCCCGCAGTCACACGTCTCATACGCGACGGCCCGGACGACCCTTGATGCGGACGCGGCGACGCGGCTTGTCGCGTGGGCCATAAACGGCGATCAAGCTCATGCGATTGATTCGGACTTTGCGGCAGCCAGACTGCCCGAGTGGTTCGAGACGGATGACGTTTGGCCAAGCGGCTCTCCACCGCGATTGGCGCTCATCGAGGAACTCAACGAACGTTGTGGACCACTCGAAGACCCGAGCACGGGGACCAAGGTGGGGATCGGGATCGCGACAGGGGCTGACAAGGTCTTCCTGACGGCGGATGCGGAGGCCGTCGAGGCGGACCGGATGCTGCCTCTCGTGACGACTGCACACATCCGGACCGGCAGGGTTGATTGGTCACCTCCGGTCTGGCTCGTCAACCCTTGGGACGCGCAAGGTCGGCTTGTCGACCTGGATGCCTTCCCGAGGATGCGCGCCTATCTCGATCCGCAAGGCGATGGCTTGCGGCAGCGCCATATCGCCAAGAGTGCGGGCAAGGACTGGTATCGCACCATCGACAAGGTTCAAGCCGGGCTGGCCGGTCGGCCCAAGCTCTTGCTCCAGGACATGAAGGCAACGATCCAGCCGGTCTATGACGATGGTCACTATCCGCACCACAACCTCTACTGGGTCACCAGCGACGAGTGGGACCTCAGAGTTCTCGGCGGCCTCCTCCTGTCCGGTGTGGCGCAGATGTTCATCGAGGCGTACGGGGTCAAGATGAGAGGGGGAACGCTCCGTTTCCAGGCCCAGTACCTGCGAAAGATACGAGTCCCCGATCCCGAGTCGATCACCCCGGATCTGAAGAGGGAGCTTGAACGTGCCTTCGAGAGCCGTGATGCTCGGGTCGCGACGAAGGCGGCACTCTCGGCCTACGGCCTGGAGAAGCTGCCGGGATGACTCGGGGGATCGGTGAACTTCGCGGAGGCAGTGCTTCAGTGCTGGAGCAGGAGAAGCGAGGCTGCCGAGCGAGCCCGCCTTCGAGGAAGTGCTGATCCCGGTCTGAGGGCCGGCGTCACCAGCGGAGCACACCTTGACCCGCTTGCAGACCTCGTCTGCGATGTGTTCCGAAGCGCCAGGATGCCCGATCTGAGCATCCACCGGGGTCCTTCCCTGTTGGAGCTTCCCGGCTACTTCCGTGCCGTGAAGAGGTGGGATGTCCTCGTCGTCCATGACGGCGTGCTCGCGGCGGCCATCGAGTTCAAGAGCATCCTCGGGTCCTACGGTAACAACCTGAACAACCGGGCGGAGGAGGCGATCGGCAACGCCGCCGATCTTCTGCAAGCGACGGAAGCAGGCTTGCTTGGCGACACACCGCCCTGGCTCGGCTACGTGTTCCTCATGCAGGACGAGGTGAAGTCCCGAACCTCGGTCAGGGTCAAGGTGCCCCATTTCGAGGTAGACCCAGAGTTCGAGACGGCCTCCTACCAGGAACGGGCGGCGCTGATGTGTCGAAGGCTTGTCCGGAAACGGCTCTACGACGCCGCGTGGTTCGTCACCGGCGATCCCGTCGCGCTCTCCGTGGTGGAACCCGCGCCCGACCTCACCTGGAACAAGTTCGAGGCCGCGATCAGAGGTCGAGTCGGGCAAGTCCTGGCCTAACGCTTCGGAGTTGGGCCACGCACCGGCCTTCCAGTACGAGGCACGCTCGCGATGGGCCGGGAGTTCCCGGCGGGGCTCACGACGATCCGATGCATGACGCGGGTCCGCGTCGCCGGCGACGTCGACCGGAAGCGGGCAGAGCGGCTGCTGCGCAGCGCGGAGCGCTACTGCGTCGTCCTCAACACCTTGCGCGGCGGCGTCGAGGTGACGTCGACATCCGAGCTCGAGTCCTGAGCCGAGACTCATCGAGCGCGGTCGGTAGACTCCCCGGACCGTGCGCTACGACTCGATCCTCGACGCCATCGGGAACACGCCCCTCGTGGGCATCGACCGGATGTCGCCCAAGCCCGACGTGCGGATCTGGGCGAAGCTCGAGGGCAACAACCCAACCGGCTCCACCAAGGACCGCATCGCGCTCAAGATGGTCGAAGACCATCCTCGAGCCGACGAGCGGCAACACCGGGATCGCGCTCGCCATGGTGGCGCGTCGCAAGGGCTACGACCTGACGGTCGTGATCCCCGACAACGCGAGCGAGGAGCGCATCGGGCTCCTGCGGCTGTTCGGTGCCGAGATCGTGTTCTCCGACGGCGCGAAGGGGACCAACGGCTCGATCGAGGTCGCCCGTGCGCTCGCGGCCGACGAGCGCTACTTCATGCCCTTCCAGTACGGGAACCCCGCCAACCCGCTCGCCCACGAGGAGGGGACCGCGCCCGAGATCATCCGCGACCTGCCCGAGATCACGCACTTCGTCGCGGGGATGGGCACGGGGGGCACGCTCACCGGCAACGGCCGGGCCCTGCACGCCTACCGTTCGGATATCAAGGTGATCGCGGCCGAGCCCGAGCTGGGCGACCTCGTCTACGGGCTGCGCTCGCTCGATGAGGGGTTCGTGCCGCCGATCTTCGACCCCACGCAGGTCGATCGGAAGTTCCTCGTCAACAGCTCGGACTCGCTGCGCGCAACGCGTGAGCTCACCGGTCGCGAGGCCATCTTCGCGGGCATCTCGTCGGGTGCCGTCATCCACGTCGCGCAGCGGATCGCGGGCGAGCTCGAGCAGGGCGACATCGTGTGCCTGCTGCCCGACGGCGGCTGGAAGTACCTGTCCACCCACGCATGGGCCGAGGAGCTCGCCACCGCCGAGAAGGGCGTCGAGGAGTCCCTGTGGTGGTAGGGGCTCGTGGCTGACGCCCGGCCGATCGGCGTCTTCGACTCCGGGGTCGGCGGCCTCACGGTGGCGCGGGCGATCATGGAAGCGCTGCCGAACGAATCGATCGTGTACCTGGGGGATGGTGCCCGATTCCCCTACGGCCCCCGACCCGTCGAGGAGATCCGCACGTTCGGGATGCAGATCGCCGGCTACCTCGTCGAACAAGGGGTGAAGCTGCTCGTCGTCGCGTGCAACTCGGTCGAGGTCTCGGCCATCGGCGACATCGCGGCGTCGCACGACGTACCGATCGTCGGCGTCGTGAACCCCGGGGCGAGGGCGGCGGCGAGGGTCACGCGAAGCGGGATCGTCGGTGTGCTGGGCACCGAGGCGACCATCGCGACCGGGGCGTACCAGCGCGCCCTGGGCTCCTCGGTCGAGCTCCACGCGGTCGCATGCCCGGCCTTCGTCGAGCACATCGAGCGTGGCGATACCTCGAGCGACGAGCTACGGGAGGCCTCGCGGGGGTATCTTGCTCCGCTAAGGGCAGGAGGAGTGGATACGGTGATCTTGGGGTGCACGCACTACCCGCTCATCGCGGGCTTGCTCCAGCAGGGGCTGGGGCCCGACGTCGTGCTCGTGTCGTCGGCGGACGAGACCGCCCGTGACGTCGCGGCCGAGCTCGCGCGCACGGACCGCGCCCGGCAGGACCGCGAACCACCCGGGCACCGCTTCCTCACGACCGGTGGCGCAGCGGCGTTCACCGCGCTCGCCGATCTGTTCCTCGGACACCCGATCGACCACGCGGAGGCGGTCAGCGTGGGGGTGGCCGGGTGAGGCTCACCGTCCTCGGTTCCCACGGCACCTGGCCCGGCGTGAACGGGCAATGCAGCGGCTACCTCCTGAGCCACGACGGGTTCCACCTCTGGATGGATGCGGGCACGGGCACGTTCGCGCGCCTGCAGGAGCACATCGGCGTCGCCGACGTGGGCGCGATGTTGATCACACACGGGCATGCCGACCACTTCCTCGACGTGATCCCGCATTTCTACGCGCGTCACTATGGCCGGATGGGGGACCCCGGCCTCCCCTTCTACTCGCCGGAAGGGTTCATGGAGTCTGCCGCGATGCTCGTGTCCGAGGCGGGCCGTGACGTGATGTCTGAGGCCTACGCGCTCGAGCACCTGACGCACGGGCAGACCTTCGAGGTGGGACCGTTCAAGGTCGAGGCATTCGAGATGACCCACATCGGCGTGTACTCGTTGGGCTACCGGATCGAGGCGGGCGGTCACATGCTGGCCTACACCGGCGACACCGGACCGTGCGAGAACGCCGTCGACCTGGCGCGCGGGGCCGACCTGCTCCTGTCCGAGGCCACCTACCAGGACGACGCGACGCCGACGTACTTCCACCTGTCCTCGTCGCAGGCTGCCGAGCACGCAGCGCGGGCCGGGGTCAAGCGCCTCGTCCTCACCCACATCACGCCCGACCTCGATCCGGGGACCTCACTCGAGCAGGCGTCGCACCATTTCGACGGTCCCATCGACGTCGCGATCCCCGACGACCAGTGGGAGGTCGGATCGTGAGCCGTCCCGACGGCCGCGACCCCTCCGACCTCCGCCCCGTTGCCTACGAGATCGGGTTCCAGGAATGGGCTGCGGGCTCGGTCCTGTTCTCGATGGGGAAGACCCGCGTGCTCTGCGCCGCCTCAGTGGCCGAGGAGGCGCCGCGCTGGAAACGGGGCAGCGGCGAAGGCTGGGTCACGGGTGAGTACTCGATGCTCCCGGCCTCGACCAATGAGCGCTCGATGCGCGAGGTCAACCGCGGACGCCCCGGCGGGCGGACCCAGGAGATCCAACGGCTGATCGGCCGGTCGCTCCGGAGCGTCACCGACCTGCGGGCGTTGGGGGAGCGGACGTTCACGGTCGACTGTGACGTGTTGCAGGCCGACGCCGGCACGCGCACGGCGTCGGTCACCGGCGGCTACATCGCGCTCGCCCTGGCACTGCGCGGACTGGGGCTCGGCGCGGCGCTGCACGGCTCGGTGGCCGCGGTATCGGTCGGGATCGTCGGCGGCACGCCGGTGCTCGATCTCTGCTACGACGAAGACGCCGGCGCCGAGGTCGACTGCAACGTGGTCATGACCGGCGCCGGGGCGCTGGTCGAGGTGCAAGGGACCGCGGAGGGCGACCCGTTCTCGCGCGCGCAGATGGACGCCATGCTCGATCTGGCCGCCGCCGGGATCGCGGATCTGTCCCGCATCCAGCGCGCGGCGCTCCTCCCTCATCTGCTGCCGCATGCGGTCCAGCT
>CAZZND010000130.1:0-348 GCA_964655465.1 uncultured Actinomycetes bacterium
GACAAGCTCCGGGGCCACATGGACGCCGCCGAGTACAAGCACGTCGTCCTCGGCCTCATCTTCCTGAAATACATCTCCGACGCGTTCGAGGGCGTCCACCAGCGGCTGCTCGCCGACGACCTCGCCGACCCCGAGGACCCCAACGAGTACGTCGCCCTGAACGTCTTCTGGGTGCCGCCCGAGGCCCGCTGGCCGGCACTGCAGGATGCCGCGAAGAGCCCCGAGATCGGTGTCAGGGTCGACGCCGCCATGGACGCGATCGAGCGAGACAACCCGCGCCTCAAGGGCGTGCTTCCCAAGGACTACGCCCGTCCCACGCTCGACAAGACGCGCCTGGGCGAGCTGATC
>CAZZND010000130.1:358-1118 GCA_964655465.1 uncultured Actinomycetes bacterium
GGCGTTCAGTTTCATCCCGAGTCGGTGCTCACCGACCACGGCAAGCAGATGCTCAGCAGCGCGATGTCACACCTCTCGGTTCAGAAGTTCGTAGAGCCATCGTTCGAGCTGATCGACCTGGTCGGGACGATCGGGATGCACGAGGACGACGACCGATCCAAGGACATCCTGGGGCGGGTCTACGAGTACTTCCTGGGCCAGTTCGCGTCGAAGGAGGGCAAGAAGGCCGGCGAGTTCTACACGCCGCGGTGCATCGTGAAGCTCCTGGTCGAGATGATCGAGCCCTTCCAAGGGCGCGTGTACGACCCGTGTTGCGGCTCGTCGGGGATGTTCGTGCAGTCCGAGTCGTTCCTCCGCGCGCACGGCGGACGCCTCACCGATATCTCGGTGTTCGGGCAGGAGTCCAACCCCACCACGTGGAAGCTCGCTCAGATGAACCTGGCGATCCGCGGGATCGAGGCGAACCTGGGCTCGGAGAACGCCGACAGCTTCGCGCGCGACCTGCATCCCGACCTGAAGGCCGACTTCATCCTGGCGAACCCACCGTTCAACCTGAAGGACTGGGCCAGGAGCACCGACGACGTGCGATGGAAGTACGGGACGCCGCCGTCCGGCAACGCGAACTTCGCCTGGGTCCAGCACATCGTGCACCATTTGGCCCCGCAGGGGGTCGCCGGGTACGTCCTGTCGAACGGCAGCATGTCGTCGGCGCAATCGGGCGAGGGCGAGATCCGTGCGGCGCTTGTCGAAGCCGACCTCG
>CAZZND010000130.1:1128-7509 GCA_964655465.1 uncultured Actinomycetes bacterium
ATGGTCGCCCTGCCCGGGCAGCTCTTCTACGGCACGGCGATCCCCGCGTGCCTGTGGTTCGTGGCACGAGACCGCTCGGGGAAGCCCACCCGCGGTGGGAAGCCGCTCCGCGACCGTCGTGGCGAGGTGCTGTTCATCGACGCGCGCCAGACGGGCGAGATGGTCAGCCGCGTACACCGCGAGCTGACCGACGACGACATCGCGACGATCGCGAGGACCTACCACGCCTGGCGCGGCGAAGGCGCGGCGGGCAAGTACGCGCATGTGCCCGGTTTCTGCCAAGGCGCATCGCTTGAGGAAGTCCGTCAGAACAGCTTCGTGCTGACGCCAGGGCGATACGTCGGCTCAACGGTGGCTGCGGAGGAGACCCAACCCTTCGGTGCGAGGCTTCAGCGGCTGACAGAGATGATGGATGCGCAGCTCGTGGAGAGTAGACGCTTGGAGGAGGTCATCCGTGCGGGGCTTGGAGA
Organism: uncultured Actinomycetes bacterium; assembly: GCA_964655465.1. Classification (GTDB taxonomy): domain Bacteria; phylum Actinomycetota; class UBA4738; order UBA4738; family HRBIN12; genus AC-51. The sequence continues at coordinate 1,599 of CAZZND010000130.1, forward strand.
CCTTTCCAGTCGATGATTGACGATTGGCGCGGCGTTGCTCTCGGTGAGTTCGTAGCACTCCAGAGGGGGCATGACCTACCCGAGGACCAGCGGCGTATCGGCGATGTTCCCGTCCTTGGGTCTTTCGGCATCACGGGCCTTCATGACCAACCCCGCGCCCAGGGACCTGGTGTAACCATCGGAAGAAGCGGTGCATCGCTCGGAGTCGTCAGTTACTCGTCGATGGACTACTGGCCGCTCAATACCGTCTTGTACGTAAAGGATTTCCACGGGAATGACCCGAGGTTCGCGTACTTCCTGCTCAGAACGATCGACTTTCGACGGTTCAACTCCGGCAGTGCTCAACCCTCGCTGAACCGCAACTACATCCACCCGATGAGAATCCGCATCCCACCTGTTGCGGAGCAGAGACGCATCAGCACGCTGCTCGGTGTGTTCGACGACAAGATTGACGTGAACCGGCGGATGGCCGAGACGCTTGAGGAGATTGTGCGGACGCTGTTCGTGTCGTGGTTCGTGGACTTCGATCCGGTGCGCGGGACCGCGACGGTGCCTGAGGACATCCGCCCGCTCTTCCCGAAGCGGCTCGTCGACTCGAGCATCGGTTCGGTGCCAGAGGGCTGGGTCGTCGCGCCGCTTGGGGATCGCGTCGAACTCGGTCGCGACCCTTTGGATCCGCGCAAAGACCCCAATGGATGGTTCGACCATTTCAGTCTTCCTGCCTTCGATGACGGCCGCGCGGCTCGCCGTGAGCGCGGTAGCACGATCAAGAGCGTGAAGATGGTCGTTCACGCCGCCTCCCTTTTGCTGTCCAAACTGAATCCCCGCATCCCTCGCCTCTGGTGGCCCACGAGGAAGAAGGATTGCCCCGCGATTGCATCGACGGAGTTCCTCGTGCTTTCGGCGAGAGAACCGCTCACGCGGGAGTACCTCTACGGTGTGCTTGGCTCCGATCCGGTGCGGCAGCGGATGGTGGCTCTGGCTCGGGGTACGTCAGGCAGTCATCAGCGTGTGAGCCCCGCAGATTTCCTCGACACGTCGGTTTCGTTGCCGCCACAAGAGCTCATCCAGGCGTTCACTCGAGTGACGAGACCGATGTTCGAGCAGCGCCTGGCTCTTGCCGAGGAATCCAAGACTCTCGCCGAGCTCCGCGACACCCTCCTCCCCAGGCTGGTCTCCGGTGAACTTCGGCTCGAGGGAGCTCGATGATCGTCCGCACCATGGTGCGGCGGCGTCATAGGTGCGCACCTCAAGCCGTCACGGCCACCGCATCGCAGGTCTAGGTTCATGGCCAACGCAGGTCGCTGGCTGAAGCTGGAACGGGCTCGAGAGCATCTCGCGACGCTCGACGTGTCCTTGAACACGATCTACTCGGCCGCCGGCCCCAGTCGGATCCCGCTCATCGGCGGATTCGATGTGGACGATCAGGCGTGGGTCGTCCGCGTAGGCGACTTCCGGCCACCGGGAGTCACCGTCGCCAGCACGCAGATCGGAGATATCGTTCACAACCTTCGGGGCGCGCTCGACCACCTGGTCTGGGATCTGGCGATTCTCGATGGTGGGGCGTGGCCCCTGGATGACGATGGTCGCGAGGTCGAAACCCAGTTCCCTATCTACGGCGGGTCGGACGGGAAGCGACGTTTCCATTCGAAGACGGTCCAGTCCGTCCGGCTCCATTCCTTGACCGCCGAACACCGCACGGCGATCGAGGGATTCCAGCCGTACACCACCGGCAACGACACGCTGACGCGACTGGCGGACATGTCGAACGCGGACAAGCACCGCGTCATCCAGCCCGTCTTCATCATCACGCACGCGGCACAGCCCTATGTCCGCGGGAGTCGCGACTGCGAGCTCGTCGAGGGTGCGGGGTCACTACCGATCCTGCAATCCGGTCTCGAACCCAACACGGAGGTCCTCAGGCTGCCCCTTGAGAACATCGGATCCGATCCTCACGTAGATGTCGTCTTCCAGGCCGTCATAGGAGTTGGATTCAGGGATGGGGCTTCCGTCACGGGGACCCTCACGCGGGCCGCCGATGTGGTCCAGGAGATACTCGCCGCGTTCGAACCCGAGCTGTCAACCCCTGAGGCGCTACGGATACGAGAGGCCGCGGACCGTGCCCATCCACTCTGACCTCCGTCCGGCAGGCGATGGCCGTTCAGGTGAAGACGTGCTGTGGGAGGCGGTCGTGCTGATGCTTCCCGCGTTCGACCTCCTCGAGCAGATGAGGTCGGCTCTGACCGAGGACGTCGTCAAGGGGTTGATCTCTGAGCTCAACGCGGTCGACGAGCACCTGTTCGGGGTGCTCTTCGAGGTGAACCCGACCATGCTCGAAGAGTCGGAGGATGAAGCGCTGGCGCGCGATCAGCGGGAGCGAGAGCGCCATGCAGGCGCGTTCGACGCCCTCGGGCTCGACGGCGGCCCCCGTTCGCAGATGACCGATCTCTTGGGTGTGATGCGCCGGCGCCTCGGTTCGCTGCTGCTTTCGCTCGACATCGAGGCGGATCTCGACCTGGTCTCGGCGACGCGGTCGACCATCTCGGGGAAGCGATCCGAGCCATCGGTCGCGCGATCGCGCTGGTGAAGACGGCCTCCTGATGCCCGCGACATCTCGTGTCACCCCCTGCCGCTAGGGTGCCGACGATGCCTTCCACGTTCCAGGCGCTCGCGGTGCTCGTGCTGGCCTTACTGCCTGGGGCGCTGTACGTGTGGTCCTTCGAGCGGCAGGCCGGCTCGTGGGGTGCGAGCCTCTCTGACCGCGCCTTCCGTTTCATCGAGTTCTCAGCCGTCCTCCACGCGCTGAGCGCACCGGTCACCTTCTTGCTCTGGCGCTCGTACGTCGTCACCGACCGATTCACCGGGGGTCGCGTTCCGCTCGCGTTGTGGGCGTTGCCGATCTTCTACGTGCTCCTTCCGATCCTCGCTGGTTACGAGGTCGGCCGCGCTACCCGGAGTCGGAAAGGGTGGGCGAAGATCTTCACCGGACCGGCTCCAGCGCCCAGAGCCTGGGATCACCTGTTCGGTTTCCGCCCGGACGGCTGGATCCTGCTGAGGATGAAGAGCGGCGTGTGGCTCGGCGGCGCCTTCGCCGGACCGGACGGAGAGGGGCTGGAATCGTACGCGGCCGGATACCCCGATGAGCAGGATCTGTTCTTGGCGCAGTCGGCGATCGTGGATCCGGACACCGGAGAGTTCATGCGAGACGCCGACGGTCGGGTCGTCCTCGGCGGCTCGGGGATCCTCGTTCGCTGGGAGGAGGTGGAGTATCTTGAGTTCACCGACGCGTGAGGTGGGATCGATGGCGAAGCCGCAAGAGCGTGAGACCGGCTCGGAGATCGAGCGCAAGGGTGGGTACCCGGCGGGCCCGAAGACGGTCGAACAGCTCGCACCCCCGCCGAACAGGCCGGGTCTCGGGGCCAAGCCTACGACCGAGCAGCCCAAGAAGAAGTAGCCCTTCTGGCCTTCTCGTTGCCTCCGAACGCTAGGCTCCTGCCTGATCCCTGACCCCAGGACGGGCAGATGCCGATCATCAGCGAGTCGGTTCTCGAAGAAGCGCTCCTCGAGTGGTTCATCGATCTGGGTTACCAGTACCGACACGGCGGCACGATCGCGCCCGACGAGCCCGAGGCCGAGCGGGAGGACTACCGCGAGGTACTGCTGATCGGGCGCCTGCGCGACGCGCTCGAGCGGATCAACCCAGGGGTGCCCGAGTCGGCGCTCGACGAAGCGATCCGCATCCTGCGACGGACCACCTCCCCGTCGCTCATCGTCGAGAACCGGGCGTTCCACCGGCACTTGGTTGACGGCCTCTCCGTCGAAGTGCCCGATCCGGCCGGCGGCGTCCGAGGTCATTTGGTCGACCTCGTCGACTACGCGAACCAGGCGGCGAATGACTGGCTCGTCGTGAATCAGTTCACGGTCGTCGATCGCTCCCAGCGCCGGCCGGATGTGCTGGTGTTCGTCAATGGCATCCCGATCGCGGACATCGAGCTGAAGGACCCGGGCGACGAGGACGCAGACTGGCTCAAGGCGTTCAAGCAGCATCAGGTCTACAAGGATCAGATCCCGAGCCTCGAGCGCTACAACGAGATCATGGTGGCCTCGGATGGCGTCGACACGCGCGTCGGGTCGCTCACCGCAGCCAAGGAGTGGTTCATGCCCTGGCGGACCGTGGAGGGCGTCGGCGTCGCTCCCGTGACGTCGAACACGCTGGAGGTGGCCGTGCGAGGGGTCTTCGAGCACGGCCGCCTGCTCGAACTGCTGCGCGGCTTCGTCGCCTTCGAGGACGACGGGTCCGCCATCGCCAAGAAGATCGCCGGCTACCACCAGTTCCACGCCACCCGGAAGGCCGTGGCGACCGCGGTGGCGGCAGCATCGGAGGAGGGCGATCACCGGGGCGGGGTCATATGGCACACCCAGGGTTCCGGCAAGAGTCTCACGATGGTGTTCTTCGCCGGGAGGCTGATTGCGAACCCGGCGCTCGCGAACCCGACGCTGGTCATCCTGACCGATCGGATCGACCTGGACGGGCAGCTCTTCGGGGTGTTCTCGCGGTGCCGGCAGCTGTTGCGCCAGGAGCCCCAGCAGGCCGAGACGAGGGATGAGCTGCAACTCCTGCTCGATCGTGCCTCTGGAGGGGTCGTGTTCACGACCGTGCAGAAATTCCTCCCGCAGGAGAAGGGCGAGCGCTACCCGATGCTGTCGGACCGCCGGAACATCGTCGTGATGGCGGACGAGGCCCATCGGACCCAGTACGACTTCATCGACGGCTATGCCCGGCACATGCGTGACGCGCTCCCGAACGCGACGTTCGTGGGTTTCACGGGGACCCCGCTGGAGCTGGACGACCGCGACACCCGGGCGGTGTTCGGCGACTACATCGACCGCTACGACATCCGGCGGGCGGTCGAGGACGGCGCCACCGTTCCTATCTACTACGAGAGCCGTATGGCCAGGCTCGATCTGGTCGAGAGCGAGCGGCCCAAGATCGACCCGGCGGTCGACGAGGTGCTCGAAGGGGAGGAGGAGGCCCGCCAGCGTCGCATCAAGTCCAAGTGGGGCCAGCTCGAGGCGGTCGTCGGGACCGAGCGTCGCCTCCGCCTGATCGCCGAGGATCTCATCGCGCATCTCGAGGCGCGGCTGCAGGTGATGGACGGCAAGGCCATGGTCGTGTGCATGAGCCGGCGCATCTGCGTGGAGCTGTGCGCGGAGATCGCGCGGCTCCGCCCTGAGTGGCATGCCGAGGATGACGCGGCGGGCGTGGTGAAGGTCGTGATGACCGGCTCCAACACCGACCCCGTGGACTGGCAGCCGCATATCCGGAACAAGGCTCGGCGGGGAGCGCTCGCGGAGAGGTTCAAGGACGCGGACGACCCGTTCAAGCTCGTGATCGTCCGCGACATGTGGCTCACGGGCTTCGATGCGCCGAGCTTGCACACGATGTACGTGGACAAGCCCATGCGGGGTCATGGGTTGATGCAGGCGATCGCTCGTGTGAACCGCGTCTTCCGGGACAAGCCAGGCGGCCTGGTCGTTGACTACCTGGGGATCGTCGACGACCTACGGAAGGCGATCGCGGCGTACGCGGAGAACGGTGGAACCGGCGAGGCCACGATCGATCAGGGCGAGGCGGTGGCCCTGCTCCAGCGTGAGGTCGAGGTGTGCCAGGCGATCTTCCACGGGTTCGACTATTCCCGCTTCATGGAGGGGGCGGCGAGCGAGCGCATGCAGGTGCTGCCTGCCGCCCAGGAACACGTGCTCGGCATCGAGGATGGTCGCGAGCGGTTCGTCGATGCCGTCGTTCGGATGTCGAAGGCGTTCGCCCTCGCGGTGCCTCGGGAGGAGGCTCTGGCGCTTCGGGACGAGGTCGCCTTCTTCCAGACGGTGAAGGCGGCGCTCGTCAAGACGG
>CAZZND010000131.1:0-1208 GCA_964655465.1 uncultured Actinomycetes bacterium
CATGACGTGCTGGTAGACATCCATCGTGAAACTGACAGACGCGTGGCCGAGCGCCTCGCTCGCGACCTTCGGGTGCACCCCTGCCTCGAGGAGAGCCGGTGCGAACGCATGGCGGAGATCGTGGAGCCTGATCCCGTCGCCGGCGAGCTTGTGGAACGCCCGAGAGAGCTCCGACGGGTCGATGGGCCGACCATCGCCGCGATCGGCGACCACGTCGTAGTCGTTCCATGCCTCGCCGAGGAGTAGCCGTCGCTCGGCCTGTTCCCTGCGTTGGCGGCGGAGCGCCTCGACGGCGAACGCGGGGAATGACACGGTGCGCCGGGCTCGGTCGGTCTTAGGCTCGAGGAAGCGGAGCTCGCCGCCGACCCGCTGAAGGCTGGCCACGACGGAGAGCGTTCCCCTGTCGAGGTTGACGTGGCGCCAGCGCACGGCGCACGCCTCACCACGGCGCAGGCCGAGCGTGGCGGCGAGGAGGAGCGGGACCGAGTAGACGGTGCCCTCCGCCGCCGCGAGGATCGCACGGACGTCCGCGGGCTCGGGGATCGTGAGAGCCGGTCGGTCGGGTCGCGGAGGAGAGACGGCGAGCGCTGGATTCGTGGCGAGCACCTGCCACCGCACGCCCTGGCGGAGCGCCTGGCTGAGGACGCGGTAGGCGTGCCGACACGTCAGGGGAGAGAGGCCGGCGGCGAGCATCGCATCGAGCGCGGACTGGACGTGCATCGGGCGGAGCTTCGCCAGGTGCACCCGGCCGATCTTGGGGATGATGTGGAGCCGCATGAGGCTCGCGTACCGCTCATGGGTGCCAGGTCGGACGCGTGTGGTGGCATGGGGGAGCCAGCGGTCCTCGAGGAACCGCCCGAGCGTCAGTCGGCCGGGATCGGCTACGGCTCCTCGGTCCACGTCGTGAAGGACCCGCGTGAGCTCACGCTCCGCGTCCCGTCGACTGCCGCGGATGGTGCGGGTCACCCGGACACGCTTTCCCGCGTCATGCCCGACGCCGAACGGCTCGACTTTAGACGCTCAAGCCTGCGCTCATCAGATTCGAGATCGGCTTTGCGCCGCCGAGCTTCGTCGTAGGCGGCATCCAGCGTCCAGGTACCGGCGACCACGGCATCGGCGAGGTCGGGAGCGTGAGCCAGGACCGTCTCGGCTTGGCGCACGCGAGCGGCCGACACACCCGCAGTTTCTGCGGTACGCGCTTGGTTCCC
>CAZZND010000131.1:1218-7356 GCA_964655465.1 uncultured Actinomycetes bacterium
GCTCGGTTAGTGCGCCCGCCTTCGCCGCGATCATCGCTTTCTGACCCTTGGTGAGCATCCGGCGGTCGAGGTTCACCGCAAGGGCGTGGGCGGCGGCATCGCCGGAGCCGTCTGCGGGCGTCGTGACGTCCGGCTAGCCTTGGGTGGGAGGTGATCTCATGTACGAGATCGCGGATGGGGTGTTTCACTCGAACCTCGCTACGGACGCGTTCGAGCCCGACGAGGAGGTGGGCGGCGGGATCGTTCACCACGTGTTCCGAGACGACGAGAAGATGTCAGCGGGGCTGTTCTGGGCACCGGATGGTCCTGGTCAGCCGGAGTTCTTCGACTTCCCTCGCGATGAGGCGCTCCTCGTGCTGGAGGGCTCGGTCGAGATCGAGATCGAGGGTGGTCCGACGTTCGAGCTCAAGGCGGGAGACATGGCATCCATCCGTAAGGGCGTCCGCTGCGCCTTTCGCGAGCGGGCCGGGTTCAAGAAGTTCTGGGTGATGGCGTAAGAGACGAGCGCACCAGACCGCGGCTAGCCTCACGCCCGTGTCCATGCTCGCCGACATGATGGAGCGCGACCGCGTCCGTCAGGGGTTCACCGTCGCGCAGGCAGCGGCCCGCCTCGGCCTGAGCCCAGCTCCCGAAGTCGCGACGTATGCCGACACGTGTAGAGAGTGCGGGCGCATCCAGCCTTGGTCGCCCCGCCATGCAGTGTGACGGCTTCTGAGAATCAGTACCGCTACTACCTCGCGGGGTGCCAGGCGGTGCCCGTCGGGAACCCGAACAAGGAGATGTAGCCGTCCTCCACCTTCATGATCTTGTACCGGTCCGGCGCGCCCTCGCAGAGAGCTTCGGGCGTAAGTTCGGTTGCGGTTTCACTGTTGGGACCCCACGCGACGTCCGATCGCACCCACTTCCGGTAGGTGGCCTCGTCGTAGTCGATGAGGACAAGGCGGTGGAACGTTTCGACGTTGTCTTCGCATGAGAAGTCCTGACGCCATCCACCGACGAGCGGGTCGGCTGCAGCCGTCGTCGTGGTGGGTGGTGCGGGCGTGTTCGGAACTGCAGCATCCTGCGACCCTGCGTTCGAGCCGCATCCGGTGAACAGCGCCGTCGATGCCGCGATCAACACCGATCGCTCTCGCCGCTTCATCGCGTGATCCCCATCGGAGCCTTCCTCCCCCTCAGCTCACCCGCACGAATGGTGCGACCTCGACGGCGTTTCCGACGAATGGATCGTGGTCGACCAGGTCGATCGTGAGCCGGTCGCCGTGGATCTGGAACTCGAACGTGTACGTTCCGTCGATGTTCTGATCGCCGTCGTTCGCAGTGAACGTGTGATCGTCGACGAGCTCGTATGTCGCTTGGGCGCCGAGGACGGGGCCAGGGTCGAACCAGACGAGCTGACCGTCCTGGATCTGCAGTGTCCTCTCCCAGCTGGCTGGGGCGTATCGACAGAGGTCGTCCCTCGGTGGGAGTTTCGCGCCGTCCAACCAATACGCGCCCGCGGCCATAGGTCGGACGTATTCCTCGAACGTGGCGGGTCCTTCTGCACCCATCTCTTTCGTTCCACGCCTGAACGTGCGAACCACGTCATCGCAGGTGAACTCCTGACGCCACTCGCCGACGAGCGGATCGGGGATCGACGAGGGGGACGAACTCGGGGATAGGTTCACGCTGTTCTGCGGGGTCGTCGCTCCCGATCCGTCCTGCGAACACGACATCGCCAGCCACACGAGGCCTACGAGGCTGCAGGCGACCCTTCTCATGATGTGCTCCTCCTACGATCAGACGCGGTACCCAGGATCGAGTCCGAAATCGATAACCAACTCATCCACGCACGACGTGTTCGGTTCGGTAGTGGGGTCGTCGAGCCACATGTTTCGGATCCGCACCAAACAGAAGTCCTGCACCATCTGCTCCGTACCAGTCGCCACGTGTCCGGTCACCGGTGAGACCACGATGTGGCTGTTCGTGAGGGTCGACGTCCCCTGCTCCGCGTAGGGGAGTGATCCGAACGGATCGAATCGGCCTACGATCACAAGGGTGGGGACGTCGGAGCGCACGGGGGTCGCAACGACAGGGTCACCGTGCCCTGCCTCCCAGGCGCTGCACGCCTCGAGATGCGGACTCCGACCGAACGCTTCGAGGAAGGCCGGATCGCCGGCCACCAGTTCGCCGAGCGGACCCCGATCGGTGAAGGGGAGGACGTCGCGGCACATCACGGAGAGGTGGATCCCCCAACTGAAGACCAGTTGCGTCCAACAGTTCGGAAGGAACCCTTGGCAGAGCTGCCGTCCGAGCAGCCGAGCCGCCTGGAGGGCGATCGCATCCTCGGACCCGCCCGCGAGGTCGTCGATCGCGTTCGGTACGAACGTCCCTGGTGGCCGGATGCCGGAAAGCCGAGCGCGGAGCCAGACCCCGAACCATCCCCCATCCATGAGCACCCGGCCCGTCCGATCGATGTCCGGGACGGTCGCGATATCCGAGACGACAGGGCGCTCATAGAATCGTCGAAAGAGCCACTCGATATCAGCAGCGAGGTGGGGCGCCCTGCGGCGGCACTGAGGGGCGGCCTCGCACGTCGAGACGAGTTGATCTATCGCGTACCGGGTGCCTTCTACGCTCTCCACGAATGGATCCACGCCCGGCCACTCAGCACCGTCGAGCACGACCGCGCGCAGGTGATCGGGATAGCTGCGGAGATACTCGAGGGCGATCCTCGACGTCGTGCCGAGCGCCAACACGTTCCACCGATCGATCCCGAGCGCGATCCGGAGATCCTCGGCGTCCGCTGCCATCTCCTGAAGGTCGAACGCCGTCAGGTCCACGTTCTGGGAGACCAAGCGGTCGTGACATGCGGTGATCGCCGCCAGGAACTCGGTTCGGGTTCTCGGATCGTCGACGGGGGATTCCACCGGTGGATGCGGGAGCGCTTCCACCTCGGGGCAGCCGAGGCTCGGCGAGGACCGGCCCGTTCCCCGCGCATCCAGGACGATCACCTCGCGACCTAACCCGTCGACCTGGAGGCCGAGGGTCGAGTAGTCCGACGCCACTCCGAGGTCCCCACCGAGGGACAGCACCGGTTCGGGATCGGGCGGGCCGGGGTCGGGTTGCATCCTCGCGACGAACAGCTCGAGCGTGGCGCTACCTGGTCGATCGTGATGCGCGGGGACCGTCAACGTCCCGCATGACATCTCCGCGAGCACGACGGCCGACACTTCTCCGGGGCACTCGATCGTCGTGAGGGTCGGGCGGAAAGCGTCGCTCGCGGCATCCTCATCGAACGTACACCCGGCCGACACGATGACCAGCGCCAATGGCGCGACGATCCTGGATCGCATGTTCCGGACACAGCGGTGGCCACGCATCGACGTTTACGTCCTGTTCCACGAAGCCGATGTCAAGATGGCTCGCCGCAACTCACAAGGGTCACTCACGGCGACGAATCCAAGCACGCCACCTGACAGTGTCCACGAGTACGTTCCGACGCCGGAGCCCTGGCAGAGACTTCTCGCGAAGAGGTTCGTGACGATGGAGCTACCAGCCACCTGATACGTATCGCGCGGCAAGAACTCCTCGATGCGTGCCCCTGGAGGCGGGTTCCATACGATGGAGCCGTCGCCGTTGAGCGTGATCGTCCACGGTCCCGCCAAGCCGGCCGTCTGCAGAGCGGCCTCGCCGCCCGATAGATCCGCCCGGTAGGAACCGGGCAGCTGGGCGGGCGGGGCCGGATCCGCGGGTACACGGCGCTGGTTCCGGATGACGTCCACGATGCCCGGACCGAGGTACACGGCGGCTGCGACCACCGCGACGACGACGATGGTGTTCGTGATCCGCTGGCGGATAACAGCCCGGTGTGCCTTCCGACGAACGGTCGAGAGTTCGCGCCTGACGTCAGGATCGACGATCAGCGACGAGCGGTGCATCGAGTCCTTGAGGCGATCGTCAAGAGGCATCCTCGCTCACCTCCTCACCCAGGGTGTCGGCCAGATGCTTCCTCGCGCGATGCAGGTGCACGCGCGCGGTCGACTCCGCGCAGCCGAGGATGTCGGCGACCTCGGCGAGCGGCCGATCCTCGAAGTAGTACAGGACGACCGACGCCCGCTGCATGCCCGGTAGGTCGCCGATCGCCCGGAGGACGTCGATGTCGGCCCGCCCGGGCTCGGGTGGGGGTTGGACCTTCCGCTCCAGGACCGATCGCATCCGTTCGCGCTGGAGCACGCTCATCGCCAGCCGGATCGCGACCCGCCGGACCCACGCTCCCGGTCTGTCGTATCGGGACACCTTCTTCCAGTGCTTGAGGAGCTGAACGAAGGCGTCCTGGGTCACATCTTCGGCCCGGTCGACGTCGTGGAGGATCAGGTAGACCGTGCGCATGACGTTCGGAAACTCCACCGAGAACAGGAGGTCGTACTCCGTGTCGGTGTCACTCACCGTGGCCCCCCGCCACCTGTCGACACGCGGGCGGACTCCATCATGACGCTGGGTGGCATGTTGCGCATCCGTGCCCATGACCCTCACCCATCACAGGGACGAGATGGGTTCAACGTTTACCACCAGGTCAGCTCGGTAACGGGACGGTGGCGGCTCTCGGCGCACGGTAAACACTCGGCGCGCGGCGCCCCTGTGTGCGAGTGAACCCGATGAGAGGAGGAGAGAACCATGAAGCTGCTCTCTGCATCTGCCCGAGTCGGCGCGCTGGTCATCCTCGGGCTCGCCATGATCGCGTGACCCGCAACGGCAGGATCATCATCCGTCGATCTGGACTCATTGATCCCGCCGCCTCCGCCTGGATACACCCGGCGCAATGGTCCCCCCGGCCCCAGCCGCTGGGTCCTGCCCGGCCGACATGCCCCATGCGGGCAGAGGGAGGAACCATGGACCGTGCTACTCGTGAGCGCCGCACATCTCGGCGCATGATGATTTCGGTGTTTGCGGCATCCGCGCTCGTCGTCGGGATCGTCGCGTCTTCTGCGGGGGCGAAGGTGCCAGGCCCGAACGGCCAGATCGCTTTCGGTCGAGGTGACGGCCAGATCTTCATCGCAAATCCCGACGGGACGAACGAGCACGAGCTGACCTTGCCCTCCTTTGATTTTGCTTTCAATCCAGTATGGTCGCCAGACGGGAGCAAGCTGCTCGTTTCCGTCTTTCCCCCCGGTGACGATCAGGGCGGTCGGCCGGTCACGGTTGAACCGGATGGGTCAGACCTCACGCTGCTGGTCGTCCCCGAGGCCCCGACGGACATGGATATCGGCTGCAGGGCGTGGTCGCCTGACGGCACGCAGCTCCTCTGCCATGGCCAGATTTTCGAAGGCGACCATTCGATGGACGGTATCTACACCATCCGAGCCTCTGACGGAGGCGACTTCACGCGCCTCACCACCAACCCGTTCCCGCCAACCGGCGAGTTCGGCGGGGGCGACATCCCCGGCGACTACTCGCCGGACGGCTCGCAGTTCGTCTTCATGCGTGCGAAGCCGGGAGCCGATCCAAACGCCCGCCACCAGCGCGGCGCCCTGTTCGTGGAGAACACCGACGGCACGGGCCTTCGTCAGATCACGCCGTACGGTCTGGCGAACTCGCACGACAACGGCGTGGCGCACTGGTCCCCGGACGGGAGCGAGATCCTGTTCGCGAGCGAGCACGGGTCGCTCTTCGTCGTCCGTCCCGACGGCACCGGTGTGCGGCGGATCATCCTCGGCACGGGCGGTGGATTCTCCTTCGCGTTCAGCCCGGGTTGGTCGCCCGATGGGACGAGGATCGTGTTCTCCCTCTTCCTTGACACGACAGGGCAGGTGGACATCTACACAGCGAGGTCCGACGGCACTGACCTCGTCAACGTCACGGACACGGAAGACTTCGAGGACTTAGCGGACTGGGGACCGCACCCGCTGGCGACATAGTCCCAGAGCCGAATCGAGGTTTCGTCGGCCTGCGCACGAGGGCCGGTCTTCGGACCGGCCCTCGTGCCGTCCGCTAGCGTGCGCCCGTGGACCCCCCCGCAGCCATCGAGGCAGGCCTCGACGTGGTGAAGGCCCTCGGCCGAGGCAACGCCCGGCTGCTCCTCGAGGTACTCGAGCTTCCCGATGACGAGCGGCTCGCCTTCATCTCGTCGATGTACCAGCGCGAGGACGGCGAGGCGCTCGC
>CAZZND010000132.1:0-7318 GCA_964655465.1 uncultured Actinomycetes bacterium
ACGGTCGTCATCATCGAGCCCCCCCTCGGGTCGCCTTCCAGAACCGTACTCCGCTACTTCATCCTCCCTGCTCCTTCCGCCGCACAGCGACACTGTCACCAGCATCGCACCCGCGTGTGACACGTCTCTCGCTTCACGAGAGGCTATCCGAACACGTGTTCGACCGCAAGCACCCGGGCGCCTGAGCGCACGCGTCACGCCCCAGGCGCGGGAAGGTGCTGCTTGTCGTCCGCGCGATGGGCGGCAATCTGGGGAACTCCTGATTGACTTGGAGAGCGACGAACTCCTGCGCCTACGCGGCTTCGTACACGACCTACGACTGGAAGCACTGCCGTGGGGCTGCAGCCTGGATGCCATCGCAACGCCCGTGGACGTCTGGCATGGTCGGGACGACACGATCGTCCGATGCGAGCAGGCCGAGATCCTGGTCGGCGCCCTACCCGGCGCGCGCCGGCGCTTCATCGCAGGAGAGGGTCACTTCTCGCTGGTCATGCTGCGCGCAGCGAGCTATCTGGAACCGTTCCAGTAGCCGCGGACCGATCCGGGCTAGGGTTCTCGCCCGCCACCTCAAGGAATCGCGCACGGGGGGTGGCAGGCAGCGTGCGGGCGACGTTCCGCCCGCCGAGTTCGAGGCCGACCACTGGAGCAAGGAGGACTCCGAGGAACCTGCGAGACTCAGAGACCCGAGCCTCCGATGAACCCGGCACGGTTCAGTCAGGGGGTTTTGAGAACACCTCACAAACGAACCAACCGACGTTCCACCCAACGAACTGACGGCTGCTCGAGACGGGGGGAGAGCCATTGGCCGAGATGGAATTCGACGAGTTCACTATCTCGCTGCTCGTCAGCGGGCCGACGCCGAACTCGGACGCACTCCAAGACGCGCACCTCGCACACCTCGCGTCGCTCCACGACGCGGGCTCGCTGCTCGCCGCCGGGCCACTCAGCGACCCGGCCGGCGAGTTGCGCGGGCTGAGCATCCTCAGCGTACCGGTCGACGAGGCCCGCCGGCTGAAGGAAGCGGACGAGGCGGTGCGCGCAGGCGTCTTCTCGGTTCGGGTGATGCCCTGGCAGATCCCGGCCGGCGCGATGTCGTTCTCGCGGACGTTCTTCCCCCGCTCGATGCGAGACGTCACGGGGCGCTAGTGTCGCGCGAGGTAAGTCTCTTGACATGATGGACGTCGTCTAGGACCTGACTCCACAACCAGACACCGGTACGGCACATGTTGGAGTCGTCACCGTCAGCTCGCGCGCAGGTTGCGCACGCCGTCTCGTGGTCCACGAACGCGACAAGGGCGGGGCTGTGATCCTCGTCGACATGGTCGGGCCTAGGGGCCTGCCCCAGCTTCGGTTGACTCGTTGGTCTGCCCTCGGTTCTGTTGAGTCGGGATGCTGAGATCCTCATGCTCGAGGATTCGCCAGGGCAGCCGTCTCGTCGTAGGCCCGATCCACCCGCGAACCGCTCCCGCCGCTTGCGGCAAACAAAGACGTAGGGCCCTGCGACCTGGAAGAGGGGAGGGGCGCCCGTGTCGAGTATCGGCGTGGCGCTGTCGGGCGGTGGGCACCGCGCGGGCTTGTTCGGCCTCGGCGTGCTCCTGTACCTCGTCGACGCCGGGAAGAACCCCGACGTGGGGAGCATCGCGTCGGTCTCCGGCGGGTCGCTCACGAACGGGTTCATCGCGCAGCGCCTCGACTACCGAACGACGAGCCCGGACGCCTTCCGCGACGCCGTCCGTCCGCTCGCCAGGCGTCTCGCGAAGACCGGCACCGTCTGGCCGCCGTCGCTCGCGACCGCGGGCTACCTCGTGGTGGTCCTCGCGAGCGCCCTCGCGCTCGTCGGGGTCTGGTTCTTCCCCTCGCCGCTCCCGTGGCGCCTGGCGGGGTTCGTCGGCGCTTTGGTGGTGTTCGGCGTGGTGGCTGGTCTCCGCGGGCTCGTGGTCTCACGCGCGCTCGCGCGGACGCTGTTCTCGCCCGAAGGACGACCCTCTGCCCTCGCCGAGTGCAACAGATCCCTCGACCACGTGATATGTGCGGCCGACCTCCACGCCGGGGAGAACGTCTACTTCTCGCCCGGCTTCGTCTGCTCTTACCGCCTCGGGTGGGGTGAGCCCGGAGATCTCCCGCTCCACGTCGCGGTGCAGTGCTCGGCCGCTCTTCCAGGTGCGCTCCCGCCCCGGTGGCTCCCGACCGCGCGTCACAGGTTCCGATCCCCTCGTCCGGAGGCCGCGGACGCGTCTCGGATGGCGCTCGTGGACGGCGGGGTCTACGACAACATGGCCGACCAGTGGACGCTCGGGCTCCGGGCGCGCCGCGAGCGGTGGCCGGCATTGGCGAAGGGGCTCCGCGACGCCGACGAGGTCATCATCGTGAACGCTTCGGCGGGCCTGGAGTGGACACGCATCTGGGGGGCGAGGATCCCGCTCGTCGGGGAGATCGTCGCGCTCCTCCGTGACAAGTCGATCCTGTACGACAACGGCAACGCCGTGCGTCGCGAGCTCGCGGTCCTTCGCTTCGGAGCGACAGACGCCACCGGGGCGCTCGTGCACATCGCCCAGAGCCCGCTCCGCGTGGCCCGAGCCTTCGCTCAGAGCCCCGATCTGGCGACCGCGACGAGGGCGGCGACGATCATCGAGCAGCTGGGGCCAGAGGAAGCCGCCTGGGGGCGGATCGCGGAAGCGAGCTCGCATCTGGGGACGACGCTGTGGGGATTCCGAGGCTCCGCCGGCGCCGAGCTCGTTCGCCACGGCTACGCGCTCGCGATGGCGAACCTGCACGTCTTGCTCGCCTACCCGCGCACCGCGGTACCGGGTCTCGCCGAGTTCGAAGCGCTCGTGGGCAGATAGATGGAGACGATCCGTACGGAAGGACGAAGAGCGATGAGGGGTTAACGGAGATGTTGCCTCCCGAGGTGCAGACGGTCGCAACGCCCAGGTGGTTCGAGGTGACGATCCTCGCCCAGGATCCGAGCATCGAGGCCATCGATCCACCCGACGACGCCCATCGGATGCTCCGCGCCCAGGTCCGGATCCCGGCGAGCACCCTCCGACCCGGACCCCAGGGCCCGCGCCTGCATGTCGTCGACTACGACCCCGCAGCGCGCACCATGTACCCGCCCTACGAGCTGACCGCGATGGACGGGTCGGTGCGCGACCGCTTCCGTGAGGCGAGCGACGAGGAGCTCCTGTCCGACCGCGGGTTCCACGCCCAGAACGTGTACGCGATCACCGCTCGGACCCTCGCCACGTTCGAGGCCGCGCTCGGCCGGAGGGTCGGGTGGGCCTTCGGGTCCCACCAGCTGTACGTGGTCCCGCACGCGCTGGACGAGCCGAACGCCTTCTACGCCGACCTAGACCAGGCGCTGCTGTTCGGGGACTACGAGATCGCCGATCGTCGAGGCGCCACCTGTCTGTCGCACGATATCGTCGCGCACGAGACCACGCACGCGGTCCTGGACGGCCTCCGGGCGCGTTTCGACGTCCCCGGCCTGCCCGATCAACCCGCCTTCCACGAGGCGTTCGCCGACATCGTGGCGCTGCTGTCGGTGTTCTCGCTCCCGGGGGTGGTCACCCGGCTGATATCGAGCGGTCGCGGCGAGACGCTCATCGAGGAGGACGTGTCGCCCGACAAGCTCCGCGAACTCTCGCTCGTCAAGATGGCCGAGGAGCTCGGTGACGCCCTGCATGAGGAACGCGGTGGCGGGCTCCGGACCTCCGCATCCATCGAGCCCACCGAGGCGTGGAAGGATCCCGACGACGCGGAGTGGTCGCAGCCGCATCGGCGCGGGGAGATCCTCGTCGCCGCCACGATGGGGACGCTGATCGAGATCTGGGTCGGCCGTCTCGATGGCCTCGCGCAGGCCGGGCGGCTCGACCGCGATCGGGCGGCCGAGGAAGGCGCGAAGGCCGCGGCGCACCTGCTGAACATGATGATCCGGGCGATCGACTACTGCCCACCGGTGGACTTCGAGTTCGCCGACTTCCTGGATGCGATCCTGCTCGCCGACGAGGAGACCGTTCCCGACGACCCGCACGGGTACCGGACCACGCTGCGGGCACGCTTCGGTGAGTTCGGGATCCGGCCACGGGCGTGGCCGCAGCCCCCGACGACCGTCCCGCTCGACTCCTACAACTACCGCGACTTCAACTACGTGGCCCTCCGCTCAGAGCCCGAGGAGGTGTCACGGTTCATCTGGCAGAACGCCGACGTCCTCGAGATCGACCCCTCGTACTACCTCAAGGTCGAAGACGTCTTGCCATCGGCCCGCGTCGGGCCGGACGGGTTCTTCGTGGTCGAGTCCGTGGCCGATTACGTCCAGCAGCTCGAGGCGACGTTCGGGGACCTCCGACGCCTGGCCCCCGACGCGTTCGGTGGCGTGCAGCTCGCCGAGGACACGCCTGTGAAGATCTGGGGCGGGGGCACGCTCGTGTTCGATCAGTTCGCTCGGGTGAAGTACCACCTGTGCAAGCGGATCGGGGACTGGGACCGGCAGGCCCGTCGGCTGCGCTACCTCGTCTCGCGCGGCTTCCACGACCGTGACGGTCGATACGGGTTCTCGTGGGGAGGACCGGCGGGGATGCGGTTCGCCCTCGCCCACCGCTCCCCCGATCGGGCCGCGGAGGGATGGTGAGCGACGGATGACCCCGTCCGATGACGGACCGATCCCCGAGCGCGTCGCCGTGCGGATGCACCGGGTGGGGTTCGGCGACTGCTTCCTGCTCTCGTTCGGATACGCCTCGGCGCTCGGCGACGGCAGGAGCGAGCGACACGTGCTGATCGACTTCGGGACCACGAGCCTCGCGACTCGTCCCGTTCCCCTGGCGAACATCGCCGAGGCAATCGGGGAGCGCACGTCGGGTGAGCTCGATTGCGTGATCGTGAGCCACCGTCACCGAGACCATCTCTCCGCCTTCGCGAGCCCCGACATCGTCGAGACCCTCGAGGCGACGACGCCCCCGAAGCTCGTGGTCCGGCCGTGGACCGAACACCCCGACGCCGACGCCGACTTCACCGGCGTCGGCGGGGGGCCCGGAGCAGACTCACTCGCCTTCGTCCATGCGCTCCGCGATGCGCGCACGTTCGCTGCCACGATGGCCGAGCAGGTGACGACGAGGTCGGCACGAGGTCTGCCGCGTGAGCTCCGCTCGGTCGCGATGGTCCAGCTCGCCAACGAGGAAGCGGTGGACCAGCTGCACGCATGGGCGGGCAACGACGGCGAGTACCTCCACTACGGGATGCGATCTCGGATCGAGGAGCTGATCCCCGGCGTCACGGTCCACGTGCTCGGTCCGCCGACGATCGAGCAGCACCCGGCCGTCAACCGACAGCGCGACGCCGACCCGGAGGAGTTCTGGATGCTGTACCGGCGCCTCGCCGAGCAGCTGCCTCAGGGCATGTTGCGCGCTCTCGCCGAGGCGCAGCCCGGGGCAGCGCCGCCTCGGACCGAGCGCGCGGGGTTGTCGAGCGACCCAGGACCGGTGCGGTGGCTGACGGAGCGACTCGACCACCAACAGCTGGGGTCGTTCCTCAGGATCGTGAGGCTGATGGATGACGTGCTCAACAACACGAGCCTGATCCTCGTCTTCGAGGTCGAGGGCCCCGGCGTGACCAGACGGCTGCTGTTCCCCGGCGACGCCCAGATAGAGAACTGGGAGTACGCGCTGAAGGTGGCCGACGTGGAGCGCAACCGCGCGCTCCTTGGCCGGGTCGACCTCTACAAGGTCGGTCACCACGGGAGCCGGAACGCGACGCCGCGCACGCTGTTCGACCTGTGGAACGGACCGGAGGTCATCGATCACCCGCTCGTGTCGATGATGTCGACGAAGTCCGGGGTGCATGGGCACCACGTGGAGACCGCTGTGCCGCGTACGACGCTCGTCGCGGCGCTCGATGGTCGTGGGGATCTGTTCGATTCCGAACGCTTCGAGGAGACGTGGGTCGAGGTCGCGGCCGATATGGCATCAGCGACGCGGTTCCTCGAATCAGCCCGAGGGGGGTAGCTGAATGTGACCGGGACAATGGGCGAAGGGTCCAGGTATGACGTTCGATCGAGCTCGTGCTCGCCGGACACGCCCGGATCGATGGAAGGGAGGCCGTGATGGCCCGTGATTTACTACGTGTCTGGCTGGACCTAGAGAGGATCCACTGCCACGACGAAGGTGACGGCTGGGGTAGTGCGGAGCCCTATCTCTGGACCGTCTTCTTCAAGATCGACGGCGAATCCGTGGCTCTGACGGACGGGCTCACGCTCGCCGGCTCCGCGACGGTGGTCGGAACGCCGGGGAGCCACGGCAACCTGGGTGACACGGACGTCGACGGAGGTGACGACATCACCATCCCCGGCGCCCTCGGCGAATGGAGCCACCGGGCGCTGGGCTCCCGCCGCGTCAAGCACCGCGAGGAGATCGCCGACGCGCGTCTCGAGGTTCGGCGCCGCGACGTTGCGGCTGGATGCGCCCGTGCTACGGCGGTCGTGCAGGATCAGGCGGGAGAACGACGCGAGTCCTCTGAACCACTCCGCAGAGGCACGGACCTGCCAGATCAGGTCGACGGGCTCGTTGAGGGACAGGTAGCCTGTCTGCCACGCGATGTCGATCGGTCCTTGGCCGATCGTCTGGTAGGCGATGTACGCGCCGTCGGGAGTGATCGCGTAGCGGGTCTCGGGGATCTCCACGCGCCTACCTTCGCTGCGGCGCCCCCGCGGCGCAACGGGTGCCGCCCCTGTTCGCTCGCCGCTCACTCCGGTTCGTGAGCCACCCGGAGCCTGCCACGAGGTCCTTACCGCCCCGTGTTGCGACCGCTCTCTCGGCGTCGCTACTCCGCCGCGCCAATCGCTGTCCGGAGCACCACGATGCCCCCGATGATCAAGAGCAGCCCCGCGATCGCGAGCGGGGGCAGCGGATCGTTCCACACAATCTTGCCGAGGATCGCGAGCGCGGCGATGCCGACCGCGCTCCAGATCGCGTACACCATCCCCACCGGCAGCGTCTTCAGCACCTGCGCCAACAAGAAGAAGGACACGCCGTAGCCCGCCACGACCACGATCGACGGCACGAGCCGACTGAACCCGTTCGAGGCCCGGAGCGACATCGTCGCTGTGACCTCGGTCGCGATCGCCGCCGCGAGCATCACCCAGACGTTCACGCCGCATCGCCAGCAGAGAGCCGTCGCAGCCGACGGATCACACGGGTCCGGAGCGCAGGGGTGAGGGGCTCGGTGCCGAGCACGTCCGCGAGCCACAGCCCGTCCGCCGCGAGGCGAACCAGGGCAGCCATCACTGGTTCGGTCCCCTCAGCCCGATCGGCGGCGGACAGCCGAGTGA
>CAZZND010000133.1:0-7191 GCA_964655465.1 uncultured Actinomycetes bacterium
CCACCGGGTCCGGGGGACGGGGAGCCATGAGCTCCCGGGCCGCGGCTCCTTCCCCCGCCGCGACCCGGGGGGAACCGGTCTCCGCGCCGCCCGGCGCCCGGACCGACGCGCGCACCGACGCACACCACGCGAGGATCAGGCTCACCCCGCGTGCTGCGGCGTTCGTGTTCGCCATGTTCCTGGTCGCCGTCATCGCGATCGCGCCCGCCCGCGCCTACCTCGAGCAGCGTGACCGTCTCGCCGACCTCGAGCGGCAAGCCACCGCCATGGAGCAGGCGAACGACGAGCTCCGCCGCCGGATCGCCGACCTGAACGACCCGGGCACGTTGGAGCGTCTGGCCCGCGAGTGCCTCGGCATGGTGATGCCAGGCGAGACGGGGTTCGTCGTGATCCCGCGCGGCGAGGCGCCGACGCCGCCTGATTGCGGTTGAGCTCAGCGACCCGCGAACCGGATCTGGAGCGCGACGCAGTGCTGCGCGTAGCCGATGCGGCGGTAGATCGCGTTCGAGGTCGGGTTGGCGAGGTCGGTGTAGAGGAAGCAGGACGACACCGCGTTCGCGAGCAGCCAAGCCGTCTGCGCGGCGACGAGGCTCGTGGCGTAGCCCTCGCCGCGGTCCTGTGGCGGCGTGTAGACCGGGCCGACCCGGATGCCGGTCGGAGTCCGGCCGCCATGACCGCTGAGGGACACCACACGAGCCTCGACCTCCCAGACCCAGAAGCCGCCCTTCAGCGGATCGTCCTCGAGCCGGTCACGCGTCGAGGTCTCGAGCCGCTCCCGGTCCTGCATCGACGGGGGGACCACCTCGTCGGCGAAGGCCTCGATCATCGGCACGAGAGCGGCCAGGTCCTCAGGCACCGCCCGGCGTGGTGACCCCTTCGCCGCGGGTACCTCGCGCACGTCACGGCACTCGTACACGCCCATCCGCAGCTCTGCGTCCCACGGCTCGCCCGTCCGCTCGCGCCACAGTTCGGCGAAGGACTCCGCTTCCGGGCTGACGCCGCTCACCCCTGGGACCCCTTCGACGAGCTCGACCGCGGCGTCGACCAGCGACTCCAGCACCGCTTCGGTCGCGGGGCGGCAGAGGATCACGTTGTAGGGCGGGGTCTGCAGCATCGCACCGACGACGTCACCGCCCTCCAGGGCGAGCCAGAGGTGGGCGACCGGGTACGCATCCGGCCGGCGTACGAGCGTGTCGGCGATCCCGAAGGCCAGGTTGTGGCGGGCCTCGTCGGCGAGGAGCAGCGGGGTGGCTGCCTCGAGCCAGGTGACCGCATCGTCGACCCGCCGGATCTCCATCTCGGGACGCTAGCAGGACCGCGGGGGATCCGTGCGTTGACGCGCGGGTTCCTCCTCGCGCACACTTGGCCCATCGCCCGGGAACGGCTCGGGCAGGCGGCGGAAGGAGAAACCCGATCGCTATCGAGGTCGGCGCGACCACCACGGGCGTGGTCGCGCGTATCGAGAACTACGGCGCGTTCCTGCAGCTCGAGGATGGACGCATGGGTCTGGTCCACATCTCCGAGATCGACAGGAACTACGTGAAGGACGTCCGAGAGCACCTGCGCGAAGGCGACAGCGTCGAGGCGAAGGTGGTGGCCATCAAGGACGACGGCAAGATCGACCTCTCGATCAAGGCGCTCCAAGACCCCGCCCCGCCGCGCCCGCGCCGCGGAGCGGACCCCGGGTTCGAGCAGATGCTGAAGAAGTTCATGCGCTCGAGCGAGGAACGCCAGGTCGACTACCGGCGCGCGACCGAGCACAAGCGCCGCTAGCGGGGCCGTGCTCCGCAGCTCGGATCTGGCGGCCGTCCGCGAGCAGCTCGGCCGCGAGCCGACGGTCCCGTTCACGGTCACGGCGTCGTGCGCCGAGGGCCATCCGCTCGTCATCCGCAACGCGACGCGCGACGCCGCCGGCACCCCGTTCCCCACGACGTTCTGGCTGACGTGCCCCGAGGCCGTACGGGCGATCGCGCGGCTCGAGTCCGAGGGCGCCATCCGCGAGCTGAATGAACGGATGACGAGCGACGAGACGTTCCGCGCCGGGGTCGAGGCGGCGCACGCGGAGGCGGCCGCGCTCCGCGAGGTCGTCGAGGCGGGCGCCGGCGCGTGGGGCGGCGTCGCAGGCACGCGCCGGGGGTTGAAGTGTCTCCACGCGCACTACGCCAACCACCTGGGCGGCGGCGACGACCCGGCCGGGCGGTGGGTCGCCGAGCGGGTCGAGCCGATCCACGGCGAGCCCGGCCTGGTGGTCGCCGCGATCGACCAGGGCACCAACTCGACCCGGCTGCTGGTGCTGGCCGACGGTGATCCGCCGCGCGAGCTGGCCCGGGACCTCGTGATCACGCGGCTCGGGCAGGACGTCGACGCGAGCGGGCGCCTGCGTCCGGACGCGCTCGCGCGCGTGGACGCCACGATCACCCGGTACGCGCGGCGGGCGCGTGCGCTCGGGGCCGAGCGGGTCCACGTCGGCGCGACGAGCGCGGTGCGTGATGCCGCCAACCGCGACGACTTCCTCGCGCTCGTGGTCGCCGCGACCGGCCATGAGCCCGAGATCATCGGCGGCGAACGCGAGGCGGCGCTCTCGTTCACGGGCGGCACGCTCGGGCTCGACCCTGCCGAAGGACCGTTCGCCCTGCTCGACATCGGCGGTGGCTCCACCGAGATCGTCGTCGGCGACGCGCCGGGGAGCGCCGGCCCCGCCGTCTCGGCGCAGATGGGCTCGGTCCGGATGACCGAGCGCTACCTGCGCCACGATCCCCCGACGCCTGAGGAGCTTGACGAGCTCGAGGCCGGCATCGAAGAGGTGCTCCGTACCCTCGGTGACACGGTGCTCGTGAAGACCGCCCGCACCTTCGTCGCCGTCGCCGGCACTGCGGTCACCGTCCAGGTGCTCGCGATGGCGCTGGACCGCGACGATCCCGACCGGGTCCACCGCTCGTGGCTCGCGACGAGCGACGCTGCACGCGTCCGGGACAGGCTCGCGGGCCTGACGGTGGCCGAGCGAGATGCGCTGCCAGGGATGCCGCGCGGCCGGGGCGAGGTGATCGTCGCCGGCGCCGCCATCCTGACGGCGGTCCTCCGCTGGTCCGGTCACGACCGCGCGCTCATCTCGGTCACGGACATCCTCGACGCGCTCGCGTTCGAACAGCTCGGGGTCCGCTAACCTCTCTCGTCATGCCCAGCCGCGCACGCGACCGCCAGCTCGCCAAACAGCACGCCCGCCGCCGGTCGGCCAAGCACGTCCAGGAGCGCCGGAAGAAGGTCATCGCGGGCGCCGTGGGGGCCGCGGTGGGTTTGCTCGCCATCGTGATCGGCTCGATGATCCTGTTCGGCGGTGACGACGCGGTGCCCTCCGCCTCGCCATCGGCGTCACCGAGCGCCACCGTCTCGACCGAGCCGGTCGGTAAGGGCCTCCCGTCGAAGACGGGAGAGGTCACGCCCGCGGCCGCGCCGCCCTCCACGGTCGCGTGCGGGGGCGAGGTCCCCGATGAGGCGGGCGAGCCCAAGCCGCAGTTCGACGGGGCACCCGACCCGACGAAGGTCATCGACGAGAAGGAGACCTACGTTGCTACGATCGAGACCTCGTGCGGCACGATCGAGCTCGAGCTGTACGCCGACGTCGCGCCCCAGACCGTCGCGAACCTCGCGTTCCTCGCGGACCAGGGCTTCTACGACGGTCTCACGTTCCACCGGATCCTGGACGGCTTCGTGATCCAGGGTGGGGACCCGCTCGGCACAGGGACCGGCGGGCCGGGCTACGCGTTCGGCGACGAGACCGATCCCGAGGTCGTGTTCGACACCGCGGGCCAGCTCGCGATGGCGAACAGCGGCCCCGGGACCAACGGCAGCCAGTGGTTCATCACGCTCGGCGGCGAGGACGCGGCGGGGCACCTCAACGGGCTGCACACGATCTTCGGACAGGTCACCGACGGCCTGGATGTGGTCGAGGCGATCGGCAAGGTCCCGGTGGACGCCCAAGGCGGACCCGAGGAGGCCGTCTACATCGAGTCGGTGACGATCGAGGAGCAGGCCTAGAGCGGGTCGACGGAAGGCTCGCCGATCCCGAGCCAGTCGTCGATGGCGGTGAGGATGTCGCCTCGCCGGTCTTCGTCGGCGAAGCTCGCGCGGACGGCCGTGCGCGACAGGTCCGCGAGCTCCTCGTCGGAGAGCCCCCAGACCCGACGGGCGTCCTCGTAGACGTCCGTGAGCCACGCCCCGAACATCGGCGGGTCGTCGGAGTTCAGCGTCACCACGACGCCAGCCTCACGCAGGGCGAGGAACGGGTGGGTGTCGAGCGAGGGCCACGCGCCGGTCGCGATGTTCGAGATCGGCGAGACCTCGAGCGGGATCTCACGATCGGCCAGCTCCTGCACGAGGCGCGGGTCCTCGATCGAGGTGATCCCGTGCCCGATCCGATCCGGCGCGTAGTGCTCGAGCGTGGCCCACACGTTCTCGGGTCCCGCCCACTCACCGGCGTGCGGCACGCTGCCGAGCCCGGCATCCTTCGCGCGCCGGAACAGGTGGGCGAACGCCGCCACGTCGGTCCGCTCGCTGCCGGCGCCGTTCAACGCGACGACCCCCCGGCCGGCGAACGCGACCGCGACTTCGAGCACCCGCTCGCCCTCGTCGGGCCCGAGGTCGCGGACGACGTCGGGGCAGAGGCGCACGCGGGTCCCGGTCCGTCGTTCGCCGTCGCGCAACCCGTCGAGCAGGGCCTCCATCGGCCCGGTCCGGTCCCCACCGAAGCGCGCGGCGTGGTTGGACGGGCTGAACACAGCTTCGGCGTAGCGCACCCCGTTGGCCGCGAGGTCCTCGCAGAGCTCCCCTCCCAAGCGACGGAAGTCCTCGAGCCGGGTGAGGAGCCCGCACATCTCGCCGTAGTTCCCGATGAAGTCCGTGGGGTCGGTGAAGGTCCAGGCGTCGTCGGCGCCCAAACCGTGCGGGAGCGCGGTGCCGTCGCGGTCGCCGAGCTCGCGCAGGGTGGACGCGCGGACCGACCCCTCCGTGTGGATGTGGAGCTCCACCTTGGGGAGCGTCCGCAGATCGCGCATCGACCGATGGTAGCGGGGCGTGCGGCTACGCTTCGCCCGTGACCCGCTACACCTACGGCGACTCCGACCTCGCGGCCGAACGCCTGGGTCTCGTCGCGAAGGTGTTCGAGCCGGCGAGCCGCGCCTTCCTGCGAGCGGCGAGCCCCGACGCCCCGCGTCTGGCTCTCGACCTTGGATGTGGGCCCGGCCACACGACGGCGCTCGTGCACGAGGCGAGCGGCGCCGCGCGCACGGCCGGTCTGGATCGGTCCGAGGCCTTCGTCGGCCGTGCGCGCGGCGCCGCGGCCGCGGGCGTCACCTTCGTCGCCCACGACGTGACCGTGACGCCGTTCCCGACCGGGCCCGCGGACCTCATCTACGCCCGTCTGCTGCTGGCGCACCTGCCCGATCCGGTCGGCATCGTCCGCAGATGGTCAGCCATGTTGACCATCGGGGGCCGCCTCCTGATCGACGACCTCGAGTCGATCGAGACCGACGAGCCGGTCTTCCGGACCTACCTCGACGAGGTCGCGATCCCGGTCGTGCGGGCGCAAGGTGGACACCTGCTGGTCGGGCCCGTCGTGCACGAGGCCGCCGACCCGCCGGGGCTCCGCCGGGTCCACGACGAGCTCACATCGTTCGAGCCGCCGGCGGCGACGACCGCGCGGATCTTCGCGATGAACCTCGCCGTGTTGGTCGACCGGGGGGCGGCACCGGCCCGCCCCGATCTGGCGGCGGCTCTCGCGGCGCTCGCCGAGGGCGGGCCGGTCAGGGCGGTGCGTTGGACGCTGCGACAGATCGCCTTCGAGCGACCCGATACCCTGGCGTGATGCGGGCGAACCTGATCGGCGGCGAGTGGCTCGATGGCCGCGACGTCACCGTGGACGTGAACCCGTCGGACCTGTCGGACGTCGTCGGGGAGTACGCAGTGGCCGATGAGGCCCAGGTCGACCGGGCGATCGAGGCGGCGGCCCAGGCGGGGCCAACCTGGGCAGCCGCGACCCCGCAGGACCGGTTCACGGCGCTCGAGACCGTTGGGCTCGAGCTCGCCGCGCGGTCGGATGAGCTCGGTGAGCTGCTCGCGCGAGAGGAGGGCAAGCCACGCGCCGAGGCGGTCGCCGAGGTCCAGCGCGCGTCGCTGATCTTCCGGTTCTACGCCGGCGAGGCGCTCCGGATCCCCGGCGAGCACCTGCGGAGCGTCCGCCCCGGTGTCGACGTCGACGTGATCCGCGAGCCGCTCGGCGTCGTCGGGATCATCACACCGTGGAACTTCCCCATCGCGATCCCCGCCTGGAAGATCGCCCCCGCGCTCGCGTACGGCTGCACCGTGGTGTTCAAGCCCGCAGAGATGGTGCCGGCGAGCGCGTGGGCGCTCGCCGAGATCATCTCGCGCGCCGGTCTGCCCTCCGGCGCGTTCAACCTCGTCGTCGGACCCGGCCGCGTCGTGGGGGAGTGCCTGCTCGCCGACGATCGTATCCGGGGCATCTCCTTCACCGGCTCGCAGGCGGTGGGCGTTCGGGTCGCCACGCGGATGGCCGAGCGGTTCGGCCGGACGCAGCTCGAGATGGGCGGCAAGAACCCGCTCGTCGTGCTCGACGACGCGGATCTCGACGTCGCGGTCGACGTCGCGGCGCAGGGCGCCTTCTTCCAGACGGGGCAGCGCTGCACTGCCTCGAGCCGGCTGATCGTGACCGAAGGCATCCACGACGCGTTCGTCGAGGCGATGGTCGAGCGCACGCGTGCGTTGCGCGTGGGCCACGCCCTCGCAGCCGACACCCAGATCGGGCCCGTGGTCAGCGCCGACCAGCTCGGTCAGGACGTCGACTACGTGGTGATCGGTCGTGACGAGGGTGCCGAGCTCGCGGTCGGAGGCGAGCGGATCGAGCGCGACACCGAGGGGTACTACCTGGCGCCGGCCCTCTTCACCGAGACGACGAACGACATGCGGGTGAACCGGGAGGAGATCTTCGGGCCGGTCGCGACCGTGCAGCGCGCGGCCGACCCCGATGAGGCGCTGGCGCTCGCGAACGACACCGCGTTCGGGCTGTCCGCGGGCGTGGTGACGACCTCGCTGCGGCATGCGGCGCGGTTCCGCGACGGTCTTCAGGCGGGTCTCGTGATGGTGAACCTGCCGACGGCCGGCGTGGACTTCCACGTGCCG
>CAZZND010000134.1:0-7126 GCA_964655465.1 uncultured Actinomycetes bacterium
GAAGGCGACGGCGCGCAAGAAGACCGCGGCTCGCAAGCCGGCCGCACGCAAGAAGACCGCCGCGCGCAGGAGCTCGGCGAAGAAACGCTGATCGACCGGGTCGATCGACGAGGGGGGGCCCTGCGGGGCCCCCTTCCGTTTGGCCGTTCGCGACGCGTGCTAGGCTCGCCGCCGCGCGGGAAGCGCGCCGCATGACCGCATCCACCGCACCCTCCACCGCGCCCGAGCGCGTCCCCTCGGTCCTCGTCATCTTCGTCGTCCGCGACGCGGCCGAGTGGCTCCGCGAGAGCCTGCATGCGCTCGCGGCACAGACCTATCCCCGCGTGGGGGTCCTCGCGGTGGACGACGGCTCGACCGACGGGTCGAGCGACATCCTGCGAGAGGCGCTCGGCGAGCAGCGCGTCATCCGCAACGACCGGCGCGAGGGTTTCGCTGCCTCGTTCGCCACAGGGGCGGCCCACCCGGCCGCGGCCGCCGCTGACCATCTGCTGTTGCTGCACGACGACGCGACCCTCGATCTGGACGCCGTGGCGCGGCTCGTGGAGGCCACGCAGCTCCCGGGCGTCGAGAACGTCGGGATCGTGGGCGGCAAGGTCGTCGCACACGACGACCCTCGGCGGCTGCTGGACGTCGGGCGCTCCGCGGATCGCTTCGGGCACCCGTACACGCCGTTGCAAGCGGGCGAGATCGACCAGGGACAGTTCGATCGAGTCCTCGACGTTCTGTCGGTCGACGGCTGCGCCGTGCTGGTGGCCCGCGAGGCTTGGCAGCGGATCGGACTCCTCGACGAGCGCCTCGACGATCATGGCGATCTGGATCTGGGCTGGCGCGCTCGTGTCGCGGGGTTCAGGGTCCTCATGACCCCGCTCGCTCGAGTTCGTCACCGTGTTGTCGGCGAGTACGACGACCGGCCCGACGTCTCGGGCAGCCACCGTTACGGCGAGGACCGCGCCGCTCTCGCGACGATCGCGAAGGACTACGGCGTGCTCACGCTGTCGTGGGTCGTGCCCCTCTATCTGATGCTGTCACTCATCCGACTGCTCTACCTGCTCCTCGCCCGACGCTTCGACGAAGCCTCGGAGCTGGTCGGCGCGTTCGCGTGGAACGCTGTCCACCTGCCGGGCACCGTGCGACGGCGCCGTGTGGTGCAGCGCGCGCGTCGCACGAAGGACCGGGCGCTGCGGCGGTTCACCGAGTCCGCGGGGCTCCGCCTCCCGCGCTGGTTCCAGTCGGCCGAGCAGATCTTGGAGGAACAGCGTGAGCTCGAGGAACAGGAGGAGGGCCAGCCGGCCACGCGCCGGTGGCGCCACCGTACCGCGTCGTTGTTCTCGGCCCACCCCGTCCTCGTCACGTCATCGTTCGCGGTGCTCGTGGGTGGCTTGGCGATCAGGCACCTGATCGGTCCCGGGACGCTCGCCGGCGGCGCGTTGCCGGCGTTCCCGTCCTCCGCGAACGGTTTCTTCTCCGAACTGGTCTCGGGATACCGCACGACCGGACTTGGGGGGACGGCGGCCGCCAGCCCTGCGTTGGCCGCGATGGGTGGCCTCTCGTACCTGCTCCTGGACAGCACCGCGTTCGCGCAGAAGCTCATGCTCGCTGCGGGACCGGGGCTCGCCACGATCCTCTGCTACCGCGCCTGCATGCGCTGGGTTGGCAGGCCGGGTCCCGCCGCGCTCGCCGCCGCCTGCTACGGGCTGTCCGCGGTGGTGCTCTGGGCGTTCTCGGACGGACGGATCTCGACGCTGGTGACCGTCGCAGTGATGCCGCCGCTGCTCGAGCGGACGGCGACGGCGTTCGCGCGCAGCGACCCGTCGGAGGGGCGGCCGCGCTTCGTGGCGGGGCTCGCGGTCACCGTCGCCGCCGGTGTGGCGTTCGATCCGGGCGTGATCCTCGCGTTCGCACTCGTGGTCGCAGTGCACCTCGCCGCCGGCCCTCGCCGCGGTGCGGGCGTCGCGGTGGCCGGTGTCGCGGTGGTCGGGGCGGCGGTGCTGCTCTTCCCATTCGTGCCCACCATCGCGGCCGAGGGCGGGGCGGCCCTCGGCGCGCTCGTCGGTGAACCGGACCCGTGGCACGTGCTGCGACTCGTCCTCGGGCCCGCGCCCGGCGACTGGGTCCCTGCCGCGTTCCTGCCCGTTGCGGCGGTCCTGGGGCTGATGCTGTCGCGCGAGGATCTTCGCGCTCCGGCGTTCCGCCTCGGGGCCATCGCGCTGGGGGGCACCGCCCTCGCTTGGCTCGGGGCCGCTGGCTACCTGCCGCGAGCCGTCGCGAACCCCCCCGTGTACGTGGTGCTCGCCGCGGCCTCTGAGGCCGTGCTCGTATCCATCGGTCTGGTCTCCATCGCCGGCGGCGTCGCGCGCGAATCGTTCGGGCTGCGCCAGGTAGCGGCCGCGCTCCTCACCGTGACGCTCGGGATCGGTTTCCTCACCCAATCGGTCGCCGCGGTGGCGGGCGGATGGGCCGTGGGTGGCGCTGAGCGGGTCACGGCGGCGTGGGCCGTCGTCGATTCGACCGCGACGGGGAGCTTCCGGGTGCTGTGGATCGGTGGGCCCTCGGGACGCTCGTTCCCGTCGCCCGGCGGGGATCCGGTCGCGAGCGTCGACGCCGGTAGCACGCAGGTGCGGTACCAGGTGACGGATCGGTCGGGCTCGCTCGCCGTCGACACCGGACGCGTCCTGACCGGTCCGGGCGCACCGTCGCTCGATGAGGCCGTCACCGAGATCGTCGGGGGTGGATCTGCCCACGCGGGCGCGCTGCTGGCGCCGTTCGCGATCCGTTTCGTGGTGGCGAGCCCCGATGCGCTCCCCCCGGCCATCGTCGACGCCTTCGGATCGCAGGTCGACCTCAACCGGATCCCTTCCGCCGGTCTCGTGATCTGGCGGAACGCGGTCACGCTCGAGACCGCGGTCGTCACGACGCCGAGCAACGAGCTGCGCGATGCGATGCGAGCGGACACTCCCGACGGCATCCAGCGCATGGCCGCCGTCGATGGTGCTCGCCTGGATCCGGCTCCCGGCGGATGGGCCGGCGCCAGCGGCGGCGGAACCGACGTCCTGCTCTCCACCGGGTTCGACGGCGCGTGGCAGCTCGAGGGGACCGAGAGCCCACCCGAACGTTCGTTCGGGTGGGCGACCACGTTCCCGACGTCGGCAACGTCGGTGCGGGTCCGCTTCGGCGCGCAGCTGCCGGCGACGGTTGCCGCGTGGTTGCTGGCCATCGTCTGGGCGGTCGCCTTGTGGGTCACCAGGAAGCCTGTGCGCGCGTGAGGCGGTCGTCGCTGCTCGTCGGTCTGGTCGTGCTCGCCGTCGCGCTCGCGGGGGCGGTCACCGCGTCCCGGGTAGGGCCCGCCGCGGTCGTGTCCGCGCAGCAGCCGGCGGCGCGTTCGAGCGCGTGGCTATGTCCGCACGGCGGAGGGAAGGACTGGGCCGGGTCGCTGGCGCTGGCGAACCCCGGTTCGGAGACCGTCGAGGCACGCGTGACCTCGCTTAGCGAACGTCGTCCGGGCCCGTCCGAAACCGTCGTTGTGCCGCCGGGGCGCGAAGTGCTGCGCCGGCTCGACGTGTCCTCGCGAGGTGCCTCGACGTTCGTGGAAGCGTTCGGCGGCTACCTTGCCGTGGGATGGATGGTCCGTCCAGGCGGAGATGAGACGGGGATGGGCGCCGAACCGTGCGCCGACGCGGCCTCGACCGGGTGGTCGTCGATCGATCTGGGCACCCTCGAGGGTGAGGACGCCTTCCTCATCATCATGAACCCGTTCGCCTCGCAGGCGGTCTTCGACCTCGCCCTGTTCTCGCCCGACGCACCACCGCTGCGCGACCCGAACTGGACCGACGTGAGGCTGGCGCCGGGGCGCGCCGCGGCGTTCGATGTGGCCGCGAAGGTGCCGGGCAAGGACGCCGTGAGCGCCACCGTCGACGTGAACAGCGGGCGGGTGGCCGCGGCGACCCTCAGCTTCGGTCACGACGGGGGGGTCCGGTCGGCGCTCGCCGCACCGGCGACGGCGTCTCGCTGGTACCTGCCGGTCGTGGAGGGGTCGGGGCAGTCCGCCTTGCTGCTCGGCGTGACCGACGACGCGCCGGTCCGGTTCGACGCCGTGCTTCGGAGCGAAGGGCCGCCGCAGCCCGCAGGTGGCCTCATCGGCGTTCGCCAGGGGGCTTTCTCGACCGCGCAGTACCCGGTGACGACCTCCGGCCCCTCGATGGTCGAGCTCGCGACCCGCGACGATCACCCCGTGATCGCGGGGCTGCGCTCCACAGGTCAAGCGGCCGATACCGCCGCGACCGGGGGCGCGACGGTCACCTCTGACGCGTGGGTCGTCCTGCCGACCGTCGCCGAGGAGCCCTGGTTCCCCGGTCTGGTCGTGGCGAATCCCGGCGACATGGACGTCGACATCACGGTCCGGACCCTGCCGTCGGCCGAGGGCGTGGCGGCCGCGGAAGCGTCCTTCCGCGTTCCTGCCGGCACGGCCGCCTCTCCGCCGGTGTCGTTCCTGCAGGCCGACCCCAGGGGGGCTGTGCTCGTGCAGGCCTCCGGCCCCGTGGTCGCCCTCGGGGGATCCACGTCATCGGGTCTGAAAGGTCTCGCGTGGTACGCGCTCGCGATGGGGGTGCCGGTCCCGGCGTGGGTGTCCGCCGGCGCCGCTGCACCCCCCTAGCCGTTCCACTCTGTATCATCTCTGGTCGAGCACCGAGAGGGATCGACCCCATGGCCAGAGGTCGTCACGCCAACCGCCGCACCCACCGAGGCGCCGCCATCGTCGCCGCCATCGTCGGCGTGCTCGTTCTCCTGGCCGGTGGGGCCTCCTACGCCGCGTACCGGCACGAGATGGCCAACGCGGACCGGATCCTGCCGGGCGTCGTCGTCGGCGGTGTCGATGTCGGGGGGATGACCAGGGCCGAGGCGGCGAGGGCCGTGCGGCCACGGCTCGACGACCAGCTCGACGCGCCGCTCGTCGTGCGCGTCGGCGACCGGACGTGGACCGCCACGCAGGCGGAGCTCGGGAGGCGGGCGCTCGTCGACGACGCGGTCGGTCTCGCGCTCGCGATCAACGCCGACCTCGGCACGTTCGACCGATTCTGGCATCGCCTGCGCGACACGCCGGTCGATGCCGATATCGAGCTGACCTTCGAGACGCGTGGTTCCGCGGCCGAACGGCTGGTGGACTCGATCGCCGACGGGGTGTTCCGCCCCGCCCGCGACGCGAGCATGACGATCGGCGACCAACGCTCGGACATCGTGATGGTCAAGGCGGTGGCCGGCGTGAAGCTCGCCCGCGAGGCCGGCGAGCGCAAGATCTTGGCGGCGCTCGAGTCGGGGAAGCCGACGGTCGAGCTCGGGACGCTCCCGGTCGCGCCGCGCGTCACGGCGAAGAACCTCGGGCCCACCATCGTCGTCCGGGTGAACCGGAACGAGCTCGAGCTCTACGACGGGTTCGACCTGGTGAAGACATGGGACGTCGCGACCGCGAAGCCAGGCTTCACGACCCCGACGGGGGACTGGCGCATCTGGGACAAGCGGGAGAACCCCGCCTGGTACAACCCGGCGCTCGACAGCTGGGGTGCTGCTCTGCCGGCGGTCGTCCCCGGCGGTCCCGGCAACCCTATGGGGACCCGTGCCATCTACATCGACGCCCCCGGTTTGATCAGGATCCACGGCACCACGGACCCCTCGTCGGTCGGCAGGTACGCGAGCCACGGCTGTATCCGGATGCTCAACGAGGAGGTCGAGGACCTCTTCGAGCGGATCTCGGTGGGGGCGCACGTGATCATCGTCGGGTCTCGCCCGGCGGGAGCTGACTACTGGGACACGCCCGGCGACGCCGACATCTGACGCGCTGCTGGAAGATCACACCCCTGTGATCTAGGCTGCGGGCCATGCGAACCTGCGCGAAGTTGCGATGTGGCCACGAACCGACCGTCACCGTCACCCTGTCCTACGCCGAGCGCGAGGTCGTGATCGTCGACCTGCTGGCTGAGCGTGATCCGAACCTCCTGGATCTGTGTCGCGAGCACGTGGAGCGGATGACGCCACCCCTCGGGTGGACCGTGCTCGACCGCCGCACGCCGGCCTCGGTCGCGGTCTAGAACACGGGCTGGCCCGCTCGGCCTCGGCCGTTCGGCCCACAGGGTCGTCCCCCGGCCGGAGCCACGGGCTCGCTCATGTCGGTTCCGAAGATGACGGAGGCGTGCTATGGCCTGGCGTGCGGCCCCCGTCGACACTTCTCACATGTCTGCAACCACCGGTCAGTGCCCCAACTGCCGCCAAGGCGACCTCATCACCATCTCGCTCAGCGTCAGCGAGCGCGACCTCACCTTCACCACGTGCCACATGTGCGAGGCGAAGTGGTGGTACCAGCAGGGCGACCCCGTCCCGCTGTCCTCGGTGATCGACCTCGTCGTGAAGAAGTAGTCCCACGCGGCACCGACCCGGCGGCCGCAAGCCGCGGTCGGTAGGATGCCGCTCCAGTGGGAGCCGACCTGGATCGCATCTTCAAGGCGTACGACGTTCGCGGCGTCGTGCCCGACGATCTCGACGCCGACCTCGCCCGGCGGATCGGCGCGGCGTTCGCCTCCTGGGCTGGGCGGCCGTCCATCGCCCTGGGGCGCGACTGCCGGGTCTCCTCACCCGAGCTCGCGGCGGCCATCACCGAGGGCGCCACGTCGGTCGGCGTCGACGTCGTGGACCTGGGGCTCGCGTCAACCGATCTGCTGTACTTCGCATCGGGCTCGCTCGACATGCCCGGCGTCATGCTCACGGCGAGCCACAACCCGAAGGACTACAACGGACTGAAATTCTGCCTGTCCGGCGCCCGGCCTGTGGGTGAGGACAGCGGCCTGCGTGAGATCAGGGCGCTCGTCGAGAACGGCGTCGAGCCCGCCGCGTCCGATGGGTCCGTCCGTTCCCACGACCTGCTGGACGCCTACGTCGATCACGTGGTGTCGTTCGTCGACGCCAGCGCGATGCGGCCCCTCACCGTTGTGATCGATACGGCGAACGGCATGGGCGGGCTGGTCGCTCCGGCGGTCCTGTCGCGCCTGCCGGTGAAGCTGCACCACCTCTACCCCGAGCTCGACGGCACGTTCCCCAACCATCCGGCCGATCCGATCGACCCCGAGAACCAGCGCGACCT
>CAZZND010000135.1:0-253 GCA_964655465.1 uncultured Actinomycetes bacterium
CGTCATCCGGCTCGGGGTCGTAGGGGAAAGCCTCGTCCGCGGTCTCGAAGAACCTCCGATGCACCTCGTAGACCGCCGGGTCCGGTGGGAACGCGTCGGTGCCGAACAGGAACCGGTCCGGGTGACGGACCAGCAGCTCGCGTGCCGTGCGCGGGATGCGTCCGCGAAGGGACTCGGCGACCCGTGCGATGCGATCGTCGGGCACGGCGAGCAGGACGACCTTCGCCGCCGCCAGTGCTCGGGGCGCCACGAG
>CAZZND010000135.1:263-7098 GCA_964655465.1 uncultured Actinomycetes bacterium
GCCATCCGCGCGGCCACGTCGGCGTGGACATGCGGATACGTGTCGAGCATGCGGCCGACCCACGCGAGATCCTCGGCCGAGCACAGCACGTGTGCGCCGATCCAGACCACGTCGGTCCGACGGGCTACGAGCGCCTCGAGGGCGTCGCGGACCTGGCCGAACGAGGGGAACCGCGACCGGTCGCCGAACCACCACTCCGGGTTCTCGAGCAGCTCCTCGAGGCGCTCGTTGGTTGCGTCGAGCGGGTCGAAGAACGCGATCGGATCAGCGACGTGGATCGTGACGGGGATCCGCGCGGCCGCCACCGCATCCCACACGGGGTCGAGCCGCGGATCGTCGGGCATCACCAGCTCGCCGCCCGGATCGCGCAGGTGAAGGCCCAGGTCCTTCCAGACCTTGAGCCCCTTCGCGCCACGAGCGGCTGCGTCGGCGATCTGGGCAGCCATCTCACGCCATGCGCCTGCGCCGACCAACGACCGATCGAACTGGGCGAATGTCGCGAACCGGCCCGGGTGCGCACGATCGTACCGATCGAGGTTCGCCTCGAGCTCGTCGCCCCACATGCCATCGAGGTTCACGACGACCTCGATGCCGGCCACGTCCATCAGCGCGAGCAACGCGCCGACGTCGGGTGCGGCCCAGCTTCCCGTCAGCCACCGCCCCAGGTGGTTGTGGGCATCCACGATCGGCACGGGCGGGTGCTCAGCCAGTGCCGTGAGCTCCCGTCGCAGCGCCGTTCGCGGCCGATACGACCGCAGCGGCAGGTCCATGAGCTCCCCCGTCACACGACCTCCACCGCGAGGCCGGCTTCGCGAAGCGCGTGCAGCGGCCGCACCTTCGCGCCGCGGTCGGTGATCAGCTCGTCGACGCGGTCGATCGGGCAGATCTGCGCGATCGCGATGTGGCCGATCTTCGAGGAGTCCGCGACCACGATCACGTGCCGGGCTCGCTCGATCAACGCGAGGTCGGTATGCGCCTCGACCTCGTGGTGCGTCGTGCAGCCCGCGGCGGCATCGATCCCGTCGACCCCGATGATCACCACATCCAGGTGCAGACCGGCGAGCGCCTGCTCGGCGAGCGGTCCCACCAGCTCGTAGGACTCGGGGCGCGCGGTGCCGCCCGTGACGACGAGCTTCAGGTTGGGACGGACGGCGACCTCGCTCGCGATGTTCAGCGCGTTCGTGACGACCGTGAGCCGCTGACGCTCGACCAACGCGCGCGCGACCTCGGTGCACGTGGTCCCGCCCGTCAGTCCGACCGCCGTCCCGTCGACGACGCGAGCGGCCGCGGCCTCGGCGATCCGCCGTTTCTCGTCCTGACGCCGCGCTCCCTTGTAGCGGAGCGGCAACTCGTAAAGCACACCCTGGGTGATGGCGCCGCCGTGGGTGCGCGAGAGCAGCCGTTGGTCCTGCAACAGGTCGAGGTCCCGGCGGATGGTCGCCTCGGACGCCCCCAACCGCGTGGCGAGGTCGGCCACCCCCACCGATCCACCGGAGGAAAGCTCCTCGAGGATGGTGGAGAGCCGTTCCGTCTGCCGCATCGCAGGAGCATAGGCCGAAACGTGCACGCTCATGTTCGTTCTTGGGTTGCCTCGTACACGAACGCGCACTAGCGTCCGCCCTGGATGACCCCGGACACTCAGCGCGAGATCGAGTCCCAGCCCGGCTGCTGGCGGAAGTCCGCCGCCCTGGCGGCCTCGCTGGCCGATGTCCTGCCCGCCGACGGCGAGCGGGTGGCGGTGATCGGGTGCGGGACCTCGTGGTTCGTGGGGCAGGCGTACGCCGCCGCGAGAGAGGCCGCAGGACGCGGCGAGACCGACGCGTTCACCCCCACCGAGTTCTCGGACCGCCGGCACTACGACCGGATCGTCGCGATCAGCCGCAGCGGCACGACGACCGAAGTCACCCGCCTCATCGGGGCCATCGACGCACCCGTCACCGCGATCACGGCGGTGGCCGGCACGCCGGTCGCCAACGCGGCGGGCCACGCGGTGATCCTCGACTTCGCCGACGAACGCTCGGTGGTGCAGACGCGGTTCGCGACCTCGGTCCTGGCGCTCCTCCGCGCGCACCTCGGCCAGGACCTATCCGCCGCGTCCACCGACGCCGAACGCGCGCTCACCGAGCCGTTGCCCGTCGAACCGACGCCGATCGACCACGCGGTGTTCCTGGGACACGGGTGGACGGTCGGGATCGCCGCCGAGGCCGCACTCAAGCTGCGCGAGGTCGCGCAGCTTCACACCGAGTCCTACCCCGCGATGGAGTACCGGCACGGTCCGATCGCGCTCGCGGGACCGTCGAGCCTCGTCTGGATCCTCGGCTCGTCCGACACCGGGGTCGCCGACGACATCCGGACGACCGGCGCGACCGTTCGTACCGCCGAGCTCGATCCGATGGCCGAGCTCGTCCTGATCCACCGGCTCGCGTTGGCGCTCGCCACCGCGCGCGGCCTCGACCCCGATCACCCCCGTCATCTGACCCGTTCGGTGGTGCTGGCATGAAGGAGGAACGATCGACCATGGACCACGTATCCACCCGGTACCGCCTGGTATTCGCCGCGCTCTCGCTGGCCCTGCTGGCGAACGCGTGCACCTTCGGATCCTCGAGCACGGCCGACACGCCGGCCGCGAGCGGTGACCCGGTCACCGTCACCGTGTGGACCCACCAGAACCGCTCGTTCAACCAGGGGCTCAAGGACCTGTTCGACGCGTACACGGCCGAGAACCCGAACGTCACCTTCGCGCTCGAGACGTTCGACTACGAAACGTACGTGCAGACCCTGCAGACGGCCCTGCCCGCCGGGACGCAGGCCGACATCCTGCAGATGTTCGGGACGTGGACGTGCAGCTACGCCGACTTCCTGACGACCGTGCCCGAGGATGTGAGCACCCTCGAGAACGCGCAAGAGGAGTTCTTCGCGGCCCCGATCGGCGGTTATGCCTGCGAGGACACGCTGTACGGCTTCCCGCAGGAGTTCAACATCGAGTACGGCGCCACGCTTGTGAACACGGACATGGCGGCGGCTGCGGGCGTCGAGCTGGACGGCTGGGCCGACTGGGACGAGTTCAAGGCCGACGCGAAGAAGCTCGCGGTGTTCGACGGGAACGCGATGACCCGCGCCGGTTATCACTTCACCGCGGCCGATGCGATGTCCTACTCGTTCTTCTCGCTCCTCACCCAGGCCGGGGGGAACATGCTCAACGAGGACGGCACCGCCTTCACCCTGAACACGCCCGAGGGCAAGGAAGCGATCGAGCTGATGAAGTCGATGGTCGACGAGGGGATCGTCGACCCCGTGCTGTTCAACGACATCGAGAACTGGGTCGGCGACTGCTACTTCCAGGGGTACTGTGCCATGGGCCTGGTCGGTCCGTGGGTGGTGCCCGAGTACTCGGCCGACTTCCCCGAGGTCGCCGCGGCCACCCAGTACGTGCCCCTGCCCGCCTACAACGGATCCAACGCCTTCGTGGCCGACTCCGGCTGGGGATTGACGGTCTCGAAGGACAGCCCCGCGGCCGAGGCCGCCTGGGACTTCATCTCGTTCGCGACGCTCGATCCCGAGAACGCCGCCACGTGGAACCTCGCGACCGGGACCCTTCCTGCGCTGAAGGCGAACGCCGAGGAGGCCGCGGCGGCCGAGCTCACCGCCGAGTTCCCCCACTTCGCGCCCTTCTTCGAGATCCTTCCCAACGGGCAGTACGTCGGGAACCTGCCCGACCGCGACCTGCTCTGGTACGGCATCGCTTACCCGCACCTGCTCTCGACGCTGCAGGGGTCCGAGACCGTCGACGAGGCCCTGGCGGCGATGGAGCGGGAAGCGAACGAGACCTTCGGCTAGGGGGACGCGAGTATCGCCACGGTCGAGGCCAGGACGCGGCGCCGCTGGTTCGGTGGCCGCGACGGCGCGCAGAAGCGCTTCGTCGCGACCGTGCTCAGCCCGGCCGTTACCTACCTGGCGGTCTTCGCGGTGCTGCCCATCGTCTGGGCGTTGGTGCTCGCGTTCTTCGACTTCAGCCCGCGTCGCACGGGCACGCCGTTCCTCGGTCTCGGCGCCGACAACCCGTTCGTCGGTCTCGAACACTTCCGTGCGATGTTCGACCTCTCCGACACCGCGCCGCTGGAGGTCCGCCAGTTCCACACCGCGCTGAAGGTCACCCTGCTCTTCGCGTTCATGGTCGTGCCGCTGAACCTGGCGATCACGCTGCCGCTCGCCGCCATGATCGAGTCGGTGGGCCGGCGCAGCCGCGTGTGGTTCCGCACCGTGTTCTTCCTCCCGGTGCTGACCTCGGCCGTCGGGGTCGCCATCATCTGGGGGTTCGTGCTCCACCCCCAGCGCGGCCTGCTGAACGGGATCATCTCGCGGATCACCGGCGAGACGACCGTGATCGCGTGGACGACCGACCCCAACCTGTCGTTCCTGGGGATCCCGGTGGCGCTGCTCGCGGTGATCGTCGCCTACCTGTGGCAGGACATCGGATACAACCTGGTTATCTTCATCGCCGCGCTGCAGGCGGTCCCGGACTCGGTGAAGGAGGCCGCGCTCGTCGACGGGGCAAGCGTCTGGCAGCGGTTCCGCCACATCACGCTTCCACTGCTGAAGCCCACCATCATGCTCGTGTCGGTGCTGACGATGATCTCGGCGTTCCAGGTCTTCGACCTGTTCCAGGTGATGACCGCCGGGGGGCCCGAGGACCAGACCCGGGCGCTGTCGCTGGACATCTACCAGAACGCGTTCCGGTTCCAGCGCATGGGATGGGCTGCGGCGGTGTCGCTGGTGCTGTTCCTCGTCGTGTTCACGATCTCGCGTGTGCAGTCGCGCCTATTGCGCACGGACTGGGAGTACTGACATGGCGACGGTCGCCGCCGCCCCCCGCCGCGGCGCCCCCGCGCGGCATCGCGCCACACGTGCGCTGCTGTACACCGCGCTCATCGCGTTCGGCATCGTCGCCGCGATCCCGTTCGTCTGGATGATCCTGGCGTCGCTCAAGACCGGTGCCGAGATCCGCCAGTTCCCACCCACGTTCGTCCCGGGGGACCCGACCCTCGGCAACTACGGCACGATCTTGTCCGACCCGGAGCTGCCGCTCGAGCTGTTCTATCGGAACTCGCTGTTCATCGCACTCTCGAACGTGGTCACCACCTTGTTCACGAGCTCGCTTCTCGGCTACATCTTGGCGAAGTACACCTTCCGCGGCAGACAGGCGCTGTTCTGGTTCGTGATCGCGACGATGATGATCCCGGCCCAGGTCACGATGATCCCCGGCTACCTGATCCTGCTGCAGCTCGGGCTGCTGAACAACCTCTGGGGCTTGATCCTTCCCTCGTTCATCGACGCGTTCGGCGTGTTCGTGATGCGCCAGTTCATCCTGTCCATCAGCGACGATGAGATCTGGTCCGCCCGCGTGGACGGCGCCTCCGAATGGCGGATCTTCCGATCGGTGGTGCTGCCGCAGCTGAAGCCCGTCCTCGCGACGCTCGGGATGCTGACGTTCATGTTCAACTGGAACGCGTACCTGTGGCCGCTGATCGTGCTGACCGAGCAAGACAAGCGCACGTTGCCGATCATCTTGACCTGGTACTCGACCCAGCACACCGCGCAGCTGAACCTGGTGATGGCGGCATCGGTGCTGATGGTTATCCCGGTGTTGATCGTGTTCGCGGCATCGCAGAAGTGGATCGTGCGCGGGCTGACTCTGACCGGCGGGAAGTAGCGCTCAGTCGCGGATCGCCAACCCGTCGGCCGGGTCGAAGAAATGGAGCCGCGTGGTGTCGACGACGAGGTCGATCGTCTCGCGCTCCCGCGCGCGGGTGCGCGGATCCAGCCGGGCCACGAACGCGGCGCGGTCGACGTCGGCTCCAAGGTCGGTCTCGAGCTCGCGCTCGTCGTCGGTGATCACGGTGGTCGCGTCGACCGGGAAGTGGATCAGCACCTCGGAACCGAGCGCCTCGCGGAGATCGACCGTGATCCCCATCCGCCGCCCCGGCGGCGCGTCGGAGGCGATGGAGACGTCCTCGAGGTCTTCGGGCCGGATGCCGAGCACGACGTCTCGGCCCTCGAACGTCTGCAGGGCAGGTCGTTCCGCCATGACCGACGGGTCGACGGTCAGACGGTGCGGGCCGAAGCCGACCTCCAGCCCTTCGTCACGGCGCGCCAGGGTCGCCTCGACCAGGTTCATCGCGGGCGACCCGATGAACCCCGCCACGAACAGGTTGGCCGGACGGTCGTAGAGCACCTGCGGCGCGTCCACCTGCTGCAGGATCCCGCGGCGAAGCACGGCCACGCGGTCCCCCATCGTCATCGCCTCCGTCTGGTCGTGCGTCACGTAGACCGTGGTGGTGCCGAGGTCGGCCTGGATCCGCGCGATCTCGGCCCGCATCTGCACGCGGAGCTTCGCGTCGAGGTTGGACAGCGGCTCGTCCATGAGGAAGGCCCGTGGCTCGCGAACGATCGCGCGGCCCATCGCCACCCGCTGTCGCTGGCCGCCCGACAGGGCTTTCGGCCTGCGGTCCAGCAGGTCCGAGAGCCCGAGGATCTTCGCGGTGTCACGGACCTTGCGGTCGCGTTCAGCGCTCGGCATCTTCCGGATCTTGAGCGCGAACGCCATGTTGTCGTACACC
The DNA here is from genome assembly GCA_964655465.1 of uncultured Actinomycetes bacterium. Classification (GTDB taxonomy): domain Bacteria; phylum Actinomycetota; class UBA4738; order UBA4738; family HRBIN12; genus AC-51. The sequence continues at coordinate 6,881 of CAZZND010000135.1, forward strand.
GACATGTGCGGGTAGAGCGCGTAGTTCTGGAAGACCATCGCGACGTCGCGATCCTTGGGGGGCAGGTCGTTCACGACACGGTCGCCGATGGTCACGGTGCCCTTCGAGATCTCCTCCAGACCGGCGATCATCCGGAGCGCCGTCGACTTGCCGCACCCCGACGGGCCCACCAGCACCATGAACTCGCCGTCGGCGACCTGGAGGTCGAGGTCGGTCAC
>CAZZND010000136.1:0-7092 GCA_964655465.1 uncultured Actinomycetes bacterium
GAAGGCAGCTACGTAAGCTACCTGGAAGGGTGCACCGCGCCCAAGCGGAGCGAGCATCAGCTGCACGCCGCAGTGGTGGAGCTGGTCGCCCTCGATGACGCCGCGATCAAGTACTCGACCATCCAGAACTGGTATCCGGGCGACAAGGAGGGCAAGGGCGGCATCTACAACTTCGTCACGAAGCGGGGCAAGGCGCTCGGGGTCAACTCCAAGGTCTCGTGGACGCAGGTCGAGACCGGCGCGGCGATCACCTGGAAGTACCCCGGGGTCATCCTCCAGGGAGATAACTCCATCGGCGAGTTCTACTCCGTGGCCCTCACCAACAACTACCAGCAGGCCGACACGGGCACCAAGATGATTCACATCGGCAAGAACACCCGGAGCAACATCGTCTCCAAGGGCATCTCCGCGGGGCACGGGCAGAACACCTACCGCGGGCTGGTGAAGATCATGAAGAGCGCCACCGGAGCGCGGAACTACTCGCAGTGCGACTCGCTGCTCATCGGCGAAAAGTGCGGCGCTCACACCTTCCCCTACATCGAGGTGAAGAACCCCACGGCCCGGATGGAGCACGAGGCGTCCACATCGAAGATCGGCGACGACCAGATCTTCTACCTCCGGCAGCGTGGGCTCTCGGCCGAGGATGCGGTCTCGATGATCGTCAACGGCTTCGCCAAGCGGGTCTTCCGTGAGCTGCCGATGGAGTTCGCCGTCGAGGCGCAGAGGCTGCTGAGCGTAAGCCTCGAGGGGAGCGTGGGCTAGATGCTCGCGATCAGGAATCTGCACGCGAAGGTGGGCGACCGGGAGATCCTCAAGGGTGTGGACCTCGAGGTCAACGCCGGCGAGGTCTGCGCCATCATGGGGCCCAACGGATCCGGAAAGAGCACCCTGGCGCACGTCCTGGCCGGCAGGGAGACCTACGAGGTCACCGGAGGAGACGTCATCTACGAAGGCAAGAACCTGCTGGGGTTGTATCCCGAGGCGCGCGCCTGCGAGGGAGTCTTCCTCGCCTTCCAGTACCCGGTGGAGATCCCGGGCGTCGGCAACGCCTATTTGCTCAAGGCCGCCTTCAATGCCATCCGCAAGCACCGAGGGCTCGAAGAGCTCGATGCCATGGACTTCCTCCCACTGGTCAAGGAGAAGCTGAAGCTCCTTGACATGGACGAGGAGTTCCTGAGTCGCGGGGTCAACGAGGGCTTCTCGGGCGGGGAGAAGAAGCGCAACGAGATACTCCAGCTGGCGGTCCTGGAGCCGCGGCTCGCCATCCTGGACGAGACCGATTCCGGCCTGGACATCGACGCCCTGAAGGTCGTCGCCGCTGGCGTCAACGCGCTTCGTAGCCCCGAGCGCGCCATCATCGTTGTTACCCACTACCAGCGGCTGCTCAACTACATCGTCCCGGACTCCGTACATGTCCTGGTGGACGGGCGGATCGTCCGGTCCGGCGGCAGGGAGCTGGCCCTGGAGCTCGAGGACAAGGGCTATGCAGGGGTCGAAGCCGAGACCCAGCTTGCCGTGGCGACACCGAGTTAGGGCAGAGGCCAAGACCGTGAGCGCCGTGACTCAAGCGCAGGACAGCTACCTGGAGAGTTTCGCCCGGTTCAAGGAGGGTGCCGCGGGCAGCGGACAAGAGTGGCTGCGCTCGATCCGCCGATCGGCCATGGCCCGGTTCTCCGAGCTGGGGTTCCCAACCACCCACGAGGAGGACTGGCGGTTCACCAACGTAGCCCCCATCGCCGAGACCTCCTTCAGGCTCGCCGAGGACGGCCACGTCAGTCCAACGGTCCGCGAGCTCGAGCGATCCGGGTTCTCGGAAATAGCAGGCATCCGGCTGGTCTTCGTGAACGGCCGATTTGAGCCGGGTCTCTCCCGGCTGCAGCCGTTGCCCGAGGGTGTGAAGGTCGGCAGCCTCATCCACGAGCTCACCACGGACCCGGGCACGCTCGAGCAGCACCTCGGCCGGTACGCCGATTATCAGCACGACGCCTTCTGCGCCCTCAACACGGCCTTCATGGAGGATGGGGCCGTCGTGCACATCCCGCGCGGGACCGTGCTCTCTGAGCCGATCTACCTGCTCTATGTCTCAGCCCCAACTGCCGACCCCGCCATCACTCACCCGCGCAACCTCATCGTGGCGGGCGAGGAGACCCAGGCGACGATCGTGGAGGACTACGTCTCGCTGAGCGGGGACGTCCATTTCTCGAACGTCGTCACGGAAGTGGTGGTCGGCGAGAACAGCGTGGTGCGCCACTACCGGATCGAGCGGGAGAGCACGCAGGCGTTCCATGTCTCCACCCTCCGGGTTCAGCAAGGCCGCAGCAGCGACGTCGCTTCCCACTCCCTCCTGCTTGGCGGCGCATTGGTACGGAACAACGTACACCCGGTCCTGGCCGGCGACGGGGGCGACTGCCTGATCAACGGCCTGTTCATGGGAACCGGCGAGCAGCACCTCGACAACTACATGAAGGTCGAACACGTCGGCCCGCACTGCAACAGCCGTCAGTTCTACAACGGCATCCTCGATGGCCGGTCCCGGGGGGTGTTCCACGGCCGGATCATCGTGCACAAGGACGCCCAGAAGACCAACGCCAAACAGACGAACAGGAACCTGCTGCTCTCCGACGAGGCGCAGATCGATACCAAGCCCCAGCTCGAGATCCATGCTGACGACGTCAAGTGCACCCACGGGGCAACCATCGGTCAGATCGATGAGGACGCCATCTTTTACCTCCGGTCCCGCGGCATCGCGGAGGCTTCGGCTCGCACCATGCTGCTCTCCGCATTCGCTCGTGAAAGCCTCGGGAGAATGGAGAACGAGTCGATCCGCGAACACCTCGAGGGGCTCGTGAGGCGATGGCTGCCTCCGGGGAGACGGCTTGAGGAAACGCGATGACTACGGCCGGCTACACCATCATGCAAACGGTCCGCCCAGACCGATCGACCCGTTTCGACGTCGAGGAGGCCAGGCGGGACTTCCCCATCCTCAGAGAGAAGGTCCGCGGCAAACCGCTCGTCTATCTCGACAACGCGGCAACCAGCCAGAAGCCGCAGGTCGTGATCGAGACGCTCCAGAAGTACTACAGCCTGGAGAACGCGAACATCCATCGGGGGATCCACTTCTTGAGCGAGCGGGCTACGCAAGCCTATGAGGACGCCCGCGCCAAGGTGGGGGGGTTCCTCAACGCTGCGGAGAGTCGAGAGATCATCTTCGTGCGAGGCACGACAGAGGGCATCAACCTCGTCGCACAGAGCTACGGTAGGAAGTTCATCGGGGAGGAGGACGAGATCATCCTCTCCGCGATGGAGCACCACTCCAACATCGTCCCGTGGCAGATCCTCTGCGAACAGGTCGGAGCCAGACTCCGCGTCATCCCGATGAACGACGACGGGGAGCTGCTCATCGATGAGTACGAGCGGCTCCTGAGCGACAGGACGAAGCTCGTGGCGGTGACGCACCTGTCCAACGCCCTCGGCACGATCAACCCGGTCAAGCAGATCATCCAGATCGCGCACCACCGCGGCGTCCCCGTTCTGGTCGACGGGGCCCAGGCCGCGCCTCACCTGAAGGTCGATGTGCGGGACCTCGATTGCGACTTCTACGCCTTCTCGGGCCACAAGCTCTACGGCCCGACCGGCGTCGGCGTTCTCTACGGCAGAGCCAGCCTCCTCGATGCCATGCCTCCTTACCAGGGAGGCGGCGACATGATCAGCTCCGTCACCTTCGAGAAGACCCTCTACAACGTCCTGCCGTACAAGTTCGAGGCCGGGACGCCCAACATCGCAGGCGGCATAGGACTGGGGGCCGCGATCGACTATCTGAGTCAAGTCGGGCTGGAGCTTGTCGCCGCATACGAACGGGAACTCCTCGACTACGCGGCTGAGGCGGTCTCGACGATCTCGGGCGTTCGAATCATCGGGACGGCAAGGGAGAAGGCCGGTGTCTTGTCCTTCGTCCTTGACGGCGTTCATGCCCACGACATCGGCACGATCTTGGATCAGGAAGGGATCGCGATCCGAACCGGCCATCATTGCTCCATGCCGGTCATGCAGCGCTTCGGAGTGCCGGCCACCGCCAGGGCGTCACTGGCCTTCTACAACACGAGAGAGGAAGTGAACGCCCTTGTCGGGGCGATCCACAACGTCAAGAGGATGTTCAGCCGATGACCGGCCTTAGTGAGCTCTATCAGGAGGTCATCCTCGACCACAACGATTCGCCGCGCAACTTCCGGGAAATCGATGGCGCGACCCAGATCGCTGAAGGCTACAACCCGCTCTGTGGCGACAAGGTCGTCGTCTACCTGCAGCTGGACAACGACGCGATCGGAGACATCAGCTTTCAAGGCTCGGGCTGTGCGATCTCGATAGCGTCCGCTTCGATGATGACCGTCAGCCTCAAAGGGAAGACTCGGACCGAAGCGGAGGACCTTTTCCAGAGGTTCCACAGCATGGTCACCGGGGCGGCGGACAGAGCGATCGAGCCACAGGCACTTGGAAAGCTGGCGGCCTTCTCGGGCATCCGCGAGTTCCCCGTCCGGGTCAAGTGCGCGAACCTCGCGTGGCACGCGCTGCATGCGGCGCTTGACGGGAACAAGGAGACCGTTTCGACCGAGGAAGGGGGGTCCGATGCGACGTTGACGGCCGATGTGCAGGGATGAGGAAGCGGTCGGATGTTTCGGGGAGGTTCTCTCCGAACCGAGAGGAGGTAATCGCATGATCACGCTCACGCCGGATGCGGCCGAGGCGGTGCGGAGCGCCTTGGCCGATGAGGACTTGCCCCAAGACAGCGCGTTGCGACTGGGGCTCACGGACGAGGGCTGCGAGGAGAGCGACACTAAGTTTCGGTACATCATGGGCCTGGACCCCGATCCCGCCAAGGCGGACGACCAGCTCTTCGAGAGTCACGGGGTCCGGATCGTGGTGAGCCGTGAGAGCTTGCCTCATCTGGACGGGCTCCAGCTCGGCGTACGCCCCAAGCTCGGAGGGGTGGATTTCGTGTTCCAGAATCCTCGGGCCAAGCATAGCTGCGGATGCGGGCACACGTTCTCCGATTAGGGAAGGGAACCTCGAACAGACAGAAGCAAGAGGGACCGATGAGAACCCACGAACCGATAACGCTGAGCCGTGATTGCGAGGCGATCATGATTCCCAGCGGCGAAAGGGTCTCTCTCCCCGCAGGCACCGAGGTCAGTGTGATCCAAACGCTTGGCGGCAGCTACACCGTGACCACGCCTCACGGAGAAATGCTGCGCATCGCCGGCAAAGATGCCGATGCCATCGGCGAGGAGATCTCGCCAGCATCGGAGGCGGGAGCGCCGGGCACGGCCGAAGAGCCTTTAGACATCGAGAAATCGGTCTGGGATCAGTTGAGGACGTGCTTCGATCCCGAGATCCCGGTCAATATCGTTGACCTTGGCCTCGTTTACGCCTGTCGGATCTCGCCCTTGCCCGAGGGGGGGAACAAGGCCGAAGTCAAGTTCACGCTCACTGCACCGGGTTGCGGCATGGGCGACGTGCTCAAGGCGGACGTTCAAGCCAAGGCTCTAAGCGTGCCGGGCATCGAGGACGTCGACGTGGAGGTGGTAGTGGAGCCTCCCTGGGACCCCAGCAGGATGTCCGAAGCCGCCAAGCTTCAGCTTGGGATGATGTGAGGGCGTGTACACGCTTCCTGTGCTGCACGCGCTGCACGAGGGCCCGCATCGCGACGAGCTGCAGCGTCTGCTGACCCACGGTGCGCCCGACGGCGAGATGCTGGACCGGGCGCTCGAGATCGTGCGGACCGGGGGGTCGATCGACCACGCCCGCCGCGCCGTCGCGGCTGAGGTCAGGCGCGCGGTCGACCTCGCGAGTCAGCTTCCCGACGGCGCGGCGCGGCATGCGTTGATCCAGCTGGCGCGGTTCCTGGCGGTCCGATGCGGGGCGGAGGTGCCGGCATGACCCGGCGCCGGCCGCTCGCCGGACCGGTTGCCCCGGGCCTCGCTGCTAGGATACGGCCGCCGTTCGAGAAGGCGTTCACAAGCGTGGTTCCGGGCGTTCCTGAGGGGTTCTGAGTGGACTACTACGGATCCTACAGCGTGGTGCTCGCGGTCGTGGTGGCGGGCATGTTGCTCGTGGCGGTCGCCTTCACCACCGCCCGGCTGGTCGCGCCGTCGAGGCCCGTCGACGGCAAGCTCCTGACCTACGAATGCGGCATCGACCCGGTGGGCGAAGGCTGGTCGCAGAGCCAGGTGCGCTACTACGTCTACGGCTTCCTGTTCGTCATCTTCGACGTCGAGGCCGTGTTCCTGTTCCCCTGGGCCCGGGTGTTCGAGTCCCTCGGCTACCAGGCGGTCGTGTCGATGGCGATCTTCATCCTCATCTTGTCCGTCGGGCTGCTGTACGCCTGGCGCAAGGGGGTCCTGCGGTGGGTGTGATCACCGAGCGCACGCCGCTCCCCAAGGTCAAACCCGTCAAGTTCCTGCTCAACTGGGGCCGCCGCTACAGCCTGTGGGTCTTCAACTTCGGGCTCGCCTGCTGCTCGATCGAGTTCATCGCGGCCTCGACAGCCAAGAACGACTTCATCCGGTTGGGGGTTATCCCGTTCGCCCACGGTCCGCGCCAGGCCGACCTGCTGCTGGTCGCGGGCACGCTCACCGACAAGATGGCCCCGGTGATCAAGCGCCTCTACGACCAGATGCCCGACCCGAAGTACGTGATCTCGTTCGGCTCGTGCTCCAACTGCGGGGGCCCGTACTGGGACAGCTACTCGGTCACGAAGGGCGTCGACCAGATCATCCCCGTCGACGTCTACGTCCCCGGGTGCCCGCCCCGGCCCGAGGCCCTGCTGCACGGCATCATCGAGCTCCAGAACAAGATCAAGGACGAGGACATCCAGGAGAAGTTCCGCAGTGGGACGACCGCTGTCAGCTGAAGAGGTGGGCATCCGCCTGCGAGCGCGGTTCGGCGACGGCGTCGCGGTGTCCGACGTGTTCGGCCACGCCGTGGCCGACGTCGGGGCGGCCGAGTACCGGGACGTGGTCAGGTTCCTGCGTGACGAGCCCGACCTGGCCTGCGACTTCTGCGACTTCACCGGCGGCGTCGACCTCGGCGAGGCCG
>CAZZND010000137.1:0-7070 GCA_964655465.1 uncultured Actinomycetes bacterium
AGGCCCTTCACTTGTACGCCGTCGCCACTCATCTCGATCACGACGCGGGCCGTGAAGTTGCGGATGATGAAGGCGATGGCCTTGCTCGTGAAGACGTCAGCCATGTCCTCGTCTTTCCACAGCGCGGCGGTGCCACCGCTCATGTAGCCGATCCGGCTGAGGGTCGCGCGCGAGGGCATCGGCACGCCGAGGACCTCGGCCTGGCCGGCCGTGGCGCGGCTCAGGCCCATGAGGAGGCGGATCAGCGTCGTCTTGCCCGAGCCGTTCGGCCCGAGCAGCCCGTAGATTCGTCCTGTTGCGAGCTCGAAGCTGACGTCGTCGACCGCGCGGATCGGCCCGAACGCCTTGGCCAGGCCGCGAGCCCGGATCGCGGGAGAGGCACCGGAATTCATCGGTCGATGAATCATCCGCCGGCCGCATCGCGTGTCAAGGGCCATCCGCGCCGGAAGGCGGACGCCAGACGAATACCGGCGAATGCCATATGTGGTATGTGGCGTGCTAGACTGAAGACGTGGAGAAGACCACCCTCTACCTGCCCGGCGAGCTCCAATCGATCCTGCGCCAACTTGCCCGCCGAACCGGGCGAGCACAGGCGGACCTCATCCGCGAGGCGCTGACCGAGTACGTGTCGCGACAGGAGCCCCCTCGACCGCGGTCGATCGGGGCCGGCGAGGACGCCGATCTGGCCGCGCGGGACAGCAAGGCGTGGCTGCGGAGCGACTGGGACCGCGTCGCGGCTGTGACCGAGCCTGCGGAGACCGGCCGGGCTGGTTCGGGGGAAGAGCGTCCGCGGCGCGGCGCGTGATCACGCTCGACACCTCGGGGATCCTGGCCCTCCTGAACCGCCGCGACCCCGACCACCGCGCAGCTCTCGGCGTGTTCGAGACGGACGGCGGACCGTTCCTCGTGCCTGCCGGCATCCTGGCTGAGGCCGCCTACATGGTCGAGCGGCGTCTGGGGACGTCGGTTCTCAACCTCTTCCTCGAGGATCTCGAATCGGGCGCTTACGTGATCGACTGCGGCGACCGCGACCTGCCCCGGATCCGCGGGCTCGTCCTGCGTTACGCAGATCTGCCTCTCGGGTTCTCCGATGCCTCGGTCGTCGCATGCGCCGAGCGCAACGGCGGACGGATCCTGACCCTCGACGGGGACTTCGGTGTCGTGGCGCGGGAGACCGCGATCGTCGTGGTGCCCTGAGCGAGCCCGGCCGCGAACGGGCCCGGGTCCGACGACGGCGCGGCGCGGTGCGATCGGGCACCACTTCGAGCGCTCGGGTCTGCCCACGACCCTCCCCGACTGGCACACTGTCGCCCCGACCCCTCAGGAGGTCCGCCAGATGCACCAGATCGAACGGCCAGGCGAACGGCGGCTGAGCGCGCGCCGCCCAGACCCGCGGCGGCCGCGCGCGCGACGGACGCTCCGCGCCGCCCCCTCCCTCGCACTCGTCGTCGTCCTCCTGGCCGCCACGACGTCGACGGCGTTCGCCGCCGGCAAGCCCGGCTACCCCGACAAGGTCACCTGGAGTGGTGCGACATGGGCGATCAAGACGAGCCGGAGCGCGGTCGGCCCGGGTCCCAACCTGTTCGACAAGGCAAACGTCTCGGTCGATGCCGGGGGGCTCCACCTGCGGATCACGAAGAACGCAAGTGGCAGCTGGACGTGCGCGGAGATCGTCGGGCCGACGAGCTACGGGTACGGCACGTATGCGTTCACCGTCGCCTCCCGCGTCGACGCGCTCGACGCGAACGTCGTCCTGGGGCTGTTCACCTGGAGCGACCGCGCGCTCTACGCGCACCGGGAGATCGACATCGAGTTCGCCCGGTGGGGCGACGCGGCCGACACGACGAACGCCCAGTACGTCGTGCAGCCGTGGGACGGCGCGAACCACCTGCGGCGGTTCACGCAACCCGCGACGGCCACCTCGACCCACCGGTTCACGTGGAGTCCCGGCCAGATCACGTGGGAGAGCCGCGATTCGAACAGCGCGATCGGCCAGTACTCGTACTCGGGAACCGACGTGCCGAAGCCGGGCGACGAGCGGGTCCGCCTGAACCTCTGGCTGTTCAACGGCTCGGCGCCGACGGACGGCCAGCCGGTCGAGGTGGTGGTCGGCTCGTTTGCGTTCACGCCACCGCCCGCACCGTAGCTCCGTCGCGGTGCTCGGCCCCCATCGCTGGCCGCGCGCCCTGCCGCCCGATGCGTGCCCGATCGCGCGGGTCGGTCGAGAGCGTGCGTCTCGTGCAAGAAACCGACCCGGCGTTGCATGGGATCCACGTACGTGACGGCGTCCGGCATCGTCGCGCCCGGAACGTATGCCTGACGCACGAAACCGACCCGCCGCGGCAGTCCAAGGCGCGGACGGGTTGGATCCGTGCGGGTCACCCCCCGGTTCCGGACGCCAGTCGAGCGTGACATCTCGGCCTGACTCGGGCATTCGGTGCACGACGAATGTCACGCGGTCAGGCATGATCGCGCTGTGGAGTTCCGCCCGGTCCGGGTCGTCGCCAGTCTCGCCCTCGCGGTGGCGCTCGCCCTCGCGGTGGGGCCCGCCATCGCTCCGGACGCGCCGCGCGCCGCCGCGGCGGAGCTGCCGACCTGGACCGGCAGCGTCGACCTCTACCGCCCGGGCGTCTTCTCGACCCAGGCGTCGTGGCTCTGGTGCACGGCGGCCGACGTCCAGATCGCCCGCAACATCGCCCTCGGCCAGGCCGACCACAGCGCCACGGTCCAGCGACGCTACTTCGACTGGATGCGCACCCAGAATCACTACGCGATCCCGGTCGCAGACGGCGTCGATCCGGAGGGATGGGCGAGGGGTCTCGCCCGCTACGTCGACCCGCGGTACCGCGTTGTCTCGAGCACGAGCTTCTCGAACGCGCTCCGTTCGGCGGTCCGGCGCCTGCGCCAGACGAAGCGGCCGGTCGCGCTCCTCGTCGACCACGGGAACCACGGCTGGCTCCTGACCGGGTTCAGCGCGACCGCCGACCCGGCCGTGACCTCGGGCTTCACGGTCACCCGCGTCCGCGTCGTCGGCCCGCTCTACGGGCTCCAGAGTCGCGGCGGATACGACATGCCGCCAAACACCGAGCTCACCCCGGCGCGGCTCGCGACGTTCCTCACGCCCTGGCACTACGCGCGGATCCGGATGATGTGGGAGGGGCGCTGGCTGACCATCCAGGCGGTACCGTCGAGCTGACCGCGTGATCTGCGGTCGCGTCTTCGCGAGGGAAACCAACGAGCACCGATGCGGTCGCCGCTATCGCCAAGCGCCCGAGAGCATGTCCAGAGGCGGTGGCCGTCGCACCGGACTGAGACGTCCACGTACAATCGTGCGACACGGCGACGGCGCGGGCACCCCAGCAGATGATTGATCCCGAGAGTCCGATCCGCGCGCGAGGGACACGAATCAACATCAGGAGGTGACATCGTGACTGCACCCTTCAAGGGCACGGTCAACGTCGACATCCGCGACTCGGTCCCCGACTGGTCGCCGTTCGAGCCGTCGAAGGCGCCGGATGGGGCGCCCAGCGTCGTCTACATCGTCCTCGACGATGTCGGGTTCAGCGCGATGAGCTCCTACGGCGGGCCGATCGACACCCCGAACATCGACCGCATCGCCGCCGATGGCGTCCGCTACACGCAGTGGCACACCACGGCACTCTGTTCGCCCACGCGCTCGTGCCTGCTCACCGGCCGCAACCACACGCGCAACAGCATGGCCTGCATCACCGAGGCCGCGATCGGGTTCCCGAACGCGAGCGGCACGATCCCGCCGGAGAACGGCACCCTCGGTGAGATCCTCGGCGAGCTCGGCTGGAACACGTACATGGTCGGCAAGTGGCACCTCTGCCCCGATGACGAGATGAACCTCGCGTCCACTCGGCGCAACTGGCCGTCGGGCCGGGGCTTCGAGCGGTGGTACGGCTTCCTCGGTGCCGAGACGAACCAGTGGTACCCAGACCTGGTCTACGACAACCACCTCGTGGACCAGCCGAAGTCGCCGGAGGAGGGCTATCACCTCACCGAGGACCTGACTGACAAGGCGATCGAGTTCATCATGGATGCGAAGTCGATCGCGCCGGAAAAGCCGTTCTTCCTGTACTACGCGCCCGGCGCGGCCCACGCGCCGCACCATGCCCCGAAGGCGTGGATCGACAAGTACCAAGGCCGCTTCGACATGGGCTACGAGGCGTTGCGCGAGCAGACCCTCGCCCGCCAGAAGGAGATGGGCCTCGTCCCGCCGGACACGGAGCTGCCGTCGATCAACCCGATCGGCACGCCCGCGACTCGCAGCGGGCCCGACGGCAAGCCGTTCCCGGCGCTCGATGTCACGCGCCCCTGGGACTCGCTCTCGGACGAGGAGAAGCGTCTGTTCTGCCGGATGGCTGAGGTCTACGCCGGCTTCCTGGCCCACGCCGACGACCAGATCGGTCGGCTCCTCGATTTCCTCGAGGAGTTCGGCTGGCGCGAGAACACGCTCGTCGTCCTGGTCTCGGACAACGGGGCCTCGGGTGAGGGCGGTCCGAACGGGTCGGTCAACGAGATGAAGTTCATGAACGGCATCCCGGACACCATCGAAGCCAACCTGCCGCTCCTCGACGAGCTCGGGGGAACGAAGACGTACAACCACTACCCGAACGGCTGGGCGATGGCCTTCAACACGCCGTTCAAGATGTGGAAGCGCTACGAGTTCAACGGTGGCACCAGCGACCCATGCATCGTCTCCTGGCCCGCAGGCATCAAGGCCAAGGGTGAGATCCGCGAGCAGTACCACCACGCGATCGACCTGGTGCCAACGATCCTCGATGTGCTCGGCGTCGCGGCACCGGCAACGATCAAGGGCCACGTCCAGAGTCGCTTCGACGGCGTCAGCATGCGCTCGAGCTTCGACGACGCCAAGGCACCGACGACCCGTCGCACGCAGTTCTATTCCATGCTTGGCTCCAGGGCCATCTGGCACGACGGCTGGAAGGCGGTCACGAACCACCCCACGATCGCGGGTTGGAGCCACTTCAACGACGACGAGTGGGAGCTGTATCACACCGACGTCGACCGCTCCGAGCTCCACAACGTCGCCTCCGAAAACTGGGACAAGGTGCGCGAACTCCAGAACCTATGGTTCGCTGAGGCGGGCGCCAACGGCGCCTTCCCGCTCGACGATCGGTCCGCGTTGGAGATCATCCTCACGCCGCGGCCGGTGCTCTCGCCCCCCAGGAACCGGTACGTCTACTTCCCGGAGACGGCCGAGGTGCCCGAGTCACAGGCGGTCAACGTCCGTAACCGCTCGTTCGCCATCGGCGCGCTGGTCGACGTCCCGGCGCCTGGGGCCGAGGGCGTGCTGTTCGCGCACGGCTCGCCGTTCGGCGGGCATGCCCTGTACGTCAAGGACAACCGGCTCCGCTACGTCTACAACTTCGTGGGCATGGCGGAGCAACACGTCGTGGCGACCGAGGACCTTCCGACCGGCCAGAACCTCATCCTGTCAGCAGCCTTCGACAAGGACGGCGAGGATCCGCCGCACGTGTCGACCGGGATCCTCACGCTCTATCACGGCGACCGAAAGGTCGGCGAGGGCCGGATCAAGACCCAGCCCGGCAAGTTCATGATCGCCGGCGAGGGTCTCTGTGTCGGGCGCGACGGGGGCGCCGGCGTCACCGACGACTACCCGGGGACGGAGCCCTGGCGCTTCACGGGCGGCACGATCCGGCGCGTCGCGGTCGACGTCAGCGGCGAGCCTTACCTCGACCTCGAGCGCGAGGCCGCGGCGATGCTCATGCGGGAGTGAACGACAGAGCGGGTCGACGAGGCCAGGAGTTCATCGCGTCCTTCGCGTAGAGTGACACGATGCGTCCCGCCGAAGCGATGAGCCACGCCGCGGGCCCCACGACGGGTCCGCCTGCGTTCCACCTGCTCGCCAAGCCGACCGGGGCGACCTGCAACCTCGATTGCGAGTACTGCTTCTTCCTGTCCAAGGAGATGCTCTACCCGGGCAGCCGCTTCCGGATGGCCGACGAGCTCCTCGAGCAGTACATCCGCCAGCTCATCGAGGCGCACCGGATCCCCCACGTGACGATCGCCTGGCAGGGCGGCGAGCCGACGATGATGGGCGTCGACTTCTTCCGGCGGGCGACCGAGCACGTCGAGCGGTACCGCCGACCCGGGATGACGGTCGAGTACACGATCCAGACCAATGGCACCCTCATCGACGACGAGCTGGCGGCATTCTTCAAGGAGTACGAGTACCTCGTCGGGATCAGCATCGATGGGCCACCGGAGATGCACGACGCCTACCGGGTCGACAAGGGCGGGGCGCCGACGTTCGAGCGGGTGCACCGCGGCCTCGAGCGGCTCCAGGCGCACGGCGTCGAGTACAACGTGCTCACGACACTGCACCGAGCGAACGCCGACCACCCGGTCGAGGTCTACCGGTTCCTCCGTGACGAATGCGGCGCCCGGTTCATGCAGTTCATCCCGATCATCGAGCGCCTCCCGGCGCCGCAGATCGACGTGCCGCTCGAGGCGCTCGAGCTTTCGCCCGGGCTCGCCCAGAAGGCCCCCTGGACGTCGTGGCGCGATCGGCCGCTCTACCGCCAGGAGGGGAGCTTCGTCACCGATCGCTCCGTGACGGCCGCGCAGTACGGCTCCTTCCTCATCGGGGTGTTCGAGGAATGGGTGCGCCACGACATCGGCGAGGTCTACGTCCAGATGTTCGACGTCGCGCTCGCCAACTGGCACGGCGAGCCACCGTCCCTGTGCATCCACTCGGAGACCTGCGGGACCGCCCTGGCCATGGAGCACAACGGCGACCTGTACAGCTGCGACCACTTCGTCGAGGAGAAGTACAAGCTCGGCAACATCACCGAGACGCCGATGGCCGAGCTCGTCGCCTCCGAGCAGCAGCGCAAGTTCGGCCTCGACAAGCGCGAGTCGCTGCCCGCGTACTGCCGCTCGTGCGACGTCCGCTTCGCCTGCCATGGCGGCTGCCCCAAGGACCGCTTCATCCGGACGCCCGACGGCGAGGCGGGCCTCAACTACCTCTGTGCCGGCTACAAGGCGTTCTTCCACCACGT
>CAZZND010000138.1:0-6968 GCA_964655465.1 uncultured Actinomycetes bacterium
GCGCTCGAGGTCCATCTTGTCGAGGTACTGGGCCCGCATCAGCCTCGCGTCGACGGTGTGGGTGACCTCGAGCATCCGGTCGGCCAGCGTGGACTTGCCGTGGTCGATGTGCGCCACGATGCAGAAGTTCCGGATGTGGGAGATCTCGGTGCTCACGAGCCCCCATGGTACGGGTGGGCTCGCCAGCCGAACCCGCTGGTAGACTCGGCGACCGGATGGCGAACATCAAGTCCCAGAAGAAGCGCAACATCCAGAACGAGAAGCGCCACCAGCGCAACGTCGCGGGCAGGTCGTCGATGAAGACGGCCACCAAGAAGGTCGAGACCGCGGTCGCCGCTGGTGATGCCGAGGCGGCTGTCGCCAGCCAGCGTGAGGCCGCCCGGATGCTCGACAAGGCGGCCAGCAAGGGCGTGCTGCACAAGCGGACGGCTGCTCGTCGCAAGGGCCGCCTCGCGAAGGCCGCCAACTCGGTCTCGGCCTAGCGCTTCCGCTCCGTCTCGACCCCGTCGGTCACCCCGGCGGGGTTCATCGCGTTCAGGACCCGGCGATCGACACGATGAGTGCCGGCATGACCACCGTGGCCGTCCCGCCCGACTTCAGCGACCGGTCCACCTCGGTGACCTGACCATGGATATGCACGAGCTCCTCGAGGCTGAAGTTCCGCGCCTGCTGCTGGTAGCGTCGCGCCTGCCAGTCGAACCGGAGACCGGCCTGCTTCGCGACCTGTGAGGGCGGGAGCCGGTCGGGAAGCGACCGCACCTTGATCAGGTCGCGCAGGCGGCTCGCGATGCCGCCGAGCACCATCAGCGCCTCGTCGCCCGACACCTCGATGGCGCGGAGCGAGCGGATCGCGCCGGGGAGATCCTTGCCGAACGCCTTGTCGCACAGGTCCCAGGTCTTCTGCTCGCCGAGCCCTCGGAACTGCTGGTGGATCTGGACGGGGCCCACCTTCTGCCCGGCGAACGCCGAGGCGAGCTGCTCGACCGCCGCCGCGAGCTGCCCCGCGTCCTCGCCGATGGTCTCGACCAGCGTGCGGGCCGCCGGACCGGTGAGCTCGAGGTCGGCGGCGGCCGCGCGCTGGACCAGCCACGGCTCCAGGTCTTGACGTTTCAGCTCGACGTGACGGACCTCGCCGACCGGCTCGACGAGCTTGAGCAGCGCCGCCGGAGCCTTGCCCCGGTCCGCGACCGTGCACGCGAGCACGAGCGGCGCGTCGGGGTCGGGCGCCGCGACGTAGGCGGCGAGCTCCCCCATCGCGTCCTTCGGCAGCGACCGGCAGTCCGTGATCAGCAGCGCCCGGCGGTCGCCGAACAGCGAGGGCGTGGCCAGGTCCTGCAGCTCGCCGCCCTGCCAGTCCGAGGCGTCCACCTCGACGGCGTGGACGTCACCGAGCGCGGTGAGCGCGGCCTCGCGAAGCAGATAGGCGTCTTCGCCCCACAGCAAGAGGACGGGTGAGCGGGGGGCAGCCTTGGTCACGGAGCGATGCTACCGCTGGGTGGTGACGACCGGGACCCCGCCCTGGAACGTGACCGTGATGGTGCCGCGCTCGTCGGTCCGCCACACGGTCGAGCCTGCGTGAACGAGGTGGTCCAGGGTGGCCGGCACCGGATGGCCGTAGTCGTTCTCTCCCACCGAGACGACGGCGACGGGCGCGTGCACCGCGTGGAAGAACTCGGGCAGGCTGGTCCCGGCGCCGTGATGCGGCACCTTGAGCACGTCTGCCTCGAGGAAGGCCCCCGCATCCAGCAACCACCCCTGCGCCGGCTCCTCACACTCCGAGGCGATCAGCACCACGTCGTCGCCGCGCGAGACGCGCAGGACGAACGCGTCGTTGTTCGGGTCGGACTCGGTCGAGGTCCAGCACCGGTCCGGCGAGAGCACGTCGATCCGCACGTCGCCGACCGTCAAGGTGTCGCCGGCGCGGGGGTTCTGCACCGGCACGCCCTCGTCGGCGATCGCACCGTCGAGGCCGGCTTGGATCGACGAGTCTTCGGGGCAGCCGGGCTGGATCACGAGCGAGGTCGGGATACGGGCGAGGATCGAGGGCAAGCCCACGACGTGGTCGGCGTGCGGGTGGCTCGCGACCAGCAGATCGAGCCGCTTGACCCCGAGCGCCGCGAGCTCGGTGGCGACATCGTCCTCGTCGGGGCCGCCGTCGACGAGGATCGTCGCGCCGCCGGGGCTGGTGATGAGCGCCGCGTCGCCCTGGCCGACGTCGAGGAACGTCGCGGTGAGCTCGTCGGGCGGGCCCTTCGCGAGCGCGGTCGTCCAGGTGAGCGCCGGAAGCAGGGCGAGTACCGCGAGCTTCGCGGCGCGCGGCGGCCGGTAGCCGTGACGCAAGGCGGCGGCGACGCCGGCGACGACCAGACCGCCGACGACGAGCACGCCCGGGCCGCCGCGCGACGTGACGTGGGCGACCGGCGCCTTGCCCAACACGTTCGCGATCAGCTCCAGGTAGCGCATCGGCACCTGCGCGATCGCGCCGAGCACCGTGCCCAGCGGTTCGATGACGAGCGAAGCGCCGGCCGCGAGGAGGCCGAGCAGCAGCGCGGGCGCCACGGCCGGCGCCGCCAGCACGTTCGCGAGGAGGGTGACCAAGGGCACGTCGCCGAAGTGGAACAGGAGCACCGGCGTGACCCCGAGCTGCGCGGCGAGCGTCGTGCCCATCGCCAGCGCGAGCGGCTCCGGCAGGCGCGTGGCTAGACGCTCCCCGAGCGGCGAGGCGAGCGTCACCAGCCCGGCGGTCGCCGCGGTGGAGAGCTGGAACCCGACCGAGGTCGCGAGGCCCGGATCGAGCACCAGCAGGACGAGCACGGCGGCCGCCAGGATCACGCCGGTCGCTCGCGGCTGCGCGAGCAGCACGCCCGCGAAGGCGACGATCGACATCGTGCCCGCGCGCAGCACCGAAGGCTCGGCGCCTGTCAGGATCACGATGAAGGCCACCCCCGTGATGCCGAGGACCGCGGTCCCGACGCGCGCGAGCCGCAGCAGCTTCCCGAGCAGCAGCACCGGGATGATCAGCATCGCCACGTTCCCGCCCGACACGACGAGCAGGTGGGTGAGCCCCGTCGCCTGGAAGTCACGCTCGGTCGCGACGTCGAGCTGTGAGTCATCGCCGAGAGCGAGCCCGAGCAGCAGCCCCGCCTCGCGCGGCGGAAGGACGCGCTCGATCGCCGCCCCGACGATCCGACGGGTCGCCTGGGTCGCGCGGACGAACGGGTTGGACGAGGCGCCGACGCGCTCGAAGGCGTCGAGCCTGAGGACCGCGGCGCTGCCCTTGCCCGCGAGCGCCTCGCGGAACCCTTCCTCCTCGGGGACCTGCAACGTGCCGGTCACGCGGACGACGTCACCGCGGGCGACCTCGCCCGGGGGATCGTCGCCGTCGATCCAGAGCGATTCGCGGATCGAGGCCGCGCCGTCGCGCCAGGTGACCTGGCGCGCGGCGAGGATCGCGTGCCAGCCGTAGGTGCCGGGGCGCGGATCCTCGCGAAGCGTGCCGAGGATCTCGACCCGGAGCGGCGCGAGGCGCCCGAGGAGCGCTGCCTCGTGCCGCCGCTCGGCGAGCCCGCTCCACCCGGCGCCGAGCAGGACCATGCCGGTGAGCAGCAGCGCCACGACCGGAACCGGGCCTCGGCCCCCGACGACGGGATCGCTCGCGACGGCGTCGAGTGCCGGCGCCTTGGTCCCGGTGAGGCGGCGGAGCGGGTCGTGCCGGCGGCGCCGTGGCGCGAGGAACCACGCGGTGCCGAGCGCCACGATGCCGGCGGCGAGCCACCACCACGCAGGGGCGCCCCGGCTGACGCCGGGTCGCCCCGGCCAACAGAGCAGCCCGGCCCAGAACGCCCCCGCGGCGGCCGGCAAGAGCCACCCGCCGGCGGGCGGCACGTTCCCTTCCCCATCCACCTTTCGAACGTTAGGGTCGGGACGGCCCCCGCACCGTGACGGGTTTCACACGCGAACGGCTACAGGGTGACCTGATCGCGCAGCTCCTCGAGGGTGCTCGGTCCGATGCCGGGCACCTCCTCGAGCTGGTCGACCGACGTGAACGGGCCGTGCTCGTCGCGATAGGCGACGATGGCGGCCGCGAGGACCTCGCCGACGCCGTTGAGTGTCTCCAGTGCGGTCGGGTCGGCGGTGTTGATGTTGACCTGGCCGCCCGTTGAACCCGGAACCGTGCCCGGGACGGTGCCGGGCGCTGTGGCCTGCCCCTCCTTCGGGACCAGGATCTGCTGGCCGTCGGTGAGCGGCGCCGCGAGGTTGAGCAGCGTGAGATCGGCGGCGTCACGTGCGCCCCCGGCGCGCTCGACGGCGTCGATCACCCGCGCCCCGCCCTCGAACTGGTAGACACCGGGCTTGCGCACCCAGCCCGTGACGTCGACGATCAGCAGCGCGGTCGCCGGGGTCGCCGCGACCGACGCGGAGGCGTCGGGCACCGGTGACGCCGACGGTGTGACCGCGACCTGGATCGGCTTGGGCAGGGATCGCGTGTACCAGAGGCCCGCGCCTGCCAGAACCGCAACGACGATCACGATCAGGCCCGCCAGCTCGCCCCTCGAGAGCGTGTCCAGACGTTCACGGATCGACATGGCCGCGACGCTAGCGATGACCCCGGAACTGCACCGTGACCGTCGTCACACCCGGCGTGAGTTGCCAGTCCGCCGCGCTCCGTGGTCTGATCCGTCGGGATGGAGCAGGGCGTCACCCTCGACGAGCTCGCCCTCGCGGCGCGGAACCACGCGATGCCGCTGGAGGCCCTTCGCTACGACCACACGCCCGTGGGACTGCACTACGTCCTGGTGCACTACGACATCCCGCCGGTCGATCCCGCGGCCTTCCGCCTTCGGATCGAGGGGGACGTCGACCACCCGATGGAGCTCACCCTGGACGACCTGGCGGCCCGGCCCCGGACGGAAGCGACCGTCACGCTGGAATGCGCCGGCAACGGCCGCGCGCTGCTCGATCCCCGCCCGGTCTCCCAGCCGTGGCTCGACGGCGCGGTGGGGACCGCCCGGTGGTCGGGGACCCCGCTCTCTTCCCTGCTGGAGGAGGCCGGCCCGCGACCGGGCGCCGTCGCCGTGGCCTTCACCGGTCTCGACCATGGCCTCGAGGGCGGCGAGGAGCAGGACTACGAACGTGGACTCACGCTCGACGAGGCACTCCGCCCGGACCTCCTGCTGGCCAACGAGATGAACGGCGCACCGCTCCCGCCGCAACACGGGTTTCCCCTCCGCCTGGTCGTGCCCGGCTGGTACGGCATGACCTCGGTGAAATGGCTCACGCGCATCCGCGTCCTGAACGCGCCCTACGACGGCTATCAGAATCGGGTCGGCTATCGCTGGCGGACCAGCGAGGACGACCCCGGCATCCCCGTCGAGCGGATCCAGGTCCGGAGCCTTATGGCCCCGCCCGGCTACCCCTCGTTCCTGCCCCGCGAACGGAACCTCGCCGCGGGCCCCGTCGTCCTCGAGGGTCGCGCCTGGTCCGGCGAGGGCGACATCACCCGGGTCGAGGTCAGCACGGATAGCGGCGCCGCATGGACCGACGCCACGCTTGGGCCGCTCCCGGAGCCGAACGCCTGGCGCGCGTGGTCCGCCGAGTGGGACGCCACACCCGGCACGCATGTGCTCTGCTGCCGGGCAGCCGACGCGACGGGCGCCACCCAGCCGATGGACCCGCCCTGGAACGTCGGCGGCTACGCGAACAACACGGTTCAGCGCACCGTGGTCACGGTCACCGCTGCGTGACCAGGTTGACCAGCTTCGGTGCCCGGACGATCTCCTTCACGACCTCGCGGTCGCCGATCGCGCGGCCCACGGCCTCGGACCCGCGCGCCAAGGCCAGCGCGTCGTCATCGCCGATGCCGGCGTCGACATCGATCCGGTCTCGCACCTTGCCGTCGACCTGGACCACCATCGTGACCGTGTCCTCGGCCGCGAGGGAGGGGTCGAACACGGGCCACGACGACGCGTGGACCGACGACCCCTCGCCAAGCACCTCCCGCCACAGCTCTTCGGCGGCGAACGGCGCCATCGGTGCCAGCAGCTGGGCCAGCGCGCGCGCCGCGCCGGCCGCTCCCCCACCGGCGTCGAGCGTCGAGCGCATCTCGTTGGTCAGGATCATCAGCTTCGAGATCGCCGTGTTGAACCGGAACCGTTCGAAGTCATCGGTCACACCCTTGATCGTGCGATGGGTCAGGCGCGTCAGGGCCTCGGGCTCCGGCGTGTCGCGCTCAGCCGCGTCCCCCACCGCCGCGAACACCCGCCCCAGCCAGTGGTGCACGCCGGGACGCTTGTCGGGCGGGCTCTCGATCAGCTTCCAGTCGATGTCGTCTTCGAACGGGCCGGCGAACAACATCGTGAGGCGTATCGAGTCGGCGCCCCACCGCTCGACCAGCGGCATCGGCTCGACGATGTTGCCCTTGGACTTCGACATCGAGGCGCCGTCGTAGATCACCTGGCCCTGGTTCATCATCCGCGGGAACGGCTCGGTGAACCCGACCATCCCCAGGTCGTAGAGGACCTTCGTGAAGAACCGCGAGTACAGCAGGTGCAGGATCGCGTGCTCGACCCCGCCGGTGTACTGGCCGACCGGCATCCAGCGGTCGACGTCCTCGCGCCGGAACGGGCCGTCCTCGTACCCGGGCGAGCAATACCGGAAGTAGTACCAGCTCGAGTCGACGAACGTGTCCATCGTGTCGGTGTCGCGCGTCGCCTCGCCGCCGCACGACGGGCAGGCGACGTGCTTCCACGACGGGTGGCGCGCGAGCGGCGACTCGCCACCCAGCTGGAAGTCGGCGTCCTCGGGCAGCCGCACGGGCAGCTGGTCGTCGGGCACCGCGACCTCGCCGCACGAGGGGCAGTGCACGATCGGGATCGGCGCGCCCCAGTAGCGCTGGCGGCTGATCAACCAGTCGCGCAGCCGGAAGTTCACCTTCGCCCGCCCGCGGCCCTCGGCCTCGAGCCACGCGA
>CAZZND010000139.1:0-6923 GCA_964655465.1 uncultured Actinomycetes bacterium
GCGCGACCTGACCGAGCTGCCCGATGCGGTGGCGGTGCTGGCCGGCGCCTAGGAGCCCAACCGGCGCTGCTTCTGCAGCTCGCTGGCTGCGGCCAGCGCCTTCTGCGAGCGCGCCATGTCGGGCATCTCATGGCCGCCCGCGAGCTCATCGGCCGCCCACTTCGTCAGGTCGCGGATCGACACGATCCCGACGACCTTGCCCTTGTCCACGACCGGAAGGTGCCGGATGTTGAGCGAGACCATGCGGTCGGCCGCCTCGGCGATGTCAGCCTTGGAGCCGATCGTCTCCAGATGCCGCCGGGTCATCCCGTGCATAACCTTGACGCTCTGGGGGTCGCCACCCGCCGCGATGAGGTTGACGATGTCGCGCTCCGTGAGGATGCCCGCGAGCTTCCCGCCCTGCTCGAGTACCACCACCGAGCTGATCCCGTTGGTCCGCATGACCTTGGCCACGTCGGCGAAGGTGTCGTCGGCGTCGGCGGTTTTCACGTCGCCGCGCATGATGTCGCTGACCAGCATCGGGGAACCTCCTGGCGTGGTGTGGACCCGAAGCCTACCGCGGCCCGCGGGGCCCGGGGGAGGGGGGACCTCCGGCCCCGCCCCGCGGGCGCCGACGGGTCTACCGTCATGCGCAGAAGGAGGTCGGGACGATGATGACCCAGCTCACGAAGATGGCGTTCACCGCCGCCCAGGCGCGTGCCGTCGCCCTCGAGATCGGGATCGACTTCGCGGTGGAGCGGTTCGACATCGAGCAGTTCCGCCGCGGCATGGAGGTCGAGCTCGAGCACGGCACACATGATCCGCGAACCGACGTCACCCACGACGACCCGATCCTGACGGGCCGGATCGCGTGGGCGCATCTGACGGAGCTGCCCGACTACTACGACCGGCTCGCGGTCATGGAGGGCGAAGCCGATGAGGGCTGAGGACCGTCCGGATCGGCCGATATGGCATGCTGCGCCCCATGCCGGTCGAGCGCGCACACGAGCATCCGACCTTCGAGCTCGGTGGGAACACCATCACCTCGCTCGCGGCGCCGGCTCGGGGCTCCGAGGAGACGGCGTTGTTCCGCGCCGACGTGCCGGCGGGGTCCGGGTTGCCGCCACATCGACACGATCACTTCGATGTGTTCACGGTGACCGCCGGCGGGTGCGAGATGCATCTGGGCGACGAGGTGTTCGCGCTCGAGCCGGGCGACTCGGTCGTGGTGCCCCCCGGTGAGCTGCACTGGCTCGAGGCCGGCGCCGACGGCGCCACCGTCATCGTGACGATGCTGCCCGGGACGATCCTGATCCGGGAGTCCGATGGGGCCGAGATCGTCCCGCCCTGGGTGAGCTAGGACCTCCGCGCGCGGGTCACGCGCTCGATCAGCTCGGCGCCGCGGGCGATCACGGCGAGCTCCTCGGGTGAGAGGTCGGCCAGGCCGCTCGCGAGCGTCTCCAATCGCTGACGCCGGCCCCTACGCAGGATCCGCGTCCCCTGGGCCGTCGCGCGCACCAGGACGCCGCGCGCGTCCGATGGATCGGGTCCGCGCGTGACGAGCCCGTCGCGCTCGAGACCGTCGACGAGGCGGGACATGGTGGGCGCCGCGACGCCCTCGGTGGCTGCCAGGGCGCCGATCCCGATCGGACCGGCCAACACGACCACCGAGAGCGCCGACAGCCGGGGAGGGGAGACGCCCAGGGCGTCGTCCTCGATGCGCAGGCGACGCAACAGGTGCAGGGCCGCCGAGTGGAGCCGGTCGGCGACGGCCTCGACCTCTCGCGTTGGGGAAGTCCGCCTTGACGCGCTCATCCGTATGCGTCGAACCTGTATTTGCTTAGCCTAAGCAAATACAGAGCCTAATGGGAGGATGACCCCGTGGCAAGCAACGTCGATGAGCTCTTCGCCGCGATCGCGGCGGGCGACGTCGACCGGGTGCGCGGGCTGCTGGACGCGGAGCCGTCGCTCGCCGACGCCCGCGACCACGACGGCGTGTCCGCGCTGATGCGGGCGCGATACCGGCTCGACCCGGACCTGACCCACGCGATCCGGTCGCGCGCCGGCGACCTCGACGTCTTCGAGGCGGCAGCGTTCGCGGATGATGATCGGGTGGAGAGGCTGCTGGACGCCGACCCGTCGCTCGCGACGGCGCGCTCCGCCGACGGGTTCACCGCGTTGCACCTCGCGGCGTTCTTCGGCGGCACCGTTGTCGCGAGCCTGCTGCTGGCTCACGGGGCCGAGGTCGACGCCGTCGGCTCCGGGTGGATGACCGGGACCGCGCTCCACAGCGCGGCGAGCGCGTCCCACGCCGACGTGGCCGAGATGCTGCTCCAGTCGGGCGCGGATCCGAACGCCCGGCAGGACGGGGGCTGGATGCCGCTGCACGCGGCGGCGGCGAACGGCGACGTGACGCTGGTCCGGCTGCTGCGACGGGCGGGCGCGGATGCGTCGGCCGCGAACGACGACGGCCGCACCCCGCGCGACGTCGCCGAGAACGACATGGTGATCGCGGCGCTCGGCGAGGTCTAGGCTGCGTAGGGCTCGAACCGATACTCCTGCTCGGTCGAGTCGCAGGGGTTCCCGCGGCCGTACCGAACGACGCCCTCGGTGACGTCGGCCACGCACCAGAACACGGTCTTCGAACGAGCGCCGTCCTCGGTATGGCGGCAGATCGCGTCGGGCCGGCCGTCGTGATCGGACAACATCGTCCGCATCGCGGCCATCGTGATCGTGCCCGGTGGCTGTGCGGCGAGCAGGTCGCGAGCCCTCGCCAGGCGGACCGACGAGTGGTGGTCGGCGTAGTCCTCGTCGCCCTCGTAGGGAAGCATCCTCTCGCAGGCGTAGTGGTTGGTGTGGGCGAGATGCCCGCGCTCGTCGAGCTCGGTGACCTCGGCGTCGGTCGCGCTGCCCTCGACGTTCGCCACCCTTCCGTCGGCCGAGGTGAGCACGTTGTTGTACGACGATGCCCGGTCTGGGCGCAGCGCCGCGTCGACCATCTCCTGCAGGGAGCGGGCCCGGATCATCTCCAAGACCTGATGGTCTCGGCTGATCCCGACCTTCTCGTCGTTGGGGCTGAGCTCGTTGCCCGTCAGCGCGAGCCCGGCCGAGTTGAACCCCACCGACAGGATCGGGATGGCGCCGAGCTGGAACACGACCGGGTCGCCGTGGACGCGCTTCTCGAGTGCGACGATCCTCGCCTCGGCCGAGGGACCGAGGTCGTTGGTGTGCGCGACGAGCAGGTGGCCGTCGGCGGTCGCCGCGGGTCCCGCCACGAGGTCGCTGCAGCGACCGACCGTCGCGCGGGTGCGCGGCGCGTACCAGATCTCCTCGATCGAGGCGGCGAAGAACGCGAGCGGATCGACACCGGCACCTTCGGCGCAGGCGTCTAGCTCCTCCATCAGCCACGGCAGGCGCGGCGCCGTGAACGCGCGGTAGACCGTAGCGAGCGCGACCTGGTCGGCCTTCGACCGGCCGTCGGGCAGGTCGTCCCAGAGCTTGGCGATCTCGTCCCGGATCGCATCGCGGGCAGCCTCACCCATCTGCAGGCCCACGTCGCGATGGGTTCCGGCGACCCGGATGAGCTCGATCGTGGGCGGCGTCATGGTGGGAAGTATCGCCGTCTCAGGTGATGGCCGCCAACAGGTCGGCGCAGGCGCCGACGTAGCGGTCGACGTCCGAGCTCGTCGGCGTGCAGACGCCGGATGCTGTCGCGGTCGAGATCGCCGTGTGCGGGCATGGGGTCAGGCCAGACGGATGCCCAGGGTGGCTACCCCCCCGTGGGGGCGGCCACCCTGGTGTGAGTCTGGATGTCTAGGCGGTCTTGAAGAAGCCGACGCTGATGGTTTGGTTCCCGCTCTCCTCGAGCGCCAACACCTCCAACTCGTAGACGGTGTCGGCTTCGAGGAACTCCGCCGGCACGCTGAGGCTTCTCACGGTTGCCGGCACGTGCACGTCATAGGTGGGTCGGGAGAACCCGTTGGGATCGTCGTCGACCTCCTTCGTGACGATCACCTCGTAGCCGGTGATGTCCACCGGCCCGCCGGCCACCGTCTCGGTGACCTGATCCCAGCCGACCACCAGATCGTCGAGCGACACCGGGTTCTTCTTGGTTCCACGGGGCTCTTCGGCGATCTCGGGTGAGGTGATCGTCGGCGGCGCGGGCACGTCGTGGGTGAAGGTGGCGCTGCCGACCAGGATGGTCCCGTCGAACGACTCTCCCCTGACCGCGTACTCGCCCTCTGGGAACGCGGCCTGAAGATCGGCGAACGAGAACTCCGAGCTCGGTGGCTCCCTCGACTCGAAGAAGATCCCCGCCATCGTCAGATCGCGCAGCTGTCCCTGAGGACCCACCTCAAGGACCGGCCGTCCGGTGGGATCGAAAACACACAGCGTCTTCCAACCGTGGTCGTCGAACGCGCCGTGAACACCCAGGTCGTCATCGGTGAAGTTGTACTCGATGATCAGCTTGGCGGTTGCGATCTCCGTCGTGCGCCGTGCGCTCGTCGGGCACGCGTTCGACAGGCTGTCTGGAGCCGTTGCCTGCCGCCCGCTCGCGCTCACCGCGAAGGCGGAGCTCCCCAGGAGGACCGCCATCGCGGTCGCAGCTGCCAGCACCTTCCCTTGTCGATTCATGATCCTCTCCCTTCGTGGCGTGAGCCCGTCCGGCACGTCCGGACACCGGCACTGTGTCCCACGGCGGCTGAAGGGAGGCTGAATCGACCCCTCATGCGATCCCGCGGCGTTCAGACGACATTCAGCCGCGGCATGCCATGGGTCCTTAGCCGTGGCCCGTCAGAGGGGGTCGCTAGGGTCAGTGCATGACCTTCCCCGGAGGTGACGCATGAACGGTGATGTCCTGGCGTACGTACTGGTCGCGGCTCTGATCGGGCTGGTGGTCGGGCTCGCACTCGTCGGGTGGAAGCGGCCCGCTGGGTCCTCGGACCCTGTCGGGCGTCAGCTCGAGCTGCAGGCGGCCGAGCTCCGCCGGATCGGCGACCAGGCGCTGCAGCGCGATCTGACCAACGAACAGCTCCGGCAGGGGCTCGAAGGCGCCCGGCGTGCGCTGGATGAGCTGCGGCTGCGCGACGAGGAGCGGCGCCCTGTCGAGGCCGAACAGCGCGAGGTCGTCCGCCGGCTGGCGACGGTGCTCGCCGGGGGCGCGGCCAAAGGCCGGCCCGGCGAGCACGTGCTCCGCGAGCACCTGTCGTCCCTGCCGCCGTCGATGCTCACGAACGACTTCCGCGTGAACGGCAAGATCGTCGAGTTCGGGCTGGTGTTGCCCGACGGCCGGCGGCTGCCGATCGACTCCAAGTGGGCCGCGCTCGCCGAGCTCGAGGCGCTCGAGGCCGCGACCGATCCGGTCGAGCGCGACGCCTGTGCCCGCGCGGTCGAGAGGGCCGTCGTCGCCCGCGTGAAGGAGGTCGCGCAGTACCTCGATCCGGCGGTGACCGCACCGGTCGCCGTCGCGGCGGTGCCCGACGCCGTCTACACCGTGCTCAAGCGGGCGCACGTCGACGCCTACGCGAAGGGTGTCGTCATCGTGCCCTACTCATCGGCGCTGCCGATCGTGCTCTTCCTGTACTCGCTGGCCGAGCGCTACGGCGACGCCGCCGACGTGCACGCGAGCCTGGCCGAGATCGGCGGTGTCCTCGATGCGCTCGAAGCCGTGATCGAGAACCGCTACGCGAAGGCGGCGACCATGATCTCGAACGGGAACGAGGAGCTCCGAACCCAGCTCGGCAAGGCTCGCGGATCGCTGGCTCGCGCCCGGGCGGGGTCGAGCGATCCCGGCGAGCAGGAGGCCGAGGAGGCACCGTCGCTCACGGTCATCGGGTGAGCGGTCAACGCCGCCTGCCGTGGTGGTCGATACTTCGGGTCGTGAGGGCACGACGTTTAGCGGTGGCGTTGGATCTGGCCCTGGTGGTGGTGGCCCTCGCCGCGGCGCCGGGGGCCGGCGCCCGAGGGCGCGAAGATGCGCGCGCCGCCGCACCGCGGTTCGCGGCGCCCGTGGCGTGTCCCGGGTGCTGGTATCCCGGGCTACGGGTCTCGTGGCAGTGGCAGCTGCGGTCGCCGCCGAAGGCCGCGGACCTGCTCGACGTGCGGATGTACGACGTCGACGGGTTCGACACCTCCGCGGCGTTGGTCGATGCCATGCACGAACGAGGCATCAAGGCCGTGTGCTACCTGAGCGCCGGCTCGTGGGAGGACTGGCGGCCCGACGCCGGCGAGTTCTCCGACGCGGTCCTCGGGCGCAACAACGGGTGGCCGGGCGAGAAGTGGCTCGACATCCGGCGGCTCGACGTCCTCAGCCCGACCATGCGCGCCCGGATGGACATGTGCGCGGCCAAGGGCTTCGACGGCGTCGAGCTCGACAACGTCGACGGGTACCAGAACGACACCGGCTTCCCGCTGACGGCGGGGGACCAGAAGCGGTTCAACATCTGGCTCGCGAACCAGGCCCACCGCCGCGACCTGACGGCGTTCCTCAAGAACGACGTCGGTCAGGTCCGCGCGCTGGAGCCCTACTTCGACGCCGCGCTCAACGAGCAATGCCACCAGTACGACGAGTGCACGCGGCTAGACCGGTTCGTGGACGCCGGCAAGCCGGTGTTCGGCGTCGAATACAGGCTCGAGATCGGCGAGTTCTGCGACGCCGCGAACGCCCACGACTTCAACTTCTTGAAGAAGCGGCTGTCCCTCGGCGCGTGGCGCCGGCCCTGCCGCGGGGCGATGACCCTCAGCGGCCGAGGCACTCGGCGAGCGTCGGGTTCGCGCGATCCTTCGCCGACAGCGCGAGCCGGTCGTCGGTGATCGGCCAGGCGACGCCGAGGTCGGCGTCGTCCCACGCGACCGCAGGGTAGGTGACGCCCGGGCGCCAGAGGTCGTTCACCAGGTACGCGTACACGGTCGGGTCGGTGAGCGCCTGATAGGCGTTGCCGAGA
>CAZZND010000140.1:0-6673 GCA_964655465.1 uncultured Actinomycetes bacterium
CGCGAGCACGTCACCGAAGCCGACGCCCGGCACGCGATGAAGCGCGGCCCCCGCTCGGGCTAGGACATCGCCTTCGAGCTGAGCGCGCTCTCGAGCAGGATGAGGAAGTCGTCCAGGCGCTGACGTTGCCGATCCGGCTGCGCGCCGAGCCGGTGGAACAGACCCGGGTCGAGCTCCTCCGAGACCAGGGCGTCCTGGATGGCCTGCGCCAGCCAGTCGACGAGCGAGGTCACGGTCTCGAGATCGAGGTCGGTACGGACCTCACCCCCTCGCTGCCCCCACTCGATGAACTCGAGCGTCCCGTAAGGATCTTCGCTCACCAGGAAGCGGTTGATCGAGCGCTTGAGGTCCAGGTCGGTGCCGTAGTTGCCGATCAACGCCACGCGGTTGGGGACCCAGTCCTCCTTGATCAGATGCTCGCTCTCCTCGAACCAGTACCGCACGACCGCGAAGAAGCCCGCGTCCTTCACTTCCGCAGGGGCGTCGAGCCATCCCGGGAGCGAGCGGACCGCCCGTTCGTACGCCGCCAGGAACAACCCCGCCTTCGACCCGTAGTGCTGGAAGACCGAACCCTTCGCGATCTGGAGCTCGGTCGCGATGTCCTCGATACGGGCGCGCTGGTAGCCGTGCTCCGCGAAATGGCGCATCGCGCACTCGACGATGAGCTCACGCTTGGCTTCGGCGCGGGCGGAACGTCGACGTGACTGCGGGTCAGCGGGCATCGCGCGGCCAGCATCGCAGGACAGAGGACCGGGAGCGAGACCTCGGGTGACCGAGGGTCAGGCCAGAAGCCTGACCTGCCGGTAGCGGAAGCAGCCGACCTCGTGATCGTTCACGAGCCCGGTCGCCTGCATGAACGCGTAGCAGACGGTCGGGCCGACGAAACGGAAGCCGCGTCGCTTCAGGTCCTTCGACATGGCGCGCGACTCCTCGGTCTCGGCTGGCAGATCGTCGAGGTTCCGCCACCTGTTCACGATCGGCGCGCCTCCTACGAACGCCCACAGATACGCGTCGAGCGAACCGAGCTCGCGCTGGACGGCGAGCGTCGCCTTCGCACTGTCGACGGCCGACTCGATCTTCAGCCGGTTCCGCACGATGCCGGGGTCCTGCAGCAGACGCTCCACCTTCGCCGGGGTGAACCGCGCGACCTTCGCCGGATCGAACTCCGCGAACGCCTTCCGGTACCCCTCGCGCTTGTGCAGGATCGTCGACCACGACAAGCCGGCCTGCGCGCCTTCGAGGACGAGCATCTCGAACAGGTGCCGGTCGTCGTGGACCGGCACCCCCCACTCGTCGTCGTGATAGGCGAGGTAGGCCGGGTCGCCGAGCGGCGCCCACGCGCAGCGGACCAGCGCGCTCAGATGCCGGCCACCGCTGCGAGCGTCTCGTCGGCCTTCGCGAGCCCCTTCAGGGTGTGCTCGATGTCGAACCCGAAGCCGAACCGGATACCGCGCTTGCGCCCGAACATCTCGCCGGGGACGAGCAGCACGCTCTGCTCCTGCCGTATCCGCTCGACGAGGTCGCGTGTTTCCACCGGCAGGTCGACACGCGTGAAGGCGATCGCGCCTGCAACGGGCCGGATGTACGACAGGTACGGGTGGGCGGCGATCCACGCCTCGAGATGGGGAAGGTTCTCTCGGATGATCGAACGCGTGCGGACCAGGATGTTCTCGCGGATGTCCGGCTGCATCGCGAACCCCGTGAGGGAGTCGCTCAGCACGCCTGGCGTGAGCGTCGTGTAGTCGTGGTGCTCCCAGATGCGGGCGATCAGCTTCGGCGGCGCCACGACCCATCCGACCCGGAGCCCCGGCATGGCGAACGCCTTCGACAGGCCCGAGGTGATGACCACCTTGTCGTAACGGCCCCAGAAGGTGGGCGACGTGACGTCGGTGTCGACCTCGGCGCCGCGGTAGATCTCGTCGGCGACGATCCACGCGCCGGCGTGCGCGGCCACCTCGATCACCGCTTCCATCTCGGCCTCGGTCAGCACCGCGCCGGTGGGGTTGTTCGGATTGCAGACCATGATGATCTTCGTGTCCCTCTTCACGGCCCGCTCGAGGCTCTCGAGGTCGAGGGCCCACCGGCCCTCGCGAGGCTCGAGGGAGAAGACGTCGGTGCGGTCGCCGAACGCCGGTCCGAGGCCACGGCCCTGCAGGTAGTTCGGCACCATGAACGCGAGACGGTCCTTGCGCCCGAGCAGGGTCCACAGGCTCAGGAAGTTCGCCTCGGATCCGCCGTTGGTCATCGTGACGTTGCCCTGTTCGGCGCCCGGGTACCACTGCGCGATGGCCGCCCGGCTCTCCTCGGAGCCCTCGGACAGCGGGTAGCCGAGGGCGTGCTGCACGAAGGCCTCGGCGTCGGCGTAGGGCCCCAGCAGCTCGCGGATCGTGAGCGGGGTGACGCCCGACTCCGACAGGTCGTACTCGACCCGGTACCAGTGCAGCGACTGGTAGCGCTCCATCTCGAACGTGTCGATACGTGCCATCGGGGTCGGCCCTCCTGCGATGTCGGGCTCCGACCGTACCCCGGCGCTCATCCAAGGCTCAAGGCGCGAGGTTGACCCGGGACCACGGCGCGGGCCACCCTGCAGGCGATGGGGGGGAGCGTCAGGATCCTGCGGCGCGACGAGGTCGAGCGGGCGCTCGGGATGGCGGCGTGCGTCGAGGTGGTCGAGGCGGCCTTCGTCGCGTACTCGGCCGGCCGCGCCGAGCTCCCCGGCGTGATCCATCTCGAAGTCCCCGAGGCCGGCGGCGAGATCCACGTGAAGGCTGGGCACCTGCACGGTGCGCCCGCCTTCGCCGTAAAGGTCGCCAGCGGGTTCTACGCGGGGCCGGCACCCGCGATCGACGGGCTCGTTGTCGTGTTCGATGCCTCCACGGGGGCGCCGCTCGCGTTCCTGCTCGACGGCGGGTACCTGACCGACCTGCGGACCGGCGCGGCGGGCGGCGTGGCGGCGCGGTGGCTCGCGTCAGAGCGCGTGGAGCGGGTCGCGGTCATCGGAACCGGGACCCAGGCCCGGCGCCAGGTCGAGGCCCTCCGCGTCGTTCGTTCGGGCGGGTTCGAGGTCGCGGTCTGGGGGCGGGACGCGGAGAGGGCGGCGGCCGCGGCCGGCGACGTGGGTGGGCGCGCGGCGGCCACGGTGCAGGAGGCCGTCCGCGACGCCGACGTCGTCATCACGTGCACCGCATCGCGGGAACCGCTGGTGCAGGCGGACTGGGTGAAACACGGCGCGCACGTCACCGCCGTCGGTTCCGACGGACCCGGGAAGCAGGAGCTCGACCCCGAGCTGCTGAGGCGTGCCGACGTGCTCGCGGTGGATTCGCGCGACCAGTGTCTGCGCCTCGGCGAGCTGCAGCACGCGCCGGATCAGGCGGACCGTGCGATCGAGCTCGGGACGCTGATCGCCGAGGGGCGCGGGGGCCGCGGCGGCGACGTCCTGCTCACCGTGTGCGACCTGACCGGTGTGGGCGTCCAGGACGTCGCCGCCGCCAACGCGGTGCTCACCAACGCCACGCCCGATGCCGGCACGTCGGTCGACCTCTGAACCGGTCGACCCCCGGCCTACGCGGACCGATCGTCCGCCGCACGACCGGTAGCCAGCCGGCCGATCACCTCGTCGTGGAGCACGCCGTTGGTCGTGACGACCGAGCCGCCGTGCACGGGGGGAGCGCCGTCGAAGGTCGTCATGCGCCCGCCGGCCTCTTCGACGATCGCCTGCAGCGCCGCGAAGTCCCACAGCGACAGCTCGGGCTCGAGCATGACCTCGGCCGAGCCCTTCGCGACCAGCATGTGCGCCCAGAAGTCGCCGAACCCCCGGTCGCGCCACGAGTCATCGACGAGCCCCCTGACCGCCTCGCTGTACGGTCCGCCGAGCAACAACTTCATCTCGGCGACCAGCACGTGGGCTTCGCCGATCTCGTCCACCTCGCTCACGTGGATCGGCGCTCCGTTCAGCGTGGCGCCGCCACCCACGATCGCCGCGTAGCGCTCACCGAGTCCGGGCGCTTCGGCCACCCCCAGCACCGTGTCGCCGTGGACCCTGAGCGCGATCAGTACCGCCCAGATGGGCACGCCGCGCGCGAAGTTCGCGGTCGCGTCGATCGGGTCGATGACCCACACACGCCCGCCGGGCTCGTGCGAGCCGCCCTCCTCCTCACCCACGATCCGGTCGTCGGGGTAGGCGGCGGCGAGCTCACGACGGATCATCCCCTCGATCGCGAGGTCGGCCTCGGTGACGAGCGTGCGATCAGGCTTGCGCATGACCTTGAGCCCCGTCCTTCGGAACAAGCCCAGGCCGATCCCGGCGGCACGATCGGCGAGCTGGTGCGCGAACGCGAGCTCCTGCTCGAACATCGCGTCAGCCTACCTGTCCTCTTGGCCTCTCCTTCCGGCCCCGTTGCTTCCCGCGCTTCGGTCGCACGAAGGGATCTCGGGTAGCCTGGACCACAGGATGCAGACGACCGTCGAGACCACCGATACGCACACCGTCAAGCTCACCATCGAGGTCCCTGCCGACCGCGTCGAGAAGGATCTGGACACGACCTACCGGGCCATCGCCCGAGAGGTCAAGATCCCCGGGTTCCGCCCCGGCAAGGCTCCGAAGGCCATCATCGACGCCCAGGTCGGCCGTGAGGTGGTCCTCGAAGAGTTCGTCAACGCCACGCTGCCCTCCTACTTCCGCAACGCCGTGACCGACGAGGACCTGGCGCCGATCGGCGACCCGGACGTCGACGTCGAGCAGCTCGAGCCCGGCAAGCCCCTGATCTTCACGGCGACGGTCGAGGTTCGCCCGCGTGTCGTCTTCACCGACGACGACTACGAAGGTGTGCGCATCACCCGTCCGTCGACCACGGTGACCGGCGCCGAGGTTGACAGCTGGGTCGAGCGGCTCCAGCGCCAGTTCGGCGAGCTCGAGCCCGTCGACCGTCCCGCCGCCGAAGGTGATTTCGTCACGACGACGATCTCCGTCAAGCGCGACGGCGAGGCGCTCGAAGCGCTCTCGCGCGAGGACTACCTCTACAACGTGGGCTCCGATGAGCTCGGCGAGGGCTTCGACGCGAAGCTTCCTGGTTCCAAGCCGGGCACGATCCTCGAGTTCGAGGACGCGTTGCCCGAGCGCTTCGGCGAGGAGAACGGCGGGGCCACGGTCGCCTTCACCGTGCTGGTCAAGGAGGTAAAGGCGCTGCGGCTGCCCGAGGCGGGGGACGAGTTCGCCAAGACCGCGAGCGAGTTCGACACCATGGAGGAGCTGCGGGCCGACCTCGCCGAGAAGATCCACGAGGCGAAGGAGCGCGAGGTCCAGGGGGTCCTGCGCGACCGGGCGCTCCAGGCGCTGGTCGACGCGGTCGACGTCGAGCTCCCTCAGTCCTTGATCGAACAGGAGACCGTGCACCGCGTGCACCACGCCGAGGAGCAGGCCGGTCGCTACGGCATCACGCTCGACCAGATGCTCGAGATCCAGGGGTGGGACCGCGACCGGCTGACCGAGGACAGCCGCGAACACGCGGTCCGCGCGATCACCGCCGACCTCGCCTTGGAGGGCGTCGCGCGCGCCGCCGAGATCGAGGTCACGGCCGACGAGCTCGGCGCCGAGATCTCGACGCTCGCCCAGGCGTATGAACGCGACCCGAAGGAGCTCGCAACACAGCTCGATCGTTCCGGTCAGATCGTGACGCTGGCCGGGGATATCATCCGAACGAAGGCCCTCGACCTGGTGGTCGAACACGCCGATATCACCGAGGAGAGCCCCGAGGAGACCGCGGCCGCCATAGCCGAGGCCGGCCAGGGAGCGAAGGAGACGCTATGACCATCCAGCCCGTGCAGAGCTACCTGGTTCCCACCGTCATCGAGCAGACGAGCCGCGGCGAGCGCGGGTACGACATCTACTCGCGCCTGCTCAAGGACCGCATCGTCTTCCTGGGCACGATGATCGACGACAACGTCGGCAACCTGATCATGGCGCAGCTGCTGCACCTCGAGTCCGAGGATCCAGGTAAAGACATCAACCTGTACATCAACTCGCCCGGCGGTGACGTGTCGGCGCTGCTCGCGATCTACGACACGATGCAGTACATCAAACCCGATGTGTCGACCATCGTGATGGGGCTCGCCGCGTCGGCCGCCGCGGTGCTGCTGCTCGCCGGCGCCCCCGGCAAGCGGTTCGCGCTCCCGAACGCGCGGGTGCTCCTGCATCAACCGCACGGCGGCGCGCAGGGTCAAGCGATCGACATCGAGATCCAGGCGAGGGAGATCATGCGCCTGCGGCGCCTGCTCGAGCAGATCATCGCCACGCACACGGGGCAGCCCCTCGAGAAGGTCACGAAGGACACCGACCGTGACTTCATCCTGACGGCCGACGAGGCCCTCGCGTACGGGGCCATCGACGAGATCATCACAGGTCGCGGGATCACGCCGGCGTTGACAGCGACGAGCCCCAACGGGGCGTAGTATCCGATTCCACGACCGGGCCATGAGCTCGGTCGTTCGTGTCGGCGTAGAGAGGCCAGGAGAGAGGAAACCGAGGCGCGATGGCGAAGTTCGGGGACTCGGACCTGCTGAAGTGCTCGTTCTGCGGGAAGAGCCAGAAGCAGGTGAAGAAGCTCATCGCCGGCCCCGGCGTGTACATCTGCGACGAGTGCATCGACCTGTGCAACGAGATCATCGAGGAGGAGCT
>CAZZND010000141.1:0-6623 GCA_964655465.1 uncultured Actinomycetes bacterium
AGATCCTGCCCATCCCCGGACTCGCGTTCGACGTGGGCCTGCCCGACCTCGAAGCGAAGCTCGTCCCCAACACGGTCCGTCCGGGGTGGGAGCCCGGCACGATGGTGGGGATCGGCCGGCTCTCGCACCGTCAGGCCCCGGTCTCGACCGATCCTCGCCGGGCGCTCGAGCTGGCGGTCGAGGCATGGCGCGACCGCGGACTGGAGCCGCAGATCGCCTTCGAGTTCGAGTTCTACCTGCAGCGGCCCGACGGCGAGGGCGGGTGGAGGACCCTGGACACGCCCGCCTCGCGCGTCTACGGGACCGGCATGGCGGTCGATCCCGACGGCGTCGCCGATGCGATCGTCGCCGCCGCCATCGGCAGCGGCATGCCCGTCGAGGCCTGGTCCACCGAGTTCGACGACTCGCAGTTCGAGGTCAACATCCACTACCGCGACGCCCTCGCCGCCGCCGACGATGCCTTCCTGTTCCGGGTCCTCACGCACGAGGTGGCGGCGTCACGCGGCCACCGCGCTACGTTCATCGGACGGCCGTACGCCGACCGGGGTGGCAACGGCCTGCACGTGAACATCAGCTTCGTCGACGCCGAGGGCCGCAACGTCCTCGAGGACCTGAGCGCGGACGACGGTCTGTCCGCGCTCGCCCATCAGGCGATGGCCGGGATGCTCGCGCATCACGCGGGGACCGCTGCGATCGCGGCCCCGACGGTGAACGCGTACAAACGTTTGCAGCCCGACATGATGAATGGCTACTGGGCCAACTGGGGCCACGACGACCGGACGGTCGCGATCCGGATCAGCCCCGAGCGTGGCCCCTCGACGCGCCTCGAGAACCGCGTGCCCGACGGCGCTACCAACCCGTACCTGGCGGCGGCGGCGTTGCTGCACGCGTGCCGGTTCGGTGTCGAGGACGGGCTGGAGCTGCCCGCCATGCAGCCGCTCGGGGCCCCGCCGGCCGTCGAGGTCCACGTCCCCGCCACGCTGTCGGACGCGATCGTGGCGATGGAGATGGACACCCGCTTGGTCGAGGCGCTCGGCGCGCCGCTCGTCGAGGCGTTCACGATGCTGAAGCGCGCCGAGTGGGAGCGCTACGTCGCGGCGGTCGACGACCCCTCCACCACCGAGCTCACGCCGTGGGAGCTCGACTACTACACGCCGTTCTTCTGAGGGAGAGGAGATGACGGCCACGCTCGACGGCATCGACCTGCAAGATCCCGACAACTACGTCGAGGGCGTGCCCTGGGGATGGTTCGATCGCCTCCGCGCCGAGCATCCGGTCATCTGGCATCCGGAGCCTGCGCCCAACGCGGGGTTCTGGGCGGTCACCCGCTACGACGACCTGACCGCCGTGCACATGGACTGGGAGACGTACTCGAGCGAGGTCGGGGCGGTCTCGCTCGAGGAGCTCGACGAGGAACAGCTCGAGATCCGGAGATCGATGCTCGAGACCGATCCGCCGCGCCACACCGAGCTCCGCAGGATCTGCTCGAAGCGATTCAGCGCCCGCGGGGTCGGGGGGTTCGAGGACTGGATCCGCGAGGTGGCCCGCGGCGTGCTCGACCGCGCGCTGGAGAAGGACGAGCCGATCGACTTCGTGGCAGAGATCAGCCGCGAGCTCCCCATCCGGTTCCTGTGCTCGATCTTCACGGTCCCCCAGGAAGACGCTCCGCAGCTGATCGGCTGGGGCGACCAGATGATCGCGAACCAGGACCCCGAGCTGTCGGCCGTGCAGGTCGATGCCGAGGACACGGAGGCCTATCGCCTCCTGCCGTTCCGCTCCCCCGCGGCGCTGGAGGTGTTCGCTTACGCCGATCGGCAGCGTGACCTGCGCCTGGCCTCACCTGCCGACGACGTGATCCAGGCCCTCACCGTGGCGCAGTCCGAGGGCATCTTGAGCGAGCAGGACTACCACAACTACTTCGGGGTCCTGATGATCGCCGGCAACGAGACCACCCGTCACACGATCACGGCGGGGATGACGGCGCTGATGGAGCACCCGGACCAGCTCGCCTACCTGCGCGAGCACCCCGAGGCCATCACCGTCGCCACCGAGGAGATCCTTCGTTGGGCCACGCCGGTGATGCACTTCCGGCGCACGGCCACGCACGACACCGAGCTGGGCGGGCAGCCGATCGCCGCGGGCGACAAGGTCGTGACCTGGTACGTCAGCGCGAACCGGGACTCCGACGTGTTCCCCGACCCGTACCGTTTCGACGTGACGCGGACCCCCAACGACCACGTGACGTTCGGACCGGGCGGCCCGCACTTCTGCCTCGGGGCGCACCTGGCGCGGCTCGAGACCCGCATCCTGTTCTCCGAGCTCCTGCCGCGGCTGGTGTCGATCGAGCGCGCGGGCCCCGTCGAGCGGATCCGGTCGAACTTCGTCAACGGCATCAAACGGATGCCGGTACGGATCCGCTCGACCTAGGCCCCGTCAATCGACCGCAGCAGCGTCCGCAGCATGGCGGCGAGCCGGTCCTGCTCCGAGGACGTGAGCGCTCCCGCGAGCCCCGCCTCGACGGCGTTGAACCGAGGGAACAGCGCGGCGATCTTCGTCTCGCCGGCCGGGGTCAGGCGCAGCAGCACGCGGCGGCGGTCCTCGGGCGAGCCCCGGCGCGCCACCCATCCGCGCTGGTCCAAGGTCTTCAGCACGCCGGTGGCCGTCGGGCGGCTGATCCCCACGGCCTCGGCGAAATCGGCCGCCTCGAGCTCACCCCACACCCACAGCACCCACAACCCCACGAAGGCCGTCCACGACAGCCGGTCGGGCGCGAGGACCTCGGCCTCCAGGTGCCGTCGGAGCGCAGTCGAGGTCCGGAACACGTTCGAGATCGCCCACATCGCCCGGAAGTCCAGGGGCAGGTGCCCGAGGCTCTCGAGCACCTTGCGTTCGGCGGGCAGCAAGTCGTCGCGGTCGTTCACGCCGGCTCCCCCGCCAGGCGCCTGCCCAGCTCCCGTGCCACGTCGAGCAGCGCGATCACGTCGTCCTCGGTCGTGCGGAAGTTGACGAAGCACGGCCGCAGCCACACCTGCCCATCGATCAACGCCGAGGACAGGAACACCCGTCCGTCGGCCTGGATCGCCTGCGCCAGCCGCTGGTTGTGCGCGTCCAGGTCGGCGACGCCCGGCGGCGCGTGGCGGATCGGCACGATCGACAGCTGCGGCGGCGCCTCGGGCACCTCGAAGTCCTCGGTGGCCTGAGCCCGCCGGTAGAGCAGGTCGGCTTCGGCGAGGTTGCAGGCGATGGCGTCGCGGAACTGCGCGGCGCCGTGCGCTCGGAAAGCCAGCCACACCTTGAGAGCGCGGAAGGGCCGCGAGTACTCGAGCGTGATGTCGGCCGCGTGCAGCTCGTGCTGCTGGTGGGGCAGGTAGCCCTGCTCGTGGGCGAACGCCCCCTCGAGCGCGTCCCGGCTCCGCACGAGCACGACGCCGCACGCCTTCGGCAGGTAGAGCCACTTGTGGGCATCGACGCTGCACGAGTCCGCCTGCTCGAGCCCGGCGAACAGCGGCGCGCGATCGGGCACGGAGGCCGCGGGCAGGCCGTAGGCACCGTCCACGTGCAGCCACACGCCACGCTCGTGGCAGACCGCCGCGATCGGCGCCAGCGGATCGATGGCGCCGGTCAGCGTGGTGCCGGCTGTCGCGACGACGGCCACGGGGGTGGCGCCGGCCGCGAGATCGGTGTCGATCGCCTCGGCCAAGGCGTCAGGCCGCATGCGGCGCAGCCCGTCCAACGCGATCGCGCGCAGGTTGTCGCTCCCGATGCCGAGCAGCTCGACCGCGCGGGTGACCGAGTAGTGGACCTCCTCGCTGCAGTAGACCGCGACCGGCCGGCCGCCCAGCCCCGCGTGACGCGAGCCCGGCAGCGCGCGCTCGCGGGCGGCTGCGAGCGCCGTAACGGTCGAGATGGTGCCGCCGCTCGTGAACGCCCCGCCGGCGGCGGGGAACCCGATGAACTCCCCCACCCAGCGCACGGCCTGGTGCTCGATCTGCGTCGCCGCACGCGCGTCAACAGCCAGGTTGATGTCGTAGGTGTGCGCGAGCAGGTCCGCCATCGCCCCGATCTCGAGGCCGGACGAGCCGATGAACGCGAAGTACCGGGGCCGAGGCTGCGCGATCGACCCGTCGAGGATGTGCGCCGCGTCGTCGAGCGCCTCGTGCGCGGGGACGGGGCCTTCGGGCAGACCGGTTCGCAGCAGCCGCTGGATCCGCTCCGCCAGCGGCGGCTCTTCGGGGCGGAACCGATCGAACGAGGCCCAGGCCTCCTGGACGAGGGTCGCCGCGTGCCGGAGCACCTCGTCGCGAGGTGCGTCCAGCCGCAGCGGCCGCTCGTCCGGATCGGGCATCCTTCCGATGCTACGCGGCGTCGTCGGAGTGCAGATCCGCCAGCGCATGGCTGGCCGGCTCGCGGCCCTTCACCGCGAGCGTCACGATCAGCCCGAGGATCGCCCACACGAGCACGGCCTTCCACACGAGGGAGTTCGGCGCCGTCTGCTTGTAGACCGCCCCGAAGACCGCCCCGGCGGCGATCAACGTCCCGGCCGTCGCGGCGATGATCACGCCTGCGCGGCTGGGGTGGTCATGCAGCCCCTTGAACGCGCCGAGCGACATCAGGCCGTAGACGACCATGATCGCGAAGGCGCCGAACGTGGACAGCCAGGCGAACATCTCGAAGAAGTGCGGCTGCCGCGGGGTCAAGGCGAACAGGTCGTCGGCGAACTCGGCGAACCCGACCATCACCACGGACACCAGCGCCACGAAGGTGATCGCACCGATGGGCGTGCCGCGCTTCGAGACCGCGGCGAGCGCTCCGGGGATCCGGCGGTCACGACCCAGTGCGAACACCCCGTGCGAGGACGCCACGGCGGCGCCGAGCCCGACCGCGACCACGTCGAGGAAGACGACCACGATGATGAAGTTCAAGATCGCGGTCGACCCGTAGCCACCCACGTCGGTCGGTGAGGCGAGCGCGAACAACGGCGCCGCCGCAACGGCAGGGTCGGTCAACACCGCGAGGTCGAACCCGAACCCGGCGACCTGCGCGTAGGACGCGATCAGGTAGAACCCGGTCGCGATCACGACCGTCAGCAGCACCGCCTTCGGGATCGAGCGCTTGGGCTCGGCCGTCTCCTCGGCCAGGTTCGCCGCGGTCTCGAAGCCCACGAAGATCAGGACCCCGTACAGCACGCCGAACAGGAGCCCGGTCCAATCCGGGGCCTCCGTCGGGTTGAAGGGCTCCAGGCTGTTGGCGGGCGCATCGACGATCACCTTGATGAAGAAGGCGAGAACCGCCAGCGCGGACACCAGCGCGAGCGCCAGCTGCACGCGCGTGGACAGCTGCACGCCCAGGTACTGGATCACGAAGACCCCCACCACGAAGATGAGGCTCCAAGCCCAGCCCGGTAGCGGTGACTCGGACGAGATCACGCCGGGCACCGCCGGGTCGGCGGTGAAGATCACGAACTCCAGGAAGAACCCGACCAGGCAGGCGATGGCCGAGGCCAGCACCGTGGTGCCGCCGTAGTAGATCCATCCCGCGAGGCCCCCGGCGGAACCGCCCAGACCGCTCGACACGTAATCGTAGAGCGACCCGGCCGCGTGCACGCGCTTCGCGTACTGGGCGACGATCCAGCC
Organism: uncultured Actinomycetes bacterium; assembly: GCA_964655465.1. Classification (GTDB taxonomy): domain Bacteria; phylum Actinomycetota; class UBA4738; order UBA4738; family HRBIN12; genus AC-51. The sequence goes on from CAZZND010000141.1 coordinate 5,634, forward strand.
CAGCGCGAAGGTCCCGACAGCCGCCAGGAGCACCGCGAACGGTGTCGCGATCCCCGCCCCCTTGCCCGACGCGCTGAACCCCGCGATCAGCGGGATCAGGAACGCGGCGCTGAACACCGGCCCCATGAACCCGACCGATTGCGAGATGACGTCGACGAGCGTCAGCTTCTTGGCGCCCAGGCGTTCGTACCCGGTCTCCGTCCCCCCCGTAGCCATCCCAGTCCTCCTCCCGGCGCCGGCCTCAGGCCGCGGCGCCCGCTCCCGTCCACCCGTCGGCCGGGCGTTCGAACCACACGTGCACCTGGCCGGTGCCGACCGAGGCCTCGTACTCGCTGTAACGCTCGCCCGGCGCCTGGCAGCGAGCGCCGCCGATCGCGCCGGCCATCATGAGGTAGTGCCCGAAATGACCCTCGGGCGCCGCCTTCTTGTACTCGGGCATCCCGGCGATGACGCCCCCGTGGTCCCCTGACTCGAACATGCGGAGCACCTGCTGATCCGCCTCGTAGGACTCGCGGTGCAAGATGTTGTTTGGCACCTTCGAGCTCTCGTGCTGGCGCAGCTCGCGGAACGGGTAGAAGCGGTGCGTCATCCCGCCGCTCGCCAGGAGGAGCACGCGGCGGTCGCTCTGGCGCACCGCCTCGCCGATCAGCTCCCCCAACAGCAGGAAGTCATCGGTCGTGCAGCACTGGTTGAGCGCCACCGAGATCCACGGGGTGTCGGCGTCGCCCAGGAAGCGCCAGACGTTGACCGTGCCGTAGAAGATCGGAAGGTACGGGTCCTCGCACGCGAGGATCCACGTGTCGTCACGGCCCTCGGCCTGCGCCGCGATCAGCCGGGCGAGCTCGGGGTCGCCGGGGATGTCGTAGGGCACCTGGCTCATGCCGCGCGGCAGCTCGTGGCTGGTGAAATGCCCCGTGCGCCGGTCGTGCGCGGTGACGATGTGCTCGAACGTCGACTCCCAGTGCGTGTCGAACACGATCACGGCGTCCG
>CAZZND010000142.1:0-6509 GCA_964655465.1 uncultured Actinomycetes bacterium
ACGGCATCCCCGCGGTCGCGCGGGCGCACCAGCATTCGGCTACGGCCAAGCGCAGTGCCCGGGAGGATCGCCCCGTGCTCGTCGAGCACACAGGTGCGGTGTCGAATGACAAGAATCCGCGCCGCTGCCGGGACGAACCGGGCGATCACGCCCTCGGCCGCTCGCGCGGCGGGCTGAGCACGAAGATCCACGCCGCGGTCGACGGACGGGGCTGCCCGCTGGCCATCCTGCTCACCCCCGGCCAGGCCGGTGACGCGCCGATGATGTTGCCGCTGCTCGCGCACCTGCGTGTCCAGCGCACGATCGGCCGGCCACGGACCCGGCCCGACCGGGTGCTGGCCGACAAGGCCTACTCCTCGCGCGCGATCCGGGCTCACCTCAGGACCCGCGGCATCGGCAGCGTGATCCCCGAGCCCGACGACCAGAAGGCCCACCGCAAGCGCATCGGCTCATCCGGCGGCCGACCGGTGACCTACGACCGCACCGCCTACCGCGGACGCAACGTCATCGAACGCGCCTTCAACGGCTTCAAACACTGGCGCGGGCTGGCCACCAGATACGACAAGCACGCCATCGTCTACCGCGGCGGCCTCGTCCTCGCAGCCGTGCTGCTCTGGCTCACCGACTTAGGAGACACGTCCTAGCTCGGGCCGTGCTCCCACGCGGTCGTCATCGTCGCGATGGCCTCCGCGACCTCCATCGTCGTGGACGATCCGCCGAGGTCAGGTGTGCGGGTCGTGCGTCGGCGCAGGACCTCGTCGACCGCCCACCCCACGTTCTCGGCCGCGGTCGTCTCGCCCAGGTGCCGCAGCATCATCACCCCGGACAGGATCATCGCGATGGGGTTGGCCTTGCCCTGACCAGCGATATCGGGCGCGCTGCCGTGCACGGGCTCGAACACGGCGTACTCCCACCCGATGTTCGCGCCGGGGATCAGACCGAGCCCGCCCACCAGCCCCGCGCAAAGGTCGCTGATGATGTCGCCGTAAAGGTTGGGCAGTAGCAGCACGTCGAAATCGTTCGGGCGGCGTGCGAGGCGGCTCGAGAGGTGGTCGATCTGGATCTCTTCCCACGCCACGTCCGGGAAGTCCGCGGCGTCTTCGATCGCCGTACGCAGGAAGATGCCGTCGGAGTACCGCATCACGTTCGCCTTGTGGCCGACCGTGACCTTCGCGCGCCGGTTGGCGCGCGCATACTCGAAGGCGAAGCGCACGATCCGGTGCGTGCCGTAGACGCTGATCGGCTTCAAGGTGATCCCGGCGTCCTCTCGGATCTCGAAGCCCCCGAGGTCCTTCAGCTTCTCTCGCAGCGCCCGCGCGTCCTCGCTGCCTCGCTCGAACTCGATCCCTTGGTAGAGGTCCTCGGTGTTCTCGCGGACGATGACCAGATCGACATCGTGGTGACGAGTGGCGACGCCCGGCAGCGATCGGGCCGGCCGGACGGCGGCGAACAGGTCCAGAGCCTGCCGCAGCGCCACGTTGACGCTCCGGAACCCGGTACCCACGGGGGTCGTGACGGGACCCTTGATGGCGACCCGGCATCCGCGGATGGCGTCAAGGGTCGCCTCGGGCAGCAGATTGCCGTTCCGCTCGAGCGCCGTGATCCCCGCATCGTGCTCGACCCACGTGATGCCGACGTCGGCCGCATCGAGCACGAGTCGGGTGGCGGCCGCGACCTCCGGGCCGATGCCGTCACCCGGGATGATGACGACCCGGTGATCCATCGCGGCAAAGGGTAGCGGCCTGCGCGATCGCCGACGGTCGCCGGGAGTCTCGTGGTGGGCCGGAAGCTCAGAAGCGCTCGAACAGGATCTGGCGCTTCACTTCCTGGATCGCCTTCGTCACCTCGATGCCGCGCGGGCAGGCGTCGGTGCAGTTGAAGGTCGTCCGGCACCGGAAGACCCCGGTCTTCTCCGACAAGATCTTGAGCCGCTCGCGCCCGGCCTCGTCGCGGCTGTCGAAGATGAACCGGTGGGCGTTCACGATGGCCGCCGGGCCGATGTAGCCCTCGTCGCCCCAGAACACCGGGCACGACGTGGTGCAGCAGGCGCACAGGATGCACTTGGTCGTGTCGTCGTAGCGGGCGCGCTCCTCGGCCGACTGACGCCGCTCCTTGTCGGGCTCACCCGAGTCGTTGATCAGGAACGGCATGACCGACTTGAACCCCTCCATGAAGGGGTCCATGTCGACGATGAGGTCCTTCAAGACGGCGAGTCCACGGATCGGTTCGATCGTGACCTTGGGCGCGACATCTTCGGCCAGCACCTTGCACGCGAGCTGGTTCCGTCCGTTGATCAGCATCGCGTCCGAGCCGCAGATCCCGTGGGAGCACGAGCGGCGGAAGCTGAGCGTGCCGTCATGGTGCCACTTCACCTGGTGCAGGACCTCGACGAGGCGGTCGAGCGGGTCGCACTCGAGCGTCCACTCATCCCACCACGACTCCTCGGCCACCTCGGGGTTGAAGCGGCGGATCCGCAGCGTGAGCTGGATCTTCCCGGCGATCGTGCCCCCGACCTGATGGCGATCCGAGGTGTTCAAGACGTCGGCGGCGGTCGCCATCAGTACGTCCTCTCCATCGGGACGTACGGACCCATCTTCACCGGCTTGTGGTCGAGGCGGACGGAACCGTCGGGCTCGCGGTAGGCGAGCGAGTGCTGCAGCCAGTTCGCGTCGTCTCGCAGCGGATGGTCCTCGCGGTAGTGGGCACCCCGGCTCTCCGTGCGCGCCCGCGCGGCGGCGACCAGCGTGTCGGCGCAGTCCAATAGGAACCCGAGCTCGACGGTCTCCATCAGGTCGGTGTTGTAGACGGCGCCCGTGTCGCCGATGGCGACCCGGTCGTAGCGGGCCCGCAGGCCGGCGAGGACTTCCTGCTGGGCGCCGAGACCCTCGTCGGTCCGCACCACGAACGCGTTGTCGAACATCGTGTTCTGGAGCTCTTCGCGGATCTCGGCGGCGTTCTCACCCTGGGTTCGCCCGAGGATGCCGTTCAGCAGATCGAGCGTGTGCGCGACAGGCTCGGCCGGGACATCGGCGAGCGGCGCCTCGGCCGCGTGCCTCGCCGCCGCGAGCCCGGCCCGTCGTCCGAACACGACCAGGTCCAGCAGCGAGTTGGTGCCGAGCCGGTTGGCGCCGTGCACCGACACGCAGGCACACTCGCCGGCGGCGAACAGACCGGGCACCACGGTCTCGGCGGAGCCGTCGACGACCTCGCCGTCGACGTTCGTCGGGATGCCGCCCATCGCGTAGTGGGCCGTGGGCTGGATCGGCACGGGCTCCTTGGTCGGCTCGACCTTCAGGTAGACCCGCGCGAACTCGGTGATGTCGGGGAGCTTCTCCTCGATGACCTTCGGGTCGAGGTGCGAGATGTCCAGGTAGGCCCAGTCGTTGTTCGGGCCGGCGCCGCGGCCCTCCTTGATCTCCTGGTAGATCGCTCTCGACACGACGTCGCGGGGCGCGAGGTCCTTGATGATGGGGGCGTAGCGCTCCATGAACCGCTCGCCGTCCTTGTTCAAGACGATCCCGCCCTCGCCTCGAGCGGCTTCCGACAGCAGCACGCCCAGCCGCGCGAGGCCCGTCGGGTGGAACTGGAACATCTCCATGTCCTCGAGCGGGATCCCGCGCCGGTACACGACGGCCGGGCCGTCACCGGTCAGCGCGTGGGCGTTGGAGGTCACGCGGAACATACGCCCGTACCCACCGGTGGTGAACACGACCGACTTGGCCCGGAATACGTGGAGCTCACCCGTCGCGAGCTCGTAGGCGACCACGCCTGCGGTCGCGCCGTCGGGCGTGCGGAGCAGGTCGAGGCAGTAGAGCTCGTTGAAGAAGCGGACGTCGCGTTTGACGCACTGCTGGTAGAGCGTCTGCAGGATCATGTGACCGGTGCGGTCGGCGGCGTAGCATGCGCGCCGGACCGGGCGCTCCCCGTGGTTTGCGGTATGGCCGCCGAAGCGCCGCTGGTCGATGCGTCCGTCGGGCGTCCGGTTGAACGGAAGACCCCAGCGTTCGAGCTGGTAGATCGCGTCGACGGCCTCCTCGGCCATCAGCTGCGCGGCGGGCTGGTCGGTGAGGTAGTCGCCACCCTTGACCGTGTCGAAGGCGTGCCATTCCGGGTGGTCTTCCTCGGTGTTGCCGAGTGCCGCACACACGCCACCCTGCGCCGCCCCGGTGTGGGACCGGGTGGGGTAGAGCTTCGAGATGACGGCGGTCTTGACCTTGTCCGAGAGCTCGATCGCGGCGCGCATGCCGGCGCCACCGCCGCCCACGACGAGCGCGTCGTACGTGTGCGTCGTCGTCATCCGACGGGGCCCCACTTCGTGGGGTCGAACGACACCACCACGATCGTTCCGAGCACCATGAGGACGAACCCGAGCACGTAGGTCGCCATGTTGATGGCGAGGCGAGCGCCCGGAGGTTTCACGTAGTCGAGCGTGATGTTGCGCAGGCCGTTGATGCCGTGTACGAGCGCCAGGATGAGCAGCATCCAGTCCCAGGTCCGCCAGAAGGGATCCTCCCAGCGTGTCGCGACGAACCCGAAGTCGATCCGCTCTGCACCGGTCTCGAACAGGTGCATGATCGCGAGGTGGCCGAGTGCCAGGATCAGCAGGAGGAGCCCGCTGATCCGCATGAACAGCCACGTCCAGAGCTCGCCGCCGCCCACCGGGCGCTCACGTCCCAGCCGGCGGTCCCGGTGGTCGCGGGCGCCGGCGGGGGCGTGCGAGGGTGAGGTCGTCGTCGCCACGCCGATCACGCCTTCCACAGGTCGTAGGTCTGCTTGAGCATGATCACCGTGGTCGGGATCACCATGAGCAGGAACACGACCATCGTGCCGATGGACAGGGGCTTGATGCGCGTGACCAGTCGCGGGAAGAAGTCGATGAGCGTGATCTTGAGCCCGTTGAGCGAGTGGTACAGGACCGCGATCACCAGACCGAGCTCGAGCAGGTGCACGATGGGGTTCGCGTAGGCCTTGACGACCTTGTCGTAGGCCTCGGGACCCCAGCCGACCAGGGAGGTGTCGACCACGTGCATGAACAGGAACAGGATGACGGCGACCCCGCTCACCCGATGGAACACCCACGACCACTGTCCGGGATGACCCTTGTACAACGAGCCGTAGTCGTTCGAGGTCTTGCGCGTTCTCACCGCCACGGATATCCGCTCCTTGGTCCTGGTTCCCAGCGTATCGCCGGAGCGGGCGGATCCGTTCGCCGCAGCGTCCAGCGGGCCGCGCGGAGTCTACTGCGGAACGTCCAGGGTGAACCTGCCCGCGGAGGGTCTCCGCGTGCAGCGGGTCAAGCGATCCGGAGCGCGACGAGCACCCCATCGCGCGTGGGGACGATGTTCGACACGAACCGCTCGTCCTCGGCGATGAGGCGGTTGTGCTCACGGATCGCGCCGGTGACGTCGTCGGCGGGCTCGCCGTCGCTCGGGACCCGGCCCGACCACAGCACGTTGTCGCAGACGTAGAGCCCGCCCACGCGGACGCGTTCGCGCGCCGCCAGCCACGCCGCGGGATAGCCGCCCTTGTCGATGTCGTCGTAGACCACGTCGAGCTCGCCGGGCACCGAGGCCATCCCCTGGACGGCGTCGCCGACGTGGAACGTCACGCGGTCCCAGAGACCGGCTCGTTCGAGGAAGCCCTCGGCCTTCGCGACGTTGCGTGGGTCGCCATCGGTGCAATGAACCTCGCCCCCGGTGCCCACGGCTCGCGCGAACCAGTACGCGCTGTAACCGAAGCCGCTCCCCAGCTCCATGACGCGGCGGGCGCCCACCGACCGGGCCAGCAGCTCCAGCAGCACGCCTACCGTGCGTCCCACGATGGGGAACCCGAGCCGGGCACCCATGTTCTCCATCTCGAGAAGCACGGGGTCGTCGAAGCGGTCCAGCCGCTCTCGCATGTACGTGTCGACGCGCGGGTCCACGATGTCCATGACGCCGACCCTAGCCCTCCGCGCCCGTTAGGCTCAACCTCGATGAGCGAGGACGTGCGGCGCACCGACTCCGGGATCGAGCTGCAGCCCGTCTACGGCCCCGAGGCGCTCGAAGGCTGGAACGCCGCGACGCAGCTCGGCGAGCCCGGCGCGTTCCCGTTCACCCGCGGCCCGTACCCCGGCATGTACCGCTCGCGCCTGTGGACCATGCGCCAATACGCCGGGATGGGGACCGCGGACGACACGAACCGGCGCTTCCGCTACCTGCTCGAGCACGGCCAGACCGGGCTCTCGATCGCCTTCGACCTGCCGACGCAGATGGGCTACGACTCCGATCACCCGCGTTCGGAGGGTGAGGTCGGCAAGACCGGCGTCGCGATCGACTCGGTCGAGGACATGCACCGGCTGTTCGCCGAGATCCCGCTCGACCAGGTCTCGACCTCGATGACGATCAACGCGACGGCCCCGATCCTGCTGCTGCTCTACGAGCTGGTCGCCGAGGAGCGCGGCATCGCGACCGCTGACCTGCAGGGAACCGTGCAGAACGACCTGCTGAAGGAGTACGCGGCACGCGGCA
>CAZZND010000143.1:0-6482 GCA_964655465.1 uncultured Actinomycetes bacterium
CCCTGAGCTACTCCGGCGAGCGCGGGTCAGGATACCAACGGCGCTGGTCCGGACCGTGCCGCGATCGGCGCTGGTGCTGGCACCACACCCGCCCGGGGTGCGATCCCCTCTGGCCGCCGAGGCCCGGAACCGCCATCATGCCCGCATGGCGACCGACCAGGCGACCACCTTCACGGGTGAGGTGACGCGCGTGATGGTGGGCACCGACCGCTCGGAGACGGCCGAACGGGCGGTGAGCTGGGCGGCCTCGTTCGCATCGCGGTTCGACGCCGAGCTGCACGTCGTGCAGGTGGTCGTCCCGACGAACCCGGCCGACACCGAGTTCGGCGCCGCCGACGCGACTCGCGCCCGCGCAGCCGCCGACGGTCTGGAGATCTACGCGACCGAGATCGCCGGGCCGCACGGGCGGGCGCACGTGGTGATCGATGACGACCCGGCCATGGCGATCGTGCACGCCGTCGAGGAGCACGACATCGACGTCCTGGTCGTGGGCAACGCGGGGATGGCGGGACGCAAGGAGTTCCTGCTCGGCAACGTGCCGAACCGGATCAGCCACAACGCCCGCTGCACCGTGATCATCGTCAACACGACCGACGGCACCACGCAGGCCGTCCGCGATCCGCACTCGTCGACCGTGATCCGCTCGAGCGCTGTCGAGACCGACACCCGTCCCCACCTCATGGCGCGCGGCACGAAGATCGCCACGGTCTTCGCCAAGCACGGGCTGAGGGAGCTCTTCGGACGGCCCGACGAAGAAGGCGCCGTCGGCCGTCAGCGGCAGGCGAAGCGCGTCCGCGCGGCGCTGGAGGAGCTCGGTCCGACCTTCTGCAAGCTCGGCCAGATCATGTCCACGCGCCCGGACCTGCTGCCTCCTGAGTTCATCGAGGAGCTCGCGACCCTGCAGGAGCATGTGCCGCCGCTCACGGAGGAGCAGGTGGTCAAGGTCATGGAGCAGGAGCTCGGCGTCCCGTGGGAAGACGTGTTCGAGCACGTCGAACCCACCCCTCTCGCCGCCGGCACGATCGCGGAGGTCCACCGCGCCGTGCTCGCGAACGGCGAGAAGGCGGTCGTCAAGGTCCAACGCCCCGAAGCGAAGGAGCTGATCGAACAGGATCTGGCGCTGCTCGAGGTCTTCGCGAAGAAGGTGAGCGACCGGCCGGGCCTCCGTGCCGTGATCGACATGGAGGCCGTGTTCGGTCACCTCTCGGACTCACTGCACCGCGAGCTCGACTTCCGGATCGAGGCCTCGAATATGGAGCGTATGCGGGTCGTGATCGAACGCTATGCCCGCCTGGCCGTCCCGACGCTCTACGGCGAGTTCTCGACCTCGAGGTTGCTGGTCATGCACGACGTTGGAGGTGGCCCCATCTCGAGCGCGCCGGAAGGCACCGTCCGCAAGGAAACCGCCTACCAGCTGCTCGAGTCCTTCTACAAGCAGATCATGGAGGACGGCTTCTTCCACGCTGACCCGCATCCGGGCAACCTTATGTGGCAGCCCGAGGAGGAGAAGGTGTACCTGCTCGACCTCGGCATGGTCGGTGAGGTCACCCCGCAGATGCGCGAGCAGATGATGCTGCTGCTCATGGCGTTCTGGCAGGAGGACGCCGGGTTCCTCACCGACATCACCCTGATGCTGACCGGCGCCATCGACCGTGCCGACCTCGACGTCGACGCCTTCAGCGAGGACGTCGGCAAGCTGATGGCGAAGAACCGGGGCGCGTCGCTGAAGGACATCAACCTCGGCCCGATCCTGCAGGAGATGACCGAGATCGGCGTTCGCCACGGGGTCCCCCTGCCGGCGTCGCTCACCCTGATGGGCAAGGCCATGGCGCAGATGCAGCTCGCCACCGCCCAGCTCGATCCCGAGCTCGACCCGTTCGAGGTCGCGGGGAAGTTCGCGATGCGCAACGTCGTGCTCGGGATGGGCGGGAAGATGGATCCGAAGGCGCTGTTCTTCCAGGCCCAGAAGATGAAGGTCCGCGTCGGCCGGCTGGTCGAGTCGATCGAGCGGCTCATCGGCGCGCGGCCGGGTCAGAAGCTCGAGGTCAACTTCCGTGCCGCCTCGCTCGAGAACACCGTCCGCCGCGCCGGCCGGCACCTCGCCCTCGGCGCGGTCGCCGCGGCGGCCCTGCTCGGGACCGCCATCGTGACGACGAGCGACCGCGCCGCGCCCTGGGTGCCGTGGACGCTCGGGGGGATCGGGCTGCTGTTCACGATCGGGCTCGTGGTCGACCTGGTCCGCAGCCGGCACTGACGCCGACCGATCAGGCCTCGTCGAAGTCCACCTCGCCGCCGCGCGACGTGAGCGTCGTCGGCTCGGGTGCGGCGGGCTCGACCTGCTCGCCGCGCTTCTTCAACCCCTTCACGACGATCCGCTCCAGCAGGAAGGCGACGATCGCCATGGCGAGGCCGACCAGCCATCGCTCCACACGGCGCAGACCCTTCGGCGGTGGGGTCGTCCGAGCGCTCATCCATCCCCTCTTCCTGTGACCGGGTTGATCGGGATATGGCCCGATACCGTCGTCCCGGCACCCACCGTACTCTCGACCTCGACGTCGCCGGCGAGCGCCGCCATCCGGTCGGCGATGCCCTGCAGACCGGACCCGTACGACGCCACGGACGGCTCGAAGCCGCGGCCGTCGTCGTGCACCGAGAACACGAGGTGCCCGTTGGCCCGTCCGAGGGATACGTGCGCGCTCTTCGCCTCCGCGTACTTCGCGACGTTCTGGAGACCCTCCAGGCACGAGAAGTAGACCGCCGCCTCGACCTCGGGAGGGAACCGCCCAAGATCGTCCGGCGCGTCCACGTCGACGGGGAGGGGCGAGCGTCGCGCCTGAGCCTCGAGCGCCGCGGCGAGCCCCTTGTCCGCCAGCAGCGGCGGATAGACGCCGCGCGCGAGGTCGCGGAGGTCCTCGAGAGCAGCGTGCGCGTCTTCCTGCAGATCGGCGAGCATCTCGTGCCCCTTGGCGGGATCCCGCCGTACCACCGTGTCGGTCAGCTTGAGCTTGACCGCCAGCGCCACGAGTTGCTGCTGCGCCCCGTCGTGGATGTTGCGTTCGAGCTTGCGACGCTCCTCGTCTTGCGCGGTGACCAGCCGTCGCTGCGCCGCGTGCAGCTCGACCAGCCGGGCCTTGAGCTCCTCGGTTAACGAGACGTTGTGGAGCAAGGGGCCTGCCTGCGAGGCCAGCTGCGACACCAGCGTGTGATCCGCCCCGTTCATCCGGTCACCCGGCGGTTTGCGCACCCCGAGCGCTCCGAGCCGCTGCCCCCGGAACTCGACGGGGAACACGGCCGCACGCTCACCGTCGGTCGAGACGGCGCCGTCGGCTCCTGCATCGGTCGGCCACGTGGCCGCCAAGCGAGACCGGCCGGCCGGTTCCAGCCACACGTCAACCCGCTCGGCGGCGATGCCTTCGCCCACGGCGGTGGCCATCCTCGTGAGCACATCGTCATCGGCGTAGGTCGCGGCGACGCGGTCGGAGAACCCCGCGAGCACGTCGTACGGCGTCGCGCGGCGCCCGTAGACCACGCGATCGGCCAACCTGCGCGCGATGCGGAACGCGGGCCAGGCCGCGAAACCCACCGCCGCCGCGAGCACAGCGTCCCCGACGCCGGCGTCGCCGAGCGCGGCCCGGCCCAGGAGCGAGACGGCGCCGAACACCCCCATCAGGATCAAGACGACGAAAGCAGCGAGCACGGCCTTGCGGACCACGACGTCGAGATCCCAGAGCCGGTACCGAAGGACCGCAACTGCGATAGCGACCGGCAGGGCAGCCATCCCGATGGCCGGGATCAGCTCGGTGATCGCCGTCGACACCCCTATCGACGCGAGCCGATCGCCGATCACGATGGACCCGACCATCGTGGCGGCGGCGAAGCCCATCCACTTGATCTGTTGCTGCTCGAGACCTCGGGCGGTACGGAACCTGACGATGAGCGACGCGACGGACATCAGCATCAGGACCAGGAAACCCGGGTAGACCAGATCGAACGAGGGGATGAAAGGCTCGAGCACGGGTACGAAGAGAGGGTTCGGCGTGAATGTCGGCTCGCCGAAGTCCGGCGAGGCCGCGAAGGCGAGCAAGAAGCCCCCTTCGAAAGCCACGGTGGCCCAGATGAGCCAGCGCCATCGAGGGCGCCCGTCAGGGAAGAGCTGCAGCAACAGCAAGAGGCCCGGGACGAGACCGATCATGAACCCCGCCGTGCCGATCACCGAGAGCCACTGCACGAGGGAGCCGGCGCCACCCCGATCGGTGAGCAAGTCGGCGGCCTCGTTGCCGACGAACGACAGAGCCGTGACGCCCGACACGTACAGGAGGAGCAGCCCGATGCGGTTCCCGGGGATCCGACTCACGATGAGGGCACCGGTCACCCCGAAGAGCGAGAACGCGATCACGTAGGCCCAGTCGTCGGAGAACGAGCTGTCGTTCGCTTCGATGAGGATCAAGCCGACCGTCGCGCTCACGAGGAAGAAGGCGAAGACGACCCACGGCCAGCGGGACGGGCGGCGGGCCGGCTCAGCCGGTGCCGAGGACACGGAACACCTCCACCATCTCCTCGCGACCCTTCACGGTTCGCATCCCGATGAGCTCGGCGGTGATCCCCGCCGCCGCGACCGTGGTCGCGGCCGCCACGACCTCGCCGCCGTCCGCCTCGGACTGCAGGCGCTGCGCCACGTTCACCGCGTCGCCGATCACCGTGTACTCGAGGCGCCCGCCCCCGCCGATCGAACCGGCGATGACCACGCCGGTGTTGAGCCCGATGCCGACGTGCAGGCCGTCGACCTCCACCAGGCCCCACCCCTCTGCGTTGAGCTCGCGTTGGCGAACCTGCATCGCGAGCGCACAGGCGACGGCGCGCGCCGCGTGATCCTCGATCGGCTCGGGCGCGCCGAAGATCGCCATGACCGCGTCGCCTTGGAACTTGTCGATGGTCCCGCCGTGAGCGGCCACCACTTCGGCCATCGCACCGAGGTGGCGCCCGATCACGTCGGCCACCTTCCGTGCGCCGAGGCGCTCGGAGAGCGTCGAGAACCCCCTGATATCGCTGAAGAGCACGGTGACCTCGAGCTCGCGCTGCTCCGCCACGCCATCCACCAATCGGTCGGCGACCTGCGACGGCACGTAGGACTTGAGCGACTCGGCCTCGGCGCTCCGCTCGACCACCGCCGCGTGCAGGCGTTTCATGGCGTCGGCCGTGGACGCGCCCGAGTCCTCGTTGCCGGCCATCCGTCGGAACAGCCGGGTCACGCGCATGTCCACCGACTCCTGCGTGGTACCGAGCGCCGCCGCCATCTCCACGTACCCGAGCCCCTGGCTCATCATGTCGAGGATCCGCCGGTCCTCCTCGTCGGCGTGCCTGCTGCCGGTCAGACGCTCGGCGATCGCCGGGTCGACCGCGCTCCCCCCGGCGTGGACCTCGCGGATCGCGCGGACGAGCTCGTCGCCCTGGGCGATGCGGTCCTTCAGCAGGTAGGCGAGCCCGCTGTGCCCCTCGCCGAGCAGCGCGATCGCGTATTCGACGTCGTCGTGTGCGGACAGCACGACGACCCCGGTGTCGGGATGGTCGCGGCGGATCGCATGCGCGCAGTCGATCCCTTCGAGCTGGAACGACGGCGGCATCTTGATGTCGGTCACGACCACGTCGGGGACGTGCTCGGACGCGGCGGCAAGGAGGGTCGGGGCGTCCTCAGCGATCCCGACGACCTCGATGTCGTCGTAGGAGTCCAGCAACGCACGGACCCCCTCGCGTACGAGGACGTTGTCCTCGCCGAGCACGACCCTGATGCTCATCGCCCCTCTTCCCCGGGTACCATCCGCGCGTGCTGCGCGTTGTGTTCGCCGAGGATAACTACCTGGTCCGGGAGGGGACGGTCGCGCTGCTCGGCGAGGAGCCCGAGATCGAGATCGTCGCGACCGCTGCCACCTACGACGACCTGATGGTGGCCGTCGCCGAACTGCAGCCCGACGCCGTCCTGACGGACATCCGGATGCCGCCCACGGGGACCGACGAAGGCATCCGGGCGGCGAAAGCCATCCGGGCCGAGCATCCGTCGATCGGGGTCGTCGTGCTCAGTCAGTTCGCCGAGGACGCCTACGCCTACGACCTGTTGAAGGACGGAGCCGCCGGTCTCGGGTACCTGCTCAAGGAGCGGGTCGGCGACGTGCACGAGGTCGTGCGCGCCCTGACCGAGGTCGCCGCCGGCGGGAGCGTTCTCGACCCCAAGGTGGTCGAGGCGCTCGTCGCGGCGAAGGATCGGATGGCGCACTCGCCGCTTGCTCAGCTCACCGATCGCGAGCGCGAGGTCCTGTCGATGATGGCGCAAGGGATGAACAACGCCGCGATCGCGAAGGCGCTGTTCCTGACCGACCGCGCCGTCGAGAAGCACATCAACTCGATGTTCCACAAGCTCGGTCTCACGGAGGAACCGGCCGTTCACCGCCGGGTGATGGCGGTGCTCGCGTTCCTCCGCGAGACCGACA
>CAZZND010000144.1:0-6451 GCA_964655465.1 uncultured Actinomycetes bacterium
GGTCGGCACCCGCATCGCGCGCTCGCTGTGCCCGCGCCTCGGCATGAGCGCGGCGGGGCAGGGGTCGGCTAGCTGCCAGTCTCCTGCACCGTCATGACTTCCAGCAGGTGGCCGTCGGGGTCCTCGAAGTAGAAGCCGCGCCCGCCGCGTCGGGTGTAGATCTGGCCATCTGTGTGCTCGCCCGGCCCGCTGCCGTAGGAAAGCTCCTTGGCCTTCACCCGGCTCCAGATGCCCTCGAACTCGGCGTCGCTGACATGGAAGGCGTAGTGATGGCCATCCCATGGCTCCGACTCGTCGGTGAAGTCCAGGGTCAGGCTCTCGTTGACCTGCACCTGCGCGAAGTAGCCATCGCCCGGCTTGACCTCCAGGCTGAAGATCTCGGCGAAGAACCGGGCCGCGGCGATCTTGTCTTTCGCGGGCACGATCGTGTGGTCCAAGCGGATCGTCATGCTCCGCATCGTCATCGATAGCAGGCGAGCCGGCAAGCGATCGCCGGCCGATCATGCGAAGGAACACGGCGTCAGTCGCTCGAGGGCGCAGCGCCGGCTGCGGGCGTCGTGAACCTCGCGATCCTGGCAACGATGACAACGGTGGGAACCTGTGGCGTGGTGCATCGCAAGGATCGTCAGACGGTTCGCGGCGCTCTCGGCTCCCGATGAGGTTCTGGAGGCCGAAAACCCTTCGCCCTCACGAGCAGCAGGCACGTGTTCGTCTACGGACGCTGCTGTCGGTGACGAGACACATCCGACGGAAGAGGGTTCGATGTTGGGACTCGAAGAAGTCCTCGAAGCTCGCCTCGGTCGCAGCCACATCGGTCGCGGGCTCCGGGACGACACTGGATCGTTCGGTCATGACGGTGGATGAACCCCCGATGGGCACGGTTCGTTCAGTTGGATCACCGACGAGTGGCCAGTATCCACCGCCCGGGCGTTCCTGCGATGCCCGAACTCCCAGATGAGGAGCGGGGCCATCTCCGTTTCAGGCCGACGTCGGGTCCATCACGGGGGCGCGGTTGACGGCCGCGACCCACACCAGGCCGATCGTGCCCACCAGGATGCCCCCGAGCCCGCCGATGGCGAGCGCCGTCCTCGCGCCCGCGGTCGCCACGATCGGGGCGGCGAGCGCCGTCGCGGTCAGCTGAGCAGCGGTCGTGGCGCCCGAGTAGGCCGAGAAGACCCTGCCCCGCAGATGCTCGGCCACCCGCCGATGGATCAGGGACCGCATCGACACGTTCTGCACCCCGTTGGCCATCCCGCCGACGGCGAACATCGCTACCGCGAACGGGAAGTTGACCACCCACGCGGCGGAGGCGATCGCGACGCCGGCGACGAGGGCGGCGATCGCGAGCGCCGGTGCCTGCCGGGCTTGAGGGATGCGCCGTGCCAGCACCGCGGCGCCGATCACCATGCCGACCAGCCAACCGGTCGCCAGCGCGCCCAGCCCGAACGCACCCTTGCGCAGAACGTCGTAGGAGAAGAAGACCTCGGCGACGTTGTCCATCGCCGCGAACACGACCGTGAGGCTCACGACGACGACGGCCGCGACCATCAGCCGGTCCCTCCCGATCGTCCGGAACCCCGCGAGCGCCTCCTGGAGCGGCCGCTCACGCTCGGATGACGGCTCGGCGGGAGCTCGCGCGCGCAGCAGCAGCGTCACGGCCGCGATGACGGCGAACGTGAACGCGTCGGCGAGCAGCGCGGTGGTCACGTCGGCGGCTGCCGTGAGCGAGCCCGCCGCGAGTGGGCCGAGGACCCACCCGACGTACCGCGAGGTCTCCATCAGAGCGTTGGCTCGGGTGGTGTCGCCGCCACCCACGATCGCGGGCACCAGCGTGAAGGTCGCGGGGGCGGCGACCGTGGCCCCCACGCCGAGCAGGAACGAGAGCACGAGGATGGCCGGCAGGTCGTTCGCGAACGCGAGACCGACCGCGAGCAACGCCTGCACGATCGACGCCATCCGCAGCGCGAAGGCGGACTCGGTCCGGTCGACCAGCCAGCCCGCGAACGGCGCGAGCAGCACCTGCGGGAGGATGCCGGCGATCAGCAGCGCGGCGACCGCCGAGCTCGAGCCGCCGTAGGACACCTCTCCACCCGAGCCGGTCTTCGCGAAGAGCTCGGCCGCCTTGATCATCAGGGCTGTGAGGGCGAGCTCGTCGCCGAACGACGACAGACCGAGGGCCGCCGAGATCAGCCGGAGGTCCCGCCTCGAGGTGCGCGCGCCGGGCTGATCGGCCATCCGCGGCGGAGTCTAGACCTGCCGGCCGACGAGCGCGGTTAGCATCCGCTCGGCTCCCACACGGGCGGATCGCCGAGCGGGACGTCGACGTCGCACGCGAGGATCACGCGTGCGCGCGGATGCGCGAGACCGTGCGCTGGCGCCCCAGAAGGTCGAGCGACTCCGGCAACGGCGGCGAGATGTTGGACCCCGTCACGGCCGCGCGGATCGGCTGCCAGCCCTTCGTGCGGTTGAGGCCGGCCGATGCCGCCAGCTCGTCCAGCGCCTCCCCGATGTGCTCCGCGTCCCATCCCTCCAGAGCATCGAGCGTGTCGGCCGCGGCCTTGAGGTACCCCTCGGGCGCATCGGCCAGCAGGCCGGCGGCTTTCTCGTTCGGCTCGACGTCGTCGCTGAACAGGAACCGGAGCAGGTCGGCGCCCTCGGAGAGCGTCTTCATGCGCTCCTTCACGAGCGGCATCGCCTGTCTCAGCAGTGCCGGCTCGATCCCGAGACCGGCCTCGGTCAGGAAGTGCACGCTCCGGGCAGCGAGCTCGTCGTCATCGAGCCCCTGGATCAGGTGGTTGTTGAGCCAGGTGAGCTTCTCCGTGTCGAACGCGGCGGGGCTGGACGACACCCGCGACAGGTCGAACAGCTCGATGAGCTCGTCGCGGGTCAGGACCTCGCGGTCGTCGCCGGGCGACCACCCCAGCAGCGCCAGGTAGTTGACCATCGCCTCGGGCAGGAAACCTTGCTCGCGGAACGCCTCGACACTGGTGGAGCCGTGACGCTTCGACAGCGGCTTGCGGTCGGCGCCGACCACCTGGGGTACGTGGGCGTACGTGGGTGCGGTGCCGCCGAGCGCCTGGATCACCGCGACGTTGCGCGGCGCCGCCGCGAGCAGATCGTCGCCCCGCACCACGTGCGTGACCCCCATGAGCATGTCGTCAACGGCGACCGCCAGGAGGAACAGCGGCGAGCCGTCGCCGCGCATCAGAACGAAGTCCCCCAGCTGGCCGGGGGCCCAGCGCACCTCGCCCTTGACGAGGTCGTCGAGCACCCACTCGCGCTCGGGCATCCGGAACCGGACGGTGACGGGGCGGCCCTCTGCCTCGCGCGCGGCGCGCTCGTCATCGGTCAGGTCGCGGCAGGTGCCGTCGTAGCCGGGGGCCTCTCCTCTCGCCTTCGCCATCTCGTTCCGCTGTTCCAGCTCTTCGGGAGTGCAGGTGCAGCGATACGCGTGCCCCGAGGCCACGAGCTCGTCGGCCTTGGCCTGGTAGATATCGCCGCGCTCGGACTGGCGGTAGGGACCGTTCGCGCCACCGACCTCGGGGCCCTCGTCCCAGTCCAGACCCAGCCAGCGGAGGTCGTCGAGCACGCCGCGGAAGGCCTCCTCGGTGACGCGCGAGGTGTCGGTGTCCTCCACCCGCAGGATGAACGTGCCGTCGTGGTGACGCGCCCACAACCATGAGAACAGCGCGCTGCGGACGTTGCCGACGTGCAGCGATCCGCTCGGCGCGGGCGCGAACCGGCACCGGACCTCGCTCACGGTCCCACCACCCCGTTGCGCAGGACGCCGACGCCTTCGACCTCGACCTCGACCTCATCACCGGCGCTGAGCTTCCCGACGCCCTCCGGGGTTCCGGTGAGGATGACGTCGCCCGGAAGGAGCGTCATGAACGTCGTGATGTACTCGATCAAGGTCGCGACGCCGAACGCGAGGTCCACGGTGCTCGCGCGCTGACGGGTCTCGCCGTTCAGCCGGGTCTCGACGTAGACGTCGTTGGGATCGACGTCGGTTTCGATCCACGGCCCGAGCGGGCAAGACCCGTCGAACCCCTTCGCCCGTGTCCACTGGTCGTCGGTCTTCTGCAGGTCGCGGAGCGTGACGTCGTTCGCGCACGTGTAGCCCAAGATCACCTTGAAGGCGTCCTCGGCCGCGACGTGACGGGCGAGACGCCCGATCACCACCGCCAGCTCGCCCTCGTAGTCGATCCGGCGACTGATCGGCAGCAGCCGGATCGGGTCACCGGGTCCGATCACCGCGGTCGAGGGCTTGAGGAACAGCAGCGGCTCCTCGGGCACCTCCATCCCGAACTCGGCCGCGTGCGCGGCGTAGTTCTTGCCCACGCAGACCACCTTGCTCGGCAGGACCGGTGCGAGCAACAGGACGTCGTCGAGCGCGACCTCGTCGCCCGTCGGCGTCGGGTCCGTGAAGAAGGTGCCCGAGATGACGCGGATCACGTCCTCGCCGGGCGCGACGGCGCCGTGGGCGATCCGGTCACCGTGGCGGAAACGCAGCAATCGCATCGACGTGGCAGGCTATCGCATCGTGGAACTGCCCCCGCAGCCGCGGTGCGTACCCTCCTCAGCCCAGGCGCGAGCCGCCGGCGAAGGTAGCGCCGACCTGCCGCCAGTACCCCGCGATCATCTCCACGGGCACGAGCGACGCCAACTCCTCGGCCGGTGCGTCGAAGAGGCTCAGCGCCGGCTCCCCCGTCCAGACGGGCCCGAGCTCCACGTCGCGTGAACGCATCGTCGCCAGCTCGTCGAGCGACGCCTCGGCGGTCGGATCGATCGCCGGCATCCACCGCGAGTGCAGCATCGGCAGCGCGTTCACGAACCCGCCGGTCTCGCTCTTGCCGGTCAGCGTCAGCGTCACGTCGGCGAGGCGCCGGTCGTTCGCCGCGAGCGTCGCACCGAAGCGCCCGCCAGGCACGAGCCGAGGACCCGCGTGGCCGACCACGACCGGCCGGGTCATCCAGATCTGTCCGAGCTTCTTGGGGTAGCCCTGGTACCAGCCGCGAGCGAGCGCGAAGTCCTTGTCGACCCAGATCAGGATGCAGCGCGAGTAGGTCTCGCCGTCGTACCGGCAGCGCACCACGACGAACGCCTCCTTGTACTGGGAGCGCACCGGGTCCAAGAGCTCCTCGCCCGAGTCGCTGCAGGACTGCCAGTCGGCGAAGACCAGCGCGACCGCGTCGGGGTCGTCTTCGGCCGGGTCGACACCGGAGGGGAGCCACCGGGCGACGGAGCCAGGCGCCGCGCGGTACTCGACGGTCAACACGTCGCCCGAGTAGTGCCAGGGCGGGGCCGGGACGATCGAGGCGCGTCCCTCGGGCGAGAGCGGGAGCATGAAGCCCTGCAGGTCCGCCATGGGTTGCATACTACGGCGATGGAGAGTCGGAGCATCGTGCTCGACGGCACGCCGACCACCGTGACGTGCGAGGGCGACGACCTCGTCGCGCCCGACGGGCGTCGTGTGCCGGCCGAGAACGCCATCCACCTCCCGCCCGTGTCCCCGAGCAAGATCGTCTGCGTCCACCTGAACTACGAGAGCCGGCGCGCAGAGTTCCAGGCGTCGCTCGGGGCGGCGCCCACGTTCTTCCTGAAGCCCCCGAGCGCGCTGAACGCCCACGGCGGCGACGTGGTCCGCCCGCCGCGCTGCCGCTATCTCAACTACGAGGGCGAGATCGCCATCGTCATCGCCCGGCGCACGACGCATATCGCCCCCGAGGAGGCGAGCCGCTCCATCGCCGGCTACACGATCGCCAACGACTACGGTCTGCACGACTTCCGCGATACCGATGCCGGGTCGATGCTCCGGGTGAAGGGATCGGACACGCTCTGCCCGCTCGGACCGGGCCTCGTGACCGATTGGGACTTCCACCACAAGCGCATCGAGACTCGCGTGAACGGCGCCACGGTCCAGTCCGGCTCGACCGATGAGATGATCTGGGACATGCACGAGCTCGTGGCCGACATCGCGCGGACGATCACGCTCGAGCCCGGCGACGTGCTGCTCAGCGGGACCCCGGCCAACTCGCGTCCCGTCCAGCCCGGAGACGTCGTCGAGGTCGAGGTCGAGGGGCTCGGGGTGCTCCGCAACCGGGTCGTGGAGGGCGAGGTGCCCGTCGCCGAGGGCTTCGGGGCCCAGCCGAGCGAGTCGGAGGAGGTCATCTCGACCGCGTTCGGAGGCGACTGGGAGCTCCGCGGCATCCGCCCGCCTCGGCGCGATTGAACCGGGCTGCGCGCCGGAGCGAACCCGCGTATCCTCCCGGCACCGTTCGGGTACGAAGGAGTTCGGGGGATGGAGATCGGCGGTGAACGGCTCCGGCTCCTGTGGTCGGACCTGCACGGCATCGAGCGCGGCAAGTATCTCTACGGCGACTGGCGGGCCAGGGGGCGCGCCAACTTCTGCCTGGCCACCCTGCCGCTGACCTTCGACCGCGAGCAGCTG
>CAZZND010000145.1:0-1342 GCA_964655465.1 uncultured Actinomycetes bacterium
AATATATGACTCGTGTCAAGAGGCTTCAGGCTACGTCGGCTGGGCTCGGTCCTTGAGGCGCTCGAGGCCATCGAGCATCAGGTCGAGGGCGAACTCGAACTCGAACTGGTCGTCGCACCCCGGACCCACGACGGACGCGTCATCGTGGGAGACCGAAAGGAACAGCTCGTAGATCGAGGGATACATGTCGGCCATCGCCGCGTACATCTCGGCCTCCATCGCCGGGTCGGTGTCGGCGCTGTCGTTGAACAGCTCCTGCGAGAACCCCATCAGGCGGCTGCCCATCGCGTGCATCGCGTGGTGCGTCAGGTCGATCGTGAAGCCGCCCGCGCGGAACATCGCGATCATCGAGTCCATGTAGGCCATCACGATCGGGGTCGGCTCGGTCCGCGTCTCCATCACCCGCGACGCCCACGGGTGCCGCAGGAGTGCCCGGCGCGCCGAGAGGATCCGGTCGTGGACCGCGGTCTTCCAGTCGGTGTCAGCGGTGGGTGGATCGATCTCGCCGACCACGACGTCGAGCAAGCCGTCGAGCAGGTCCTCCTTGTTGGCCACGTGCCGGTACAGCGCCATCGGCACCACGCCGAACTCGAGCGCGAGCCGGCGCATGCTGAGCGACTCCACGCCATCTCGATCGGCAAGTTCGACCGCGGTGCGGAGGATCCGCTCGCGGCTGAGGGGAACGCGCGCCGTGGCCTCGTTGCCCGGTTCCGTCTCCACCCGCTCGGCCATTTGACAAGTGTACGCCGTACACGGTAGGTTCTGCACCCTGAGTGTACGCCGTACACACACCCTGAGGAGGAACCAGCCATGAAGGCCATCGTCCAGGACCGGTTCGGCTCGGCCGACGTGCTCGAGTTCCGCGACATCCCCGAGCCCGTGCCCGGCCCCGGCGAGGTCCGCATCCAGGTCCGCGCCGCGGGCATCGGCCCCGACGTGTGGCACCTGATGACCGGCAAGCCGAAGCTCGCGCGGCTCATGCCCGACTTCAAGAAGTTGTGGAAGGGTCACCCCCGCGGCCGCGACGCGGCGGGCATCGTCGAGTCGGTCGGCGAGGGCGTCACCGATCTCGCCCCCGGCGACGAAGTGATGGGCATCGTCGAGGGCTCGCTCGCCGACCTCGCGGTCGGCGCCCGCGACACGCTCCTCCGCAAGCCCGCGCGCCTCTCGTTCGAGCAGGCGGCCGCTGCGCCGATCTCCGGCATCACCGCCCTCATGGCGATCCGCGACGTGGCGAAGGTGCAGCCCGGCCAGCGCGTTCTGGTCGTCGGCGCGGGTGGCGGCGTCGGCACTCTCGCCGTCCAGATCGCTAAGGCCTACGGCGCCGAGGTCACCGGCGTCG
>CAZZND010000145.1:1352-2468 GCA_964655465.1 uncultured Actinomycetes bacterium
CTGTCCCTGGGCGCCGAGGACTTCGTCGACTACACGCGCGAGGACTTCACCGCCGGCACGCGCCGCTGGGACGTGATCGTCGACACAGCCGGCCGCCGACCCCTCCACCGGCTGCGCCGCGCCCTCACCCCGAAGGGCGTGGCCGCGATCGTCGGTGGCGACGGCGGCGGCGACTGGACCGGCGGCTTCTTCCGCCAGATCCTGCGCGGACCCGTGCTGTCGCTCGTCTCCGGCCAGAGCTTCCGCCCGGTCATCTCTGCGGAGAAGAAGGAGGACCTGCGGGCGCTCGCCGAGCTGATCGAGTCCGGGAAGGTGACACCGGTCGTCGACCGGACGTTCGCGCTCCCGGAGGCGGCCGACGCGCTCCGGTACCTCGAGCAGGGACACTCCGCCGGCAAGGTCGTCGTCACGGTCTGAGCCACGCTCACCTGCGTGTGAGGTCCCTCGCCGGCGGGGCCACCTGGCCGTCTCGGTGCCACGGGGGCGCTCCTACCCTGGAGATAGCCTCTGGAGGAGGGAGTCATGCGTCACCTCACGCATCGCCGATTCGTCGGCGTCATCGCGCTCACCGCGATGATCGGGTTCGCGGTCCAATTCCTCGGCGCCCCGCAGGTTGCGGCGACATCGCCGGGCGCCAACGGGCGGATCTTTTTCGAGCGATTCACCGAGACGAGCCAGGGCGTCTACTCGATCCATGCGGACGGAACGGGCATCGAACGGGTCGTCACTCGGGCCGGGCAGCCGGCCTGGTCACCGGATGGCAGGACGCTGGCGTTCGTGCGGTACGGGCACGAGACCGCGATCTGGGTAATGAACGCGGATGGTTCCGGGCTCCGCAAGCTCACCAACCCGGCGCCGCACAAGCTGGACGCGTATCCGACGTGGTCGCCCTACGGCACCAGGATCGCCTTCAGCCGCGGAAGCGGGGACGGCCTGGCACTTCGGGCCATGGGTGAAGCCGTACCAGTTCCCCGTGCGGCTCTTCGGCACCGATACGCTGGGCGAGCGGAACCTCACCGGGCTGGCCCTCCACGGTTGGTACAACCTGGACTACCGGTCCACCCCCGCGCCCAACCAGATCGAGGCAATGAAGATCGCCGAGGAGGGCCGGTTCTC
>CAZZND010000145.1:2478-6415 GCA_964655465.1 uncultured Actinomycetes bacterium
GGAGGGGAACAGCCTCGACCCCGCGTGGGCCCCGAGCGGGAGGCGCATCTCGTTCACCAAGACCGGCCTCGGCTTCACCTACCCCCTGCGCGTCTGGGTGATGAGGGCCGACGGCACCGCAGCACATCAGGTGAGCCCGAACCGGCTCTCCGCCTACGGGGCGTCGTGGTCCCCCGACGGTCGGTCGATCGCGTTCGCCACCCACCGCGGCGGTGGGCCTCACGAGGAGTTCGCCGCCGACATCTGGGTCATGCGGTCGAACGGCACCGAGCTTCGCCGTCTCACGTTCGCCCCCAGCGAGGATGGCTCCCCGTCGTGGTCCCCGGACGGACGGCTCATCGCGTTCTCGAGCGACCGTTCCGGCTCGATCAAGATCTGGACGATCGGAGCGCGCGGCGGGCATCTCCGCCAGGTCACGTGGCTGGACGCATCGACGGACCTCAACCCGAGCTGGCGGACGATCCCGAGGTAGCCAGCGGGGTGGCGCCGAGGACTTCGTCGACTACACGCGCGAGGACTTCACCGCCGGCGCACGCCGCTGGGACGTGATCGTCGACACAGCCGGCCGGCGGCCCCTCCACCGGCTCCGCCGCGCCCTCACCCCGAAGGGCGTGGTCGCGATCGTGGGTGGCGACGGCGGTGGCAACTGGACCGGCGGCTTCTTCCGCCAGATCCTGCGCGGCCCCGTACTGTCGCTCGTCTCCGGCCAGAGCTTCCGCCCGGTCATCTCTGCTGAGAAGAAGGAGGACCTGCGGGCGCTCGCCGAGCTGATCGAGGCGGGGAAGGTGACCCCGGTCGTCGACCGGAGGTTCGCGCTCCCGGAAGGGGCCGACGCGCTCCGCTACCTCGAGCAGGGCCACTCCGCCGGCAAGGTCGTCGTCACCGTGTGACGATTACTTCAGGGCAGAAGCCGCCGCGATGCCGCTCAGGATCTGGGCGAGCTCCTTGGGCTTCGACCACATCGGCCAGTGGCTCGTGGGCAGGTCGAGCCAGGTGACAGCGCGGAGTTCGGGGACGCCGGCGAGCCACGCGTAGCCCTCGCTCACGGCCTGCTTGTACTGCTCGGACGAGTACCCCGTGCAGATCAGCGTGGTGGGCACGTCGAACCGCGCGTCGTTCGTGAGGTCGGCTGCCTCTCGGATCAGGGCACCGGGCTCGGGCACCGCGCCCTGAGCGAACGTCGTGAGCTGCTCCTCGGAGAGACCGTCGAGGTTCTCCTCAGCCCGAAGTTCCTCCAGGGACATCGGCTTCTCCACACCCTCGAAGCTCGGATCTAAGGCTCCCTTCCCGGGCGCGGAGTCCACGTAGACCATGGCCGCGATCCGCTCGGGGATCCGGTCGGTGGCGGCGTAGCCGGAGAAGCCGGTGCCGCTGTGCACGGCGAGCACCACGGGCTGCCCCGCCGCCTCGACCGCCGCGCAGATCGCGTCGACGTGGCCCGACAGCGTGACGACGGAACGGTCGGCGTCGGTCGACTCGAGGCCGGGAAGCGTGAGCGCGGTGACCTCGTGGCCGTCGGCGCGCAGCAGGCCCGCGACCTCGTCCCACGCCCACGCGCCGAGCCAGAACCCCGGAACCAGCACGATCGGTGCACCCTTCATCTCGTGTCTCCTTAGTCCCAGAGGTCGATCTGCGGAAGTCCCGCGACCCCCAGCATCTCGTTCAGCTCGGCGCTGTGCCAGACGTCGTGGGTGAAGACCCGCTGGATCACGGATCCGCGCGTGTGCACCCAGTCCTCGCCCCACTCCGGGTGGCGGATCTCCTCGTCGAGCATGTCCAGGGTCCACCGGTCGAGGCAGGCCTCCACGATGCGGAAGGTCGAGTCGAGCGCTTCGACGAGCTGCTCCGCGCTGAGCACGTGCTCGAGGTCATCGTCGCCCGGGCAGTCGTTCGCGGCGTTCGTGAACCGAGTGGTCTCCGCGCTCGGCTCGCCGGCGAAGTCGCAGAGCCAGAACACGCGCTGGCACGCGGCGTGGCCCACGGTCGCCCAGGCCGGCCACCGCTCCGGCGAGGGTTGGATCGCCAGTTGCTCCTCCGTCATCGCCCCCACGGCATCGCGGAGCCGCTGGTTGTACCGGGGCCAGTTGCTGTATGCCGGCCGGATGGTGGACACGCTCATCCCGTGCACGATACTTAGAGGTTCGGACCGAGCGGTCCGCCATCGGGTTCCGATCTCACGCCGTCGCGTAGTGCAGGTATCGGCCATGACGCGGGGCTCAGCGTTCCCCCGCGACAACGGGGTCGCCGCTGGCATCCCACGTGATCGTCACTGTGTCGTGTTCGTCGGTCCGCCAGATATCGGCGCCGGTCACTTGCGCCTCCGCCAGCGCCATCGGATCGGGGTGACCGTAAGGATTCGGTTGCCCCAATACGAGGTTCTACCCCTCAGGCATCTCGGCCTCGTGGCGAACTCGAGCGGAAGGGTCTCCCCGATAGCAGGCGCCGGGTGCTCGCAGCTGGCGGCTCTGGCGCTTCGTGGTTGAGCCCAAGGCCTCTTAGTCCCGTCACCAGGGGGACGTTCGCCCGCACACCAAGGGATGGCCGGTGGTGGACTTCAGCGGGAGAGGTAAGGAGGGGAACAAGATGAGTTCAGCGGCCGAGGAACCAACCCGGGAGGGCCACACATGAGCGCCGGAACGAAGCTCGAACCGTCCAACGTGAACGTGAGGACCAAGATCTCGGCGCTGTGGACCTCGATGCTGTTCGTCTTCATCTACGTTGACCACTACTCCCTCTTCCGGGCCGACATCCGGGCCGACATCGAGGCGGGCAAGATCAGTGGGTTCACCATCAACCAGTCCTACCTACTCATCGTGACCGCCTATGTCGTCATCCCCGCGCTGATGGTGTTCCTCTCACTCATCCTGCGACCAGGAGTCGACCGGATCGCCAACATCGCCCTGGGCGTCATCTATGCCCTCACCATCATCGCCGGCGCGATCGGCGAGTGGAACTACTACATCCTCGGCAGCGCCATCGAGGTCATGTTGCTCGCGGGGATCGTCTACTACTCCTGGACCTGGCCGAAGGAAGCCCGACCGCCGAGCTCGTAGAGAAGGCTCACGTTGAACGATCTCCTACTTCGCGCCGAGGGGCTCTGCCTCCGGTACCCGACCGGCACCCTCGCGCTCGATGAGCTGACCGTCGACGTCCCCCGCGGCTGCGTGGGGCTGGTCGGTGCCAACGGCGCCGGCAAGACGACGTTGCTGCGCCTGGCGCTGGGACAGCTGCGGCCCACCGCGGGCACGATCGAGGTCGTGGGGCGGGCCGTGGCCGACGATCCGATCGGGGTGCGGGCCCACATCGGCTTCATGCCCGAGCACGAATGCCTTCCTTCCGACCAGACGGCTGCCGACGTCGTCGCCACCTTCGGCGAGCTGGCCGGCCTGCCGCCCCGTGCCGCCCGCCAGCGCGCGTCGGAAGTGCTCGACCTCGTCGGCCTGGACGAGGCTCGGTTCCGGCCGATCGGGGGCTTCTCGACGGGCATGCGCCAGCGCACGAAGCTGGCCCAGGCCATCGTCGCCGACCCGGAGGTGGTGCTGCTCGACGAGCCCACCGCCGGCCTCGACCCGATAGGCCGCGAGGAGATGCTCGCCCTCGTCGGTCGGCTCGCCAGCTTCGGCATCTCGGCGCTGGTGGCCACCCACCTGCTCGACGACGTGCAGCGCGTGTGCGACCAGGTGGTGATGATCGACGGCGGCAAGCTGCGCCATGCCGGCGCTACCCAGGCCCTCGTGCACCGCACCGGCGCCCTGCGGGTCGAGGTGAATGACGGCGCCGCACGCCTCGCCGACCTCCTCAGCGTCGCCGGTGTCGCCGTCACCGTGGTCGACGACGCCACGCTCGATGTACGGGTCGACGGCGACGGGGGCCATGTGCTCGACCTCGT
Source organism: uncultured Actinomycetes bacterium (assembly GCA_964655465.1). GTDB lineage: Bacteria > Actinomycetota > UBA4738 > UBA4738 > HRBIN12 > AC-51. The sequence goes on from CAZZND010000145.1 coordinate 6,368, forward strand.
CCGCGACGGCGCGGACGACCTCGGTCTCGCCCTGCACGCCATGACCAC
>CAZZND010000146.1:0-6374 GCA_964655465.1 uncultured Actinomycetes bacterium
CGTCGACGGCTCCACCGTGACCAGATCGGTGCTCATGACATCGCGAACGGTCGTCGTCATCGAGCCCCCCCCCTCGGGTCGCCTTCCAGAACCGTACTCCGCTCCCCCCGCCGGAGGAAGCCACACATGTCGGCACGATGTCGTGAGACATCACACCGTGCCCCCGGGAGGAATCGAACGATGATGCTTCTTGGCGACCGGGCGGCTAACCAAGACCGGCCCCTCGCGACATGCCTCGAGTTTGGGGGAACCCTCTTCCATCCCGCATCGGTTCGAGGTCAGGCTCTTTCCGATGCCCTGATGATCCGGGCGGTGCCACTCGTCGGCGTGAAGAGGCTCTGATGTCCATCCGCCCACTGGACCCGGTAACTCAAGCTCACCTCGCCCTGGATGACCTCTAGGACTTCGCCTTTGCGTGGCAGGGAGCCGACCTGAGGTGAGTCGATGACGATGAGGTCGCCCGGCTCCGCTGGCATGGCCTTAGCCAAGACTTGAGATGAGCCACGAGGAGTGGCCTTCTTCGCCGTGGCTTTCTTCGCCGTGGCCTTCTTCGCCGACATGGTTTCAAGGACGACCGACTCGATGATGGACTCGTACCCGTCCTGAGACCATCGTCGACGACCGCCGCGGAACCTGCCCAGTGAGCAGACCTAAGGCCGATCCTTACAGAACGATGAGGTTCTCGGATCGTCACGAGCACGTCACCGTGCGATCTGCCGCGTGAGACAGCGACGTGGTCGGGTCCCCAGGCCCCGTCAGGCTGGAGACCCGACCCTCAATCATCAGGCCGCGGCCGCCTGTCTGGCTCGCACGACCGGGAAGTCGATGTCCGTCTGAGCGAGTCGATTGAAGTAGTTCGTGAAGATGCTGAGCACGACCGCGCCGAGGATCTCGGCGATCTCCCCCTCCCCGAAACCGGCGTCCTTGACGGCTGCCAGCTCCTGATCGGTGACGGCGCCACGGCTGTCCACGATCGCCTTGGCGAAGCGCAATGCGGCCGACTCCTTGGAGTTCGGCGAGACACACCTGCGAGCGGCCGAGATCTCCCCCTCGCGGATGCCGCCGACCCCTCCGATCGCCGTGTGGGCAGACAGGCAGTAGTCGCACTCGTTGAGCTCAGCGACCGAAAGCGCGAGCTTCTCCCGAAGCTTCGCGTCCAGGCCGCCGCCTGCCAGGGTGGAGTTGAGGCTGAACCACGCGTCGACGACCACCGGCGAGTTAGCCATCGCCTTAGCCATGTTCGGCACGAGTCCGAGTCCAGCCTTCACCCGGGCGAGGCCACTCTGGGCGGCCTCTGTCGCCTGATCCGCCTCGATGAGCGGGAGACGAGCCATCTGGCACCTCCTTCTGTCTGGGGCGTCCGACGCGCCCACCGGAGGTGACTAACTAACAGACCGGTCTGTCTATTCCAGACCGGTCTGTATACTGCCCTCATGGTTATCAACATGCAAGCCGAGCCGGCTGCCGGCGTCCGGGAGAGGATCCTGGCAGCCGCGTCCGACCTGTTCTACCGCGAAGGGGTCCGCGCCATAGGGGTGGATGCCGTCGTAGAGCGCGCCGGAGTTGCCAAGGCGTCCTTGTACCACCACTTCCGCTCGAAGGATGAGCTAGCCGCGGCTGTTCTCCGGCGCAGAGACGAGCGGTGGTTGGCTTGGTTGGAAGGCGCCGTGCGGTCGAGGGCCGACAGCCCGAAGGGACAGATCCTTGCCGTATTCGAAGCGCTGGAGGACTGGTTCGCATCCGATGACTTCCGCGGGTGCGGCTTCATCAACGCTGCTGCGGAGTTTCCAGATCCGACCCACCCGGTGCGCGAAGTCGCGCGAGAGCACAAGAAGGCTGTTCGGGCATACCTGAGGGAGCTCACGACGGCCGCCGGGGAGCACGATCCCACGCGGATCGCAGAACAGCTCTTCTTGTTGATGGAGGGTGCGATAGTCACCGCCTATCTCGAAGGCGGCACGCTCCCGGCTCGTACCGCTTCGACCGCTGCCGAGGCTCTCGTCGATCACCTCGAAGGATCGAGGGCTCGCACGAAGGGAGGCGAGCGATGAACAAGGCGATCGTACCGCCCTTCACCGAGGCCACCGCGCGTGCGAAGGTTCAGGCCGCCGAAGACGCGTGGAATTCCCGGGACCCGGAGCGAGTGGCCCTCGCTTACACGCCCAACTCGCAGTGGCGCAACCGTGACGAGTTCATCACGGGCCGGGGCGAGATCCGCGCCTTCCTGAAGCGCAAGTGGGAGCGCGAGCGCGACTACGTGTTGCGCAAGGACCTCTGGGCCTTCGGCGACGATCGCATCGCCGTGAGGTTCCAGTACGAGTGGCACGACGCCAACGACGTTTGGTTCCGCTCTTACGGCAACGAGCTCTGGGAGTTCGACGCCGACGGGTTGATGCTCCGGCGCGAGGCCAGCATCAACGACGTCGCGATCGACGCCTCCGAGCGACGGCTCGCCGGGCCCCCGCGCGGACGACAACGACGATGGTATCCCGCTGCGATGAGGTCGGGCGGTCACCCATGACCCTGCGCGTGGACCAGCTCTGGCGTTACCCGGTGAAGACGCTCGCCGGAGAGCGGCTGGAGTCTGCCCAGCTCACCGCCACCGGCATCCCCGGTGATCGCATCGTGCATGTTCGAGGTCCCGAAGGCGTGCGGACCTCCCGGATCCATTCCGACCTTCTCGGGCTGCACGCCACGCTGGGCGCCGACGCAGAGCCGTCGATCGACGGTCACGCCTGGGACGGTCCCGAGGCACTCGAACTCGTCCAGCGGGCGGCGGGCGACGACGCCTGGCTCGCCGCGTACGACGGGCCGGAGCGGTTCGACATCCTGCCGCTCCTGGTGGCTACCGACGGCGCGATAGCTGCATTCGGTCGCGACGTGCGCCGACTCCGTCCCAACATCGTGATCTCTGGTGTGGACGGACTGGAGGAACGCACATGGCCCGGCGCCGAGCTCCATATCGGCGAAGCCATCATCCGCCTCGACTCGCTGCGGCCACGCTGCCCGATGACGACGGTCGACCCCGATACGCTCGAACGCGACCCGGCGGTACTGCGCGATATCGCGCGCCGGTTCCGTGGACGGCTGGCCCTCAACGCCGACGTGCTCAGTCCCGGCCATATGGCGATAGGCGACCTGGTGCGGCTGGTGCGTCCGGGCCGGTTGGTGCGTCCGGGGCGGCACGACGTCGCGGCTGGCTGAACCCGGTGGGGTACAAGAAACTCGAGCAGACAGCCCCGCCGGGGTGACCCCGGCCTCTCGGGAGCGGGCGCTCCTCTCCGCCCTTCCATGAGGTCATCTGTTCAAGTGACCTACTTCACCACTCGATATAGGTGCCACCGGTCAGGGACGCCCTTCAGCTCGTGATCGCCCGCGTCTTCGAAGGTCAGACCGGAGCCGGCCACCAGGTCCTTCACGGTCTGCGAGACGCGCACCTCGGATGCGCCCGCGGTCGCGGCGACCCGAGCTCCGATCGACACGGTGATGCCCCCGATCTTGCCGTCGATCAGCTCGCACTCGCCCGTGTGCACGCCGGCGCGGATCTCGATCCCGAGGTCGAGGAGGCGCTGACCGACCTCGATGGCGCAGCGGATCGCGCGTGCCGGCCCATCGAACGTTGCGTAGAAGCCATCTCCCGCGGTATCCGACTCGAGACCGTGCCAGCGGCGGAGCGCGTCTCGGACGATCGCGTGATGCTGCTCGAGCAGGCCCTTGTACCTGTGGTCGCCCATCTCGGCCTGTTTCTGCGTCGACTCGACGATGTCCGTGAACAGGACGGTCGACAAGACGGTGTCGAGCTCGGGCGCGTCCGGCTCGACGCCGACGAACTCCCGAACCACATCCAACACGGCGGGTTGCTCGTGGATCTTCAACTCATCCGCGCCGGGGAAGAGCCGGATCTGGGGTTGGCGCAGGAGCGTAGCCAGGTACTCGAGCGCCTCGCGGTCGTTGTCGCGAGCCAGGAGGAGCATGGGCGCGATGATCGATGGCATGGCCCCTCGAACATCGGTCTCGTTGTAGATCCGGTCCATCTTGACAGCCACGTCGGGCGTGGCCGTCTGTCGGCTGAGCCAGCCCCACGGAACGTATTCCGCCTCCGGCTGGGTCCCTGTCCACACCGAATACCCGTAGGCGTCCGTGCCCCAGAGGTCGATGGTGGCCTTCGTGGATAGGTCCAGGATGTCGGAACTCGCACCGTAAGGGTAGTCGGGCGCCCAAGTCGAGCGTGGCGCCGGGTACCACCAGATGAGGGAGTGGACGCGCTCGGGGAACGTGGCCGCGAACAAGACGTTGGGCGCGCCGCCTTCGAATGCGCCGCCGAGGACCGCTCGCTCGGAGCCGACGGCATCCAGGACCACCGTCAGATCCCCGACGCGGGTCTCGAGGTTAGGGGGGTCGACGTTGCGACTCGAAGCTCCTGTTCCGCGACGGTCATGCAAGATCAGACGCGAGAACGACGCGAGGCCGCGGAACCACTCCGCGGACGGTCGGTACTCCCAGATCGTGTCGACGTTCCCCAGCCAATCGAACTGCCAGACGATGTCGACTGGGCCATCGCCCACCGTCTGATAGGCGATGTAGACGCCCTCCGGCGTCCTCACGTACTTGGTCTGGGGGATGTCCACGCTCGAATCCTTCCCCGGATGGGACCGCGCCGCAACCGGACGCCCAGGAGCAGAGGATCGCGCGCGGCAGTTAGCCAGGCTCACGCGAGAGCCGGATGTCGACCTCGCGCTCCACGTACGCCCATTCGGGCGTCGCGCGTAGCGTGAGGACGAGCTCTTCGAATCTATCCTCGTCTCCCGGCGCATATTCGAACCATGTGAGGAAGTCGAAAGGCTCGCCCAGGTCGCGTCCGTGATACAAGCGGCGCGCCACCGCCGGCAAGTACTTGAACCCGGTCGCGATGTGATGCGACCGCCTTTCGAAGATCTCGCGGCGCTCATCCTGCGGCAAGTCCCACCAGCCCGAAGACTTGCGTATGGGGATCAGAGCGGCTCGGGTAGCTTCCGGCCGGCCGAGTGGCGGAGAGGACGCGATCAGGTTTCGCTGCTCCACGCGGGTGACGTAACGCTCGTAGCTCGGCACGCCGCGAAGTGTCCAACGCGCGCCGTCCACCCGGTCGATGCCCTCGATAACCTCCAACCGAGCGATCGACTCCAGGGACTCGCCTGCGACCGGCTCGAGCCGCACGACCTCCCACACCCCGACGTCACTGCCTGCGAACGTCGTGATGGTCGACACGGTCGCCTCCTTTCGTCGAAGTCCGTCAACGCAGCGACATCACCGGGACCTCGGGGGTACTCCAGGGGGAGCGTACGCCGGGGTCGGGTTTGGGAGGGCCGCGACCAAGACCGTCGAACCTCCACGCCGTGAACGCTGCCTGCCCGGGAGGAGCCGTTACGTGAGTTCATGGGACCGTTCCCGCGTCGGTCCCGTCAACAGTTCCTTGACGGCGACCTCGATGCGCCTCGCGCGGCCCCGAGCGCATGCCGCGGCGTAGGCGTCGGGGTCGAGCTCCTTCTTCAGCTCGGCCAGCGTCTCCTCGGCCGCGTCGCTGATCGCGACGCTCTCGGTGACCAGTTGCTGGCTGCTGGAGGGATCGGCGAGGACGCACGCAAGGATCTCCACGGCATCTTCCACGTCCCCGATCGCCGCTCGCACGCCGGCGACCTTCGTCATCATGCCCGCCATCTCGCGCACGAGTCCCATCTGCTCAGCCAGGGCGAGGCTCTCCAGGAAGGCTTCATCGGCGGCGTCGAGCTCCCCGGCGGCAGCGTGCGCCTCTCCCAGTCCTTGTGACCCGATCTGGATAAGTCCACAGCGTCATCCTGATCATCGGCGCCCATCTCGCCCGCCCGGCCCCCGATTCAACCCACCTGCACCGTGGCTGACGCCCGCCCGCCACCCGGACCCGGACGCGACGACGCTCGCGACGGGTGACGCCGGTTCGCGGATCGGGTGCGGCGTCGTCGGATCGATCGGGTTAGGCCCTGCACCAAGGCCCCAGGAAGGCGGCCGATGACGATGAACCAACCCGGGGCCGCACGACGACAAAGGGTGTGAGGTGATACGCGTCGTGACCGAAGGGGGAGAGGTGTCTTGAAGCGCGTTCGTAAGACGAGAGACGTACTGATCGGTCTAGTTGCCATCCTCGCCCTGGTTGCGACCGCTTGCGGGGGAGGCGACGGCAACGACGGCGATCTAGAGGGCGTTACCTGCGAGCCCACGGGGGCGACCCTTGAGATATCCGCAGAGGAGACCGCGTTCGACACCAACTGCCTGGCGGTGCCGGCGGGTGTGGCGTTCGAGATCGTGTTCGACAACCGGGACACGGACGAGCACAACGTCGCGATCTATCCGGACGAGGG
>CAZZND010000147.1:0-6360 GCA_964655465.1 uncultured Actinomycetes bacterium
TGTTGCCGTCGCGGCCGCGCGTGTAGCCGTCGATCCGCCCCCAGAACTGCGCCATCACGCGTTTGAGATCCAGCCCCTTGGTCAGTTGGGCCGTGAGGTCACGGTGCGTCGGGAACAGCGAGTCGTTGGGCTCGAGCGCGAGAACCGTGCCGACGTGGGTGCCCTCTTGCCCCCGTCCGGAGTAGATCGCGCCGGGAAGTCGGCCTTGACGGTAGAGAGCCTCCATCCGCTCATCGAAGTAGCGCGCGAGCTTCAGCAGATACAGCATGTGGTGGAGCCGGTCGTCGGGCAGCGGGCGCCCGGCGGTCGTCTCCGGCTCGAAGGTCGTCGCCACGGGTCTCCTCGTCACGCGGAGTGCAGGGCCTTGCCGGCGAGCGCCAACGCGGCCTCGCCGAAGCCCTCGGACAGCGACGGATGCGGGTGGATCATCGCGGCCACGTCCGAAGGCGTCGCCTCCCATCCCACGGCGAGCATCGCCTCGGCGATCAGATCGGTCACATGCGGGCCGATCATGTGCACGCCGAGGATCGGGCCGTCATCGGCACCGGCCACGACCTTGACGAACCCACCCTCGGCCAGGATGTTCGCCTTGCCGATCCCGCGGAGGTCAAGCTTGGTCGTGACCACGTCGTGGCCCAGGTCGCGCGCCTCGGCCTCGGTGAGCCCTACGCTCGCGATCTCGGGGTCGCAGTAGGTCACCCTCGGGATCACGCGATAGTCGATCGGGGGCACGTCGATGCCCGAGATGCGTTCGGCGACGGCGATGCCTTCGGTGAACGCGACGTGCGCCAGCTGCAGAGGGGTCGCGGCGACGTGGCCCAGAACCCGTCCGCGGTGGTCCTCAGGCTGTCGTCGACCTGGACGAACCCCTTCTCGTCCAGCTCGATCCCCGCGTCGGCGAGCCCGAGGCCCTCCGTCACGGGGCCCCGGCCGGTGGCGATCAGACAGATCTCGACGCTCACGCTGTACGCGGTGCCGTCGGCCTCGTAGGCGACGTCGGCCCCGTGACCCGTCTCCTTGATCTGCGTGACGGCGGCCCCCGAGACCGTGAGGATCCCCCGCTTGCGGCCGGCCCGGGCGATCTCGTTCGACACGTCCTCGTCCTCGAGCGGCGCGAGACGGGGGAGCGCCTCGATCAACGTGACCTCGGCGCCGAACGAGCGGAAGACGGACGCGAGCTCGAGCCCCACTGCGCCCGCCCCGATAACCGCCGCCGACGCGGGGGGGTGGTCGAGCCACAGGGCCTGGTCGCTCGTCATCACATGATCGGAGAGGGCGACATCGGGAAGCAGCTTCGGCTGAGACCCGGTCGCGATGACCACGTTACGCGCATCGAACCGGCGGCCGTCGACCTCGACGGCCGGTCCCGGACGCAGGACCGCCGTCCCGTGGACCACCTCGACGCCGCGATGCGCGGCGAGGCTGGTGACGCCTTTCACCAGCTTGTCCACGACGCTCTGCTGGAACTCGAGGACCCTGGGCCAGTCCGGCTCCCCGGCGGCCTTCACGCCCCAGGTCGAGGCGCGGTTCACCGTGTCCATGACGGCAGCGGACTGCAGCAGCGCTTTGGTCGGGATGCAGCCGCGGAGCAGGCAGGTGCCGCCGAGACGTTCGTCGCGGTCGACGAGGGCGACGGACAGACCCAGCTGCGAGGCGCGGAAGGCGGTGGAGTACCCACCTGTTCCTGCGCCGACCACGACTACGTCGTATGCATCCGCCATCCTCGCGAGGCAGTCTACCCCCGGCTCCCACCGACGATGCCGGGGCTCGGCGGGCCACGTCTAGGATGACCGTCGTGGAAGGTCTCGCTGACGTCAAACACGTGCCTCTCGAAGCCGAGCATCTCGCCGCCGGGGCCAAGATGGGGCCGTTCGGCGGATGGCTGATGCCGATCGAGTACGAGGGGGCGCTCGCCGAGCACCGGGCCGTCCGCGAGCGCGTCGGCCTGTTCGACCTGACCCACCTGGGCAAGGTCGAGGTCACCGGCCCGGGGGCGTTGGAGCTGCTGCAGGGCGTGGTCACGAACGATGTCGCGGCGATCGCCGAAGGGGAGGCCCAGTACAACCTGGTATCGAACGAGGGCGGCGGCGTGATCGAGGATCTGATCATCTACCGCCTCGGGTCCGAGCGGTATTTCGTCGTGCCGAACGCGTCGAACACCCAGCGCGTGCTGCAGATCCTGGGTGACGCCGAGACGGCGGCTCGCGTGCACCTGCACTACCACCAGGATTGGTGCTTCATGGCGGTGCAGGGGCCCGACGCACCGCACGTCGTGCGTCGCGTCTTCCCCGAGAGCGACGCGCTCGGCTTCATGCAGTGCACCGAGTCCGACTTCCGGCGGCGTCCCGTCATCGTGACGCGGTCCGGATACACGGGCGAGGTGGGGTACGAGCTGTTCACCTATCAGGACATCGCGGTGGACCTGTGGCGGGCGTTGCTCGGGGAGGCCGTGACCTTCGACGGCCGGCGGTGCGGGCTCGCCGCCCGTGACGTCCTGCGCCTCGAGATGGGGTACCCCTTGTACGGACAGGACCTGTTCGAGACCTCGACCGCGTTCGAAGCCGGGCTCAGCTGGGCGGTCGCCATGGACAAGGGACCCTTCCGGGGTCGCGCAGCGCTCGCCCGCCAGCGCGAGGAGGGGCTGCCCAGCCGCCTCCGCGGGCTCCGTATGCACGAGCGTCGACACATCCCGCGCTCGGGGTACCCCGTGTTCGTCGGTGACCGGGTGGTCGGCGAGGTCACGAGCGGCACCTTCTCGCCGTCGCTCGAGACGGGGATCGCCCTCGCGTACCTTCGGCCGGCCGACGTCGTGGGGCTGGGCGACGAGGTCGAGGTGGATATCAGGGGCCGCCGGGGCGGCGCAACGGTGCTCAGGCCTCCGTTCGTGGACCGCGACCCGCGATGAGGATCAGGCCGACACGCCGACCGCGCGTACGAAGTCACCGATCGCCGTGTTGCCGAAACGCACGTTGCGCAGCAGGTGTGCGAGCCGGGCGCGGGCCCCGGGGGTATCCCGCGTGACGGCCGTGACCACGTAGAGCCCTGATGCCGGGATGCCGAGCTCGCGCGCGGGACCGAACCCCGGCGCTGCCACGAACGACGACCAGCGGCGGGCCTGCGCCGTGCCGGCGCCGCATGAGCCGGCGGCCTGGGCGACGAAGTCTCCCGGTGACCCGAGATGTCCGTCGAGGTACGCCGGCGAATGATCGACGAACACCGCCGTCCGTACGGCCTCGCAGTCCGGGTCGTACATCGGCGTCGCCGCGGTCGGAGCGGTCGCGGCCAGGTAGTAGTAGTCGCTCGGCACGCCCACCGCGGTCGCATCGACCCAGGTCACCGCGAGACCGGCGGCGGGCAGACCCTCGGCCGCGAACCGGTTGGGGTCGGGCGACGCCAAGAACCCCATGCGCGCGCCGCTCTGCAGCGCCGAGGCTTCCCAGCGGTCAGGTACGAGACCAGAGACCGCGCCCGCGGTGACCCGGACGAACGGCGAGTCCGTCGGTCGGACCGCGAAGGGTTCGGGAGGCGCCGGCTGCGGTCGGGCCGTCAGGCCGGTGCATCCGGCGGTGAGCAACGCGAGGAGCGAGATCGCGAGGGCACGCATGGCGAGGCGTTCGGCCGAGGATACGCCCGGCATGAACCTCGTGCCACCGACTTTCGGATCACGCGGCGCCGGCGGGAGGAGCCTCGAGACGTTCGCCCTCGTGCAAGGGGATGCAGAAAGACACCCTCGTGCCCCCGCTCGGCAAGGGGTCGGCCCACATGACCCCGCCGTGCTCCAGCACGATCTGGCGAGCCAGGTGCAGCCCCACCCCGACCCCCGCCTTCTCCTTGTGCAGGGTCGCCTCCCCCGTCGAGAAGGGCTGCCGGAACGCCTGCGCGACGACGGCGCGGTCCAACCCGTCGCCACGATCGGTCACCGAGACGACGACCCCTTCGTCGAGTGCCCGAGCTACGAGCTCGACGTGGCGGCCCGGCGGTGAATAGCGGCACGCGTTGTCCAGAAGCTCGCGGACCACACCCCCGATCCTGCCGCCATCGGCCATCGCGACCAGTTCGTCAGACACCTGGCCGAGGATCGGGATCGAGGGGTACTGACGGCCAACGTCATCGACCGCGTTCCGGACCAGCGGTCCGAGATCGATGGTCGAGAGCTCCAGGGAGAATGTCCCGCGCTCCAGCTCGGCCAGCGTGATGACCTCGTCGACGATCCCGACGAGCTTGTCGAGTGACTCCTGGAGCTGCGCGAGGAACTGGTCACGCTCCGCTTCGGGGACCGCCGGGTTGCGCAGCACGTAGGCGATGCCCTTCGCAACGGTGACCGGCGTCCGCAGCTCGTGGGAGATGTTGGCGAGGAAGTCGGCCTTCGCGGTCGTGCCCTGCGACACGTCATCGCGGAGCTTCGTGAGCTCTTCCTCGAGGTCGCGAGTCCGAGCGACCGCCCTGCTGAGCTCTGTTGACAGGACCGACGCCGCCTCGTTCGAGAGCGCCATACCGCCGGCTCGAACGGTCCCCAGTGCGGCGCTCACGGCCTCGAGTTCCTCGGCGCGCGAGAGGTAGGCGGCCGCGCCCGCCGCCAGCGTTTCGGCGATGACGGCGGGGTCCCGCACGTCGCTGCGCACGACCACCCTGGCGGTGGGCGCGGCCGCGCGCAGGCGCCGCACCATCTCGGGGCCGCCGACCCCGTCGAGGTCGACGTTGACCACGACGAGACCCGGCCGCGTTCGCGCGGCCGTCTCCACCGCGCGGAACACGTCCGTCGCGACCTCGATGATCAGGTCGGGAGCCTCGCGGAGCAGGTGGTACTGCAGCCGCGCGACCTCCTCGGGACCATCGCAGAGCAAGGCGTTGGTCGCCATCTGCTGGGGTATCGACCGATGCCGGAGTGGGTTGAGCGGGGGAGGCCGTAGGGCGGTTCAGCTCACGATGCCCATGCGGATCGCGATCGCGACCGCCTGAGCGCGGTCGTTGGCGCTGAGCTTCTCGAAGATCCGCTCGAGGTGCGTCTTGACCGTGTGCGGGGAGATGCCGAGCTCGCTCGCGACCTGCCGCGTGGTCGCGCCGTTGGCCACCTTCTGCAAGATCTCGCGCTCCCGCTTGGACAGCGGGGTCGGGCGGCTCTCGTCACCGGCGGCCTGCGCCTCCTCGATGAAGGTCTTCGTGAGCTGCGGATGGATCACCGCGTTGCCCTGGACCGCGTTGCGGGCCGCGTCGACGAGCGCGTCGGGGGAGGCGTCCTTCAGCAGGTATCCCGAGACGCCGGCCGCGATGGCGTCGGAGATCGCGCCACGAGACTCGTCGATCGTGATCAGGATGACCTTCGTGTCGGGCGAGGCCTCCCGGATCCTGCGGGTCGCCTCGATGCCGTCCATCCCGGGCATCCGGACGTCCATGAACACCACGTCGGGCGAGAGCCCGAGGACCTGCGCGACCGCCTCCTCGCCGCTCCCGGCCTCGCCGACCACCACGACCGCGTCGTCGGAGAGCTCCAGCGCGGTGCGGAGGCCCTCGCGCGTGACCGGGTGGTCGTCGACGATCAAGGCACGGATGGAAGACATGGCACTCCCTTGTATCGGCGGGGAAGTATCGTGGTCTTCAGAGCATAGGCCCACGATGTGAGGAAGGAACGTATGGATGAGCACGACGTGGTGACGCAGGACCAGGACGTTCGCGGCGCTCAGGAGGCAGGCGGAGGGGTCACGCCCGACCGCGTGCGCGAGGCGCTCAAGCAGGTCTACGACCCCGAGCTCGGCATCAACATCGTCGACCTGGGGCTCGTGTACGACGTGGAGGTCTCCGAGGCAGGCGATGTGGACATCAGCTACTCGCTGACCACCATGGGGTGCCCGATCGGCCCGATGATCGAGGATCAGATGCGGGCGTTCCTCGCGCCGATCGACGGCATCGGTGACGTGCGTCCCGAGCTGGTCTTCCGGCCTGCCTGGAGCCCCGAGATGATGTCGGACGAGGCCAAGGCGGCGCTCGGAGTCTTCTGAGCCCGACCTTGACGCTCGCGGCGGCGCCGGATAGAACTGTTGCACCTGCAACTTGCGGGAGGGTCGGCGACGTGGTGCGCGCGAGGTGCCGAGGGCTGGTGGCGGCGATGATCCCGTCGCGCCTGTGCTGTCGCGACCGCGGATCAGCTCCCGCTTCCACGAACCCGTCCGGGGCGAAGCGCCCCGAGGAAGGCAGGACCCCATGACCGGCTACGCGAACACCGACGTCCTCGTCTCGACCGAGTGGCTCGAGGCGAACCTCGATGACACCTCGATCCGCGTCGTCGAGGTCGACGAGGACACCACCGCGTACGAGAAGGGCCACATCCGCGGCTCGGTGATGTGGAACTGGACCACCGATCTG